>NZ_JQKS01000006.1:0-201606 GCF_000746145.1 Methylobacter sp. BBA5.1
AGCACCACCAAAAGAGGAAATTGACTGACCTGCGCCGAAAAATGGCTGGAGTTAGGCTCAGTGAGTTGGCAGAATCATGAAAAAAAGCGAGTTTTCTTTCAGGCACTAATTATCGCCATTCAAAAAATTCGAGTGAAAAAGTGCAATGGGCCGATTTAAACCATTCAATATCATGTGCAGTTAAGACTGATTTTGTAAGTTGTCGGATCAAATTCAGGCTTTTACACTTTATGAAATATCCGGGTCAGCACACTTGTTTTTCAACGCAAGCCCAAAAACTCATTAAGGATATGAAAGTGATCCTCAAAAAACAGCTCTTCCATGTCGTTGAGCCGGTCAATCGCTATCCATGCCACTTCTTCCAGGTCATCGGCGGCTTGAATGGCCGGAAACTTGACGCCTCTCAACTCAAAAAAATGGACATGGGTAATCACGCGGCCGCGACAGGAGCGTTTGGGATGGTCAAACACTTTAACGGCTTTGAAGTCGTTGATCAGCGATACCGGCATCAGGCCTATCTGGGTCTCTTCCTTCAGCTCTCTCAGGGCCGCGGTAAAAACACGCTCACCGGTTTCGACAAAGCCGCCGGGCAGCGCCCACAATCCCTTGCCCGGATAATTCTTTCTTTTGCCCAGCAGCACGGAACTGTTTATTTTCACCAGCGCATCGGCCGTACTGAAAATGACCGGATAAGGGCTTCCTTTCCACATATCCTGTTCCTGCTTCACTTTTCTATATTCTCTTACCAGCTCGCGGTATTCGGCGCGCAATGACCAGGCTTTCAAATACTGTTTGACGGGCGGCAGTATCCAGTCGGCTATTGCCGAAAGCGAGACGTCCACATCCTCCGCTTCAAAATAGACGGATCTCAGCTCCGAGGCGTCTATTTTGGTATTCGATTCAACCGGTATGTAGCTCCATTCCTTAAAGTCATCCAGATAGTAGGTGTCGATGTCCCGTTCTTTTTTATGCCCCACGAGCGCAATATCCTGGCTGGCGTACTCGCCGACAATCCTTTTGACTTCCGCGTTCCAGCGATCGTCATTGTAGTAATCGCGGATCGGGACGCAGGCAGTACGCGCCCGCTCTTCCTCCGACAGCGTCGAAAGAATCATGTCCCGGCGCTCGGTCCATTTGAACGGATTTCTCGGATTCCGCGATTGAAAGGATGAGCCGATAATAATGACCACCCGCTCGGCGATATCCAGCGCCTTGCGCTTTAACAGTTCATGCCCGACATGGGAAATCTGGTGGCGGCCGATGACGACGGCTACGTTGAATTTCTTGTTCATGCGCGTTTTTCTTCTACCTTAATATTTTGCCGTGATCGGCATTTGCCTGCCATTACCGAACGCTCTTGCCCGAATCCTGATGATCGGCGGCGCCTGGCAGCGTTTGTATTCATTGCGGGCAATCATTTTTATGATTCTGTCGACCAGTCCGTGGCTGGTTTCATTGACCCGCCCCACATAAGCTTTCACCCGCTGGTATTCAGCCTGGGATAATTGCTTGCCTTCGATGACATATTTCAGGATTTCATCCAGTACTTCATAGGGAGGCAGGCTGTCCGTGTCTTTCTGATCGGGCGCCAGCTCCGCGGAAGGTTCCTTGCTGATGATGTCCGAAGGAATCAGTTCCCGCCCGGCCCGGTCATTGATATATCGGGACAAACGATAAACCTCGGTTTTATAAAGATCCCCAATCAGATTCAAACCGCCGTTGGTATCGCCATACAACGTGCAATAACCGACGGATATCTCGGACTTATTGCCTGTCGATAATAACAATGCTCCGAACTCATTGGAATACTCCATCAAAATCGTGCCGCGAATACGGGCTTGCAGGTTCTCCAAGGTCAGTCCTTTCAAGGTTCTGTCAAAAGCCGAACCGAAATCCCTGGCATATTGCTCCACCAGGGCCTTGATAGGATGGCGGATCAGTTCAATCCCCAGGTTGTTGCACAGCGCTTCGGAATCCGTTATCGAGCCCTCGCTGGAAAAAACCGAGGGCATGGTGATCGCTGTCACATTCTCCGCGCCTAATGCTTCCGTCGCCAGGGCCAGCGTCAAGGCCGAGTCGATGCCGCCCGATGATCCGACCACCGCTTTCCTGAACCCGCAGCGGCGCGCGTAATCCCTTAGCCCCAATACAATCTGGCTGAAAGCCAGTTCATTGTCGGACATGGCGCCAATACTGCCGGCGCGCGACAGGAAGCCCGTTTCCCTGGCATCAAACGCCAGGTATTCCTGGCTGGCGCCAAAACGCACCGCTTCGAAAATCAGCGCCCCGTTCCTATCCATGGCGAATGACGCCCCGTCGAACACCAGGCTATCCTGTCCGCCCACCGAGTTCACATACAGCAAGGGCCGCTGGTAACGCGCGGCGACACTGGACATGATGTCGTGGCGTTGCTCGCGTTTGCCGATGTTGGACGGGCTGGCGTTGATGCTGACCACCAGATCGGGCATTTGCGCCATCAACTGCCTGAAGGGGTTTTCCCTGTATTCGGTTTCGCTGTCGTTCCAGCCGTCTTCACAGATGATCAGTCCTATTTTGGCGGCGCCAATCGTGATGACACAGGGAGCCACGGGGCCGGGCTCGAAATGCCGTCTTTCATCAAAGACGTTATAGGTGGGCAACAATTGCTTGTAATACTCGGTCACAATGGCCCCGTTGCTGATCGCCACCAGGGCGTTATGAAAAGGCTTGCCCTGGCCCGGGTTGTGACGGACCGTGCCGATAATGGCCGTCAACGACGGGACCTGTTTTGAAAACGCCAGCAGATCCATCAAGGCATGATCGGCCTGTTTCAGGAAGAAAGGTTCGTCGATCAGGTCATAAGGGTAATAGCCGCAAAGCGACAGTTCCGGAAACACCAGTAAATCCGAACTGTTTTGAGCCGCCTGTTTCATGGCATCCTTCATGGTTGCCGCATTGCCTTGAAAATCAGCAACGGTTGAATTCATTTGGTTGATTGCAATTTTGATCATGCCATTTATCCCTGTTTATGCGGCGTAGTTAAAAATCTGTTTCAGATAAGCCACATAAACGTCATCCTCGCAGAGCGTTTTTCCGGGCGCATCGGAGAGCTTGGCGACGGGCCGGCCGTTTAGGTTCATCAGTTTCATGACGATATTTAACGGTCTGATCCCTGCATCATTGGTGAGATGAGTGCCGATGCCGTGGCCGACTTTAATGCGGTCGGCAAAGTGCTCGTATAACTTCAAAGCCAGCGGAAAATCCAGGCCATCGGAAAAAACCAGGCGCTTGGTGTCGGCATCGATATTCAATTTCGCATAATGCGCCAGCGCTTTTTCGCCCCAGGTAAAAGGACAGGAGGAATCATGGCGCATGCCTTCGTACAAACTGGCAAGCGGCCGGTCAAAATCATTCAGGAAAGCATCCATGCTGATCGTATCGGTCAAGGCGATCGCCAGGCTGCCGTTAAACTCCTTCAGCCAATCCGTCAGGGCCTTTTTCTGGAAATCACGCAGGTTGTACCCACTCGCCTGATAGGATTGCAGGTATTCATGCGCCATCGTGCCCGTCGGCGTGAGATTGTATTTTTTTGCCAGATAAACGTTGGAGGTGCCTTTAAAACAGGCCGGCAGTTCAGCTTTCAAGGTCTGGACCGTCTCATCCTGCCACGCGCCTGACCAGCGTCTTCTCAAGCCGAAATCGAAAAACTCGAAGGGATGTTTCCTGTTGAATTGATACTGCTTGATCAGCCCGATTTTCTGCCGCAGCCGGCTGCGGCTTTCCCGGAGCAGTGCCGCCTGGTCAAAGCGCCGGAAATACAGCTCGGACACCAGGTATAAACAAAATATTTCAAAGCCCATGATATGGATTTGCGGACCTTCGGCTTCGATCATCAAGGTGTCTTTTTCAACCGCCACCCTGATGAAATCCCTTTGAAATCTGAAAATGGTAAGAAAGGCGATAAAGTCAGCGCTGAACAGTTGCAAGGATTTCAGGTAGTCCAGTTCATCCTGTTGAAAAGACAGCGTGCACAAATGGTCCAGTTCGTTATTGAGATCGCCGGCCAGTTGCGATAACGGATACTCCGGCGTGCTCCGGCACAAGAACCTGTATCCGGCCATGGCGCCGGGATTGTTATGCAGCATCGCCTGCCACATGGTGAACTTGTACATGTCGTTTTCCAGTAAACTTTTCACGATCATCGGTCTGTCTCCCTATGTCCTTATTGTGTGTTTGCCATTAATTCCGGCAGAATCGCTTCCGAAGTCGTCATCCGAAGCCCCATCGCCGCCATTTCGTTAAAAATTTCCCGGGTTTTTGCTTCGTAACCGGGGATTGCGCTCATGCAATCGGTCAACACCACCAGCTTTTCCCGGCACTCAATGCCAAGGTTATTCACCGCATCCAAAAGGGTCTTGCTGACGCAATGACTGCTCGCCTCCCCGGTAAAAAGCACCAGATCCGCCGACTGGTACTTATCGATGGAAGCCTGTCTCAGTAAAGTGGAAGGCTTGTCCGGGTCAGCCACTTCCGCCTGCAGTGCCGAATAGTGTTCCGACCAGGGATCCTCGCCCTTTTGGATATACTCGACATGCTTTAATTGCTGCCTTTCCCAGCCCGTGCACGCGGCCAGAATATCGGCATGCATGTTGTGGCCGAATGACCCAATCTGGCAATGGACCGGCCATGCATAAATGGCATCGAGCCCTGCCTGTTCAAGCTGTCCGAAATAGGCTATGAGCTGTTCCGTCACCCCGGCCATGCGCGGACGGCATTTTTTTTCCATGATCTCATTCAAGGTGATCCTGGACGCCTCGGTCAACACCTGCCCATCGGCGTCCATCCAGAAAGACACGTGCCCTATGTCCAGGTACTGGTGCGTATCCATGAAGGCCTCGATCGTGGTAATTCCGGCGCCGCCCTCATTGATCAGCCTGGCTATTCTCAGGCAGTCCTGATGCGCGCCGGATACCGGCAATGCAGGCTTGTAGCCGACGCCCTGGACCGTTGGGCAATAGGCGGCCGGCAAATCGCAAAAATCATTTTGCGCGTCGATAATAACCAGTTGAATGTGCTTTTTCATTGAGTCTCCCTGATTCCTTTAGAAGTTGGGATTAAGCATAGTTTACTTAGTTTCAATTTGCAACTATATATTCAATAAAAAATCAGCGCTTTTTCTTGTCTTGACAATCATTGCCTTTTCTTTAGTATAAAAATGTAACTAACTAGGCTTTTATTATGACCTCACCCATTATCCAAACCATTGATGTGGTCCTGTTGACTATCAGGAACGACAAGCTGCATGTGGCGCTGGTGAAACGCGAAACCCCGCCCTTTCAAGGTTATGATGCGTTGCCTGGCGGCTATGTGCATGAACAGGAAGATAACGACTGCCTGGACAGCGCTCTGCGGGTGTTAAAGACTAAAACGGGCATACGCCCGCCTTATCTGGAGCAGTTGGAGACTTTTTCGGGCAAATTCCGGGATCCGAGAGGCTGGTCGGTGTCCGTGGTGTATTTTGCCCTGGTGTCATTGGACGTGATCGAAGCGGCGAACAATCCCCAGCTGTCGCTGGTCGACATTGATGACTTGAAAGACCTGCCTTTCGACCACCTGAACATTATAAAGACGACGGTCAACCGTATCAGGAACAAGGCGCAATATTCTTCCCTGCCCTGCTTTTTGGCAGGCGAGACTTTTACCTTGCCGACGTTGCAAAAAATCTATGAAATCTGTCTTGGCGACACACTGAATAAAGTGTCTTTCCGGCGGAAGATAGCGGAAATGGATGTGATTGAAGAAATAGCGGGGGCATTATCAAGGCAAGGCGCCTCCCGGCCCGCCAAGATTTATAAATTAAAACCGTATTACCTTGAGAAATTAAAAACGCTCGAAAGCGGATTATGATCGAACCGGCGCCTGATCGCCGCCCGCTTCATCGAGCCGCCATCAATCGGGGCCCGCTTTTTTCGCAATGACCCGTGTAGCCTGACTGTTTTCAAACACGGGCGATCACTCCTCTGCCATGACCAAGTACTTAGGAACGCGCATAAAATAACGTCCTCAAGTGCGCGGATGAATTTCCGGTGTAGGTGCGGATTTATTTATGCCTATGGGTACTTGCGCCCTTCAGGGTATCCGCACTTTTTTAACCGCATCAGCTACAGCTTGACGAAACGCAAACAGTTCCATGATGTCAGTAGGGTAAGAAACTTGATCATAGCAGTACCATAGCAACCACCTCGCTCCCGTTAATCGGGAGCTTTTTTTATGTGCCGTTAAGAAACGTTATCAAGCCTATCTCATAGGAATGCCTCGCCGATGCGCAGTTTTGCCTATCTGATAATTTTATTTCTTTCACTCGCGACGGCGGTTGCGGGCCCGCAAGAGGAGATTAGAACCATGCCGGATTCCCGTGTACGAGAAGCTGTCGAGCTGATGACCGGCTTTGCGGAACGCACCGGACTGAGTTCCAAGCGTCCCCAGCAGCGCTACCTGTGGACGGATGCCTTCGCGGTCTGCAACTTTCTCGGCCTGTCGCGCGCGACCGGAAAGCGGCGTTACACGGAACTGGCTCTGCGCCTGGTTGACCGCGTGCATCACACGCTGGGGCGACATCGTGGCGACGATTCGCGCACGGGATGGATCAGCGGACTGAGCGAGCAAGAGGGAGAGCAGCACCCGACCCGTGGCGGGCTTCGGATCGGCAAAAGTTTACCCGAGCGCAAGCCCGGCCAAGCCTTTGACGAGCGGCTGGAATGGGACCGCGACGGCCAGTACTTTCACTACCTGACCAAATGGATGCACGCGCTCGACCGGTTGTCGCGTTCGACGGGGCAGCCTCGGTTCAATGCCTGGGCGCGGGAACTCGCCGAAACCGCGCACCATGCGTTCACCTACCTTCCCCCGGCGGGCGGCCCGCGACGGATGCATTGGAAAATGAGTATCGACCTGAAGCGGCCGCTCGTCGTCTCCATGGGCCAGCACGATCCGCTGGACAGTTACGTCACCTACGTTCAACTGCATGCTGCCGCTGACGAGTTTCCGCGAGAGAATGCCGGCCCCTGGCTCAGCGATGAGATCCGGCAGGCTAAAGCCATGATTGCCATGGATGATTTAACAACAGCCGATCCGCTCGGGATCGGCGGCCTGCTGATGGACGCCTACCGCCTGGAGCAGTTGCTGCGGCAAGGGAGCATGGCGGACCTGCATCTTCTTGAAGTCATGCTCGAGGCATCGCTCGCGGGGCTGCGCTCCTACACAGCGGGTAGCGAACTGCAACTTCCGGCGGAATATCGGCTCGCCTTTCGCGAACTCGGCCTGGCCATCGGGCTGCAAGCGGTGCGATTGATGGCGGAAGCGGCCAACCGCGATCCGATTAAATTCCACATGAACGATGATCTGAACCGGCGGCTGTATGAACTCGTGCGCCTGCGGCTGCGTGAGCTGACGCAGTATGTGCCCGTTGGCGAAAGGATCGAATCTTTCTGGCGCGCCCCTGAGCAGAGACGGACCCAGACCTGGTCCGAGCATCGCGACATCAATGAAGTGATGTTGGCGACCGCTCTGGTGCCGGAGGGATTCCTTGTTCTGCCGCCACCCGATCTCAGCATCCCCGAGCGCGGCGGCCGGTGAAATGTAATTTTTTGTCGGGTGACACAAACAATGGAACCATCCGCCTGACTTTGATTACCAAACCAAAGTGCGGGCGGAAGATTGGCGCTGCATCGTCTGACTGCGCCGGCATACGCCACGGCAGCGCGAGGCCCTTATACTTGAATATTGACAGGATTGGCCGTTCCCAGCCCAAATCAGCCTTTGAATCATCTTAAATGTCGGACGAGAGCCGTATTCCAGCCATTAGAAATAAGTCTTTTGGAATAATCCCGGCCCGTTTATCATGCATGAAATGTTGGTTATGCCGTATAGAAAACCTAACGCTGGAGTGTAATCCTTGACAATCTTGACTGCAGAACCTGAGCGCGTAATTGTAGATTTCCCATTGCGTGGGGAATGGGTAGCCGGGAGTACGCCGGCAGAGCGGATACCGAGCCACGGCAGCAATCGGCTCGGCCAGCGATTCGCGTATGACTTTGTGCGGATCGAAAGAGAGAGGGAAGACTGGAAGTTCTTCCGTCCTTCGCTCACCGCCTATGTGCTGTTCGGTATCCGCCTTGAAGACTGCTATGGTTGGGGAGAACCGATTCATGCTCCCTTTGACGGCACGATCGTGACGGCGAAAGACGGGTGGGCGGAAAGAAAGCGGCTACACCTGCTGACGGATTTTGCAGTGGTCCTGAAGAATACGCTGTTCTTCGATCCGGAGAAGACGAAAGATCTCAGGTCTGTCCTGGGGAACCATGTAACCCTGAAAATGAGGGACGAGGAAATTTACGCTTTCTTTGCCCATGCGCGGTGCGGTTCCGTGCAGGTTCACGAAGGCGATCAGGTGACGGCTGGCCAACATCTTGCTGATGTCGGTCACTCCGGCAACTCGACGGCGCCCCATCTTCATTTCCACCTCATGGACAGGGCGAATATCATAGAGGCGCAAGGCGTGCCGTGCAGTTTCCGGGAATACCAGGCACTTGATGGCGATGTGTGGAAGGTGGTTACCGAAGGAATCCCCGGGAAGCGAGAGTTCATCCGATATGGCGAACCTTCGGCTGTAAGCTAGCAGCCAGTCAATTTAATTATGGTTAGGTAAATTGTAAGTGCGAATGCGTTTATGCCCTATGGGTACTTGTGCCCTTCAGGGTATTCGCACTATTCTCACCTGCGCATATAACAGCCGCGCTTGGCAGAACATGGTTCACTCTGACAAGTCGCGATGTGTACCCTAAAGGGCATAAAGGCATCGCTCCCACTTAGAGCGTTGTAAATGCCGTCCTGGCATCTACTCGGTGTCGTAACTCAACGACCGTATATTGTCGGATCCTTTCTTTTTCGGTTTCAGGTGAATATCCGGCTCCCTGTTGAAGCCTTCCGCCTGCAGGCGCCAGAGCGTGTCAAATGCGCCGCCACTCTGGCGTAGCTCATGAGGCGACCCGCTTTCGATGATGCGCCCCTGATGAAGCACGACGATATGGTCGAAGCCGGACAGCGTCGATAGACGGTGCGCCACCGCCAGCACCGTGCGGCCTTGCATCAGTTCGCTCAGCGCCGCCTGGATTTCCGCCTCGGCCTGGGTATCCAGCGCCGAAGTGGCTTCATCCAGGATCAGGATCGGCGCATCCTTCAGGAAAGCGCGGGCAATCCCCAGACGCTGGCGCTGGCCGCCGGACAGCATCACGCCGCGTTCGCCGACCACGGTCCGATACCCGTTCGGCAGTTCGCGGATGAATCCGTCGCAGAAGGCGTGCCGCGCCGCTTCATAGACTTCTTCATCGCTCGCATCGGGACGGCCGTAGCGGATGTTCTCGAGGATGCTACGGTTGAACAGCGCGGTCTCCTGCGGCACCACGGCGATTTTCTCGCGCAGGCTGTCCTGACTGACGCTGCGGATATCCTGCCCGTCGATCAGGATATGCCCGTCCTGTACATCATCAAGGCGCTGGATCAGGCTGATCAAAGTGGACTTGCCGGCACCGGATGAGCCGACAATACCGACCTTCTGTCCGGCTGGAATGTGCAGACTGAAATCCTTGAATACCTCGCGGCGGCCCCGATAGATGAAGCGGATATTCTCAAAGTCGATGCGGCCTTGGTTCAGGGCCAGCCGAGGCACGGGATCTTCCAGGTCGTGCGGCTGGTTGATGATGCGCAGGGTATCGGCAATAGCGCCGATCTTCTGCGTACTGTCCACCAGCGCCAGGGCCAAATCCCGCGAGCCGTGCAGGATGCGGAAGCTCAGCGCGCTGACCATGACCACATCACCGGTGGTGACGGCGCCGGCCAGCCACAAATTGATGGCCCATACCAGCATGCCGCCGGCCATCAGCGACAGGCAGATATCATGTAATACCCGGGCCAGCTCCACATGCATCCAGCTGCGCCGATGGGCGTGCGCTTCTTCGCCAAACAACTGAGCGAGGCGTTCGCTTTCGCGGCTGCGCGCCGAAAAGGCCTTGATGGTCCAGGCGTTGGACACGGCATCCACCAGTTCGCCGCCGACCCTTGAGGCCTGAGTCGCATAGTGTTGGTGTTTTGCACGGCCGCGGATGCCGAGGCCGGTGATCAGCGCGGAGACCGTGATCGCGAAGCCGAACAGCGTCAACGCCATGCGCTGGTCGACACTGAACAGCACAACCATGGCGCCGAGGAAATCGACGATGGGCGGCATGATCCTCCAGATCAGCCCTCCGTAGACCGCCTCGACCGCACCGGCGATCGAGGAGATGCGATTACCCAATGACCCGCTCGGATGCTCATGGAAGTAGCGCATCGAGTGGCCGGTCAGGTATTTGAACAAGTCAATGCGCATGTCCACGCAACTGGCCAGGATTGTGCGGCAGCCGAGCCAGCCGCTTAGACGCAGAAGGGTGTTCTCGATGACGATCAGGCCGATCAATAGCCCCAAGGCGTACCAGACGGCAGTATGGACGCGATCGCCGCCGGCCATGGCGTCAACCAGCAGCTTCATGCCGTACTGAACTGCGATCGCGCAGCTTGCGGCACCAAAGATAATGATCATCAGACCACCAAAATGCCAGGGGCGTGCACCGATATAATGCCAGAGAAAGGCCAGCGGCTTGCTGGGCAGCAATTTAACTTTCGAATGAGGATTTTTCATAAAGGGACAAATAACTTCTTGTCAGGGATTTTGAAAAGGGTAAAACCGTACTGCTGTAGTTTCAGTTAGCGGGACAGATTGGCGCGGTCGCCTTTCCAGCCATGATGACGCAATGCCAAGACATGCTGCTTCAGAGGATGCGAACTTAATCAGGATATATTGGCGAGATTAAAGTACGCTTAGGATTCGGCTAAAAATGACTGCCTGAAATTAGAATCCTGCATAGGATGCATCAGCCAAAAACAGGCGTTCCAGGCGACGCGGTGAAATGCATCGCTCGCGTCGGCACATCCTATGTTTAAACAGGGACATGATTGACGATCCAATCTTAGTATATGGCTGTGGAATTGATGCCGATGAATGCCGGAATGTCTTTAAAAATTCTGCCCATGCGTCTACATAACAGGTAAACGTTCTGAATAAGGCCATAGAGAAACTGAACATTAATTTTCTTTAGCACAAAAAAAGCCCCTTTAATCAGGGGCTTATTTGTATTATTTACAAAACCAGTCTCAGGTATCCTCTAAAAAGGAATATCGTCATCATACGGCGCGTCGAAATTGTCATAACCGCCGCCCTGTTGAGGCGATGCGGGTTCGCGCACGCTCGATGACGAATTTTGTCTGCCCCCTTGCTGGTACTGCGGCTCGCTTTGCCTGCTTTCGGCATTACGGCCGCCGACCAGATCCAGAATATTGGCGTTCACTTCCAGGCTGGTCCTGGTTGAGCCGTCATTGGCCTGATATTCCCTCTGAGTCAGTTCGCCGGAGACGAACACATGCTGGCCTTTTTTCAGATAATTCTGCAGTTGGCCTTCGGCACGCTTGCCCCATAATGCCACTCGCACCCACAGCGTCTGCTGCTTGTCGCCGAAACCGATATTGTTGGCTACCGTGACATTCAACACGGCTTGGCCCGATGGTAGATACCGGACTTCCGCGTCCCGGCCGACAGTGCCTGTAAAACTGAATACGTTGCTCATTGTTTCTCTCGTGATTGATTTAAGTGACTATTATACCGAAACCTCAAACCGGTTTGCTTGGCCGGCTGGCAAAATCCATCTGAACCTTGCCGTCGACGAATTTCAGGTTGGCATCGAAAGCCGTGCCCTTGGCCGATTTAAAGCCTTTCAACACGCCTGTCTGACCGGTATTGAGCATTTTTTTCGCCATCGCGACCGTGATTTTTTTATGCGCGATGGTTTTCCAGATCACGGCCTTGCAGCCGTTGCGCCATTCGCTGCAACTGTAAGCCTTGGCCGTTTCGATGATGCGGCCGCTGCATAACGGGCAGGCGGCAATGGCTTCCCTTTCGGCCGGCTGCATCTGGACTTTGGCTTTGATATAGCCGGTCTCGCCCTGCCCGTTCAGGGTCAGTTGGGCATTGAAGACGTTATCGTCGATATGAACGGCGACAGCCTGCAGGGTCCGGCCAAGCTGTAGCAACTGACTGGCCAGATCATGCGTGATCGGCACGCCATATGTCTGTTTCCATAGCACGAATTGGCAACCGTCCTTCCAGCCGCTGCAACCGTAGCCTTTCCGGCCTTCAATGACCGGCTTATGGCACAGCGGGCAATCGCCCAGCCTGCCCGCATCGTAAAGCGGCCGGGTCGATTCGTCCTTGATTTTTTGCGTGAACTGGATGATCTCGGCCATGAACCGGTCGGGATCATAAGCGCTCTGTTCTATCTGCTTGAGTTTGGATTCCCATTCGCCGGTCATGGCCGCCGATTTCAGCCGGTCATCGGCGATGAGACCGATCAGATGGCGGCCCGACTCGGTGCTGAGCAGGTTTTTCTTCTGCCGTTCGATGTAGCGGCGCCTGATCAGCGTTTCAATGATGGCAGCTCGGGTCGCCGGTGTTCCGAGGCCTTTTTCCTTCAGCGCTTCCTTGAGCGTTTCATCGTCGCAGGTCTTGCCGGCTGATTCCATGATGCTCAACAAGGTCGCTTCGGTGTACGGCTTGGGCGGCGTGGTCTTGCCCTGGCTGACCGAGGGCTGATGCGGCCCCGTCTCGCCCTGCGTGAATTCGGGCAGAATCTTTTGCTCCTTGTCCTTTTTGCCGTCGTTTTTGTACAGCGCCTGCCAGCCCGGCGACACGATCACCGTGCCGATGGCCTTGAATTTCACCTGGTTGGTCTCGCCCTGCACCGTCGTGACCTGCTTGAGGCAGGGCGGGTAAAAGGCGGCGATGAAGCGTATGGCGATGGCCTGGTAGAGTTTTTCCTCATCGTGGGACAGCGTGCCGGGCAGCGTCGTGGTCGGGATGATGGCGTGGTGATCGGTGACCTTGGCATTATTGAAATAACGCGCGCTCAGCGCCAATTTGTCCAGGTCGAGCGGCGCTATCTGCGGCCCGAACGGCCCGCGCAGTTTCTCCAGCAGCGGCTTCATGCCGGCTTTCATGTCATTAGTTAAATAACGACTGTCCGTGCGCGGATAGGTGATGTGCTTTTTCTCGTACAACTGCTGCGCGCAGGTCAGGGTACGGTCAGCCGTGAAACCATGACGGATGCTCATGTCTTTTTGCAGATCGGTCAGATCGTACAGCAAGGGCGGGTTGACCGTCTCCTTTTTGCCCTTGACGTCGGTAATCCGGAATTCGTGCCCGTCGATCCGGCTCAGCAGCGCTTCGGCATCGGCCTGCCGGTCGAAACGTCCGCCGACGTACTGGAAAACCGCCTCGCGGTACAGCGTCTGCAATTCCCAGAAATCCTTGGGGATGAAATTGGCGATCTCGGCATCGCGCTGCACGATCAGCGCCAGCACCGGGGTCTGCACGCGGCCGATGGTCCACAGCGTGCCCTTCTGGCCGAATTTCAGCGTATAAAGCCGCGTGGCGTTCAGGCCGACGATCCAGTCGGATTCGCTGCGGCATTTGGCGGCACGGTAGAGATTGTCGTAAAGCCTGCCGTCCTGCAACTGGGCGAAGCCTTTGCGTATGGCATCATCCGTCAAAGAGCTGATCCACAGGCGTTTGAATGGCTTGCTCAGGCACTGGCTCCAGGACAGGATGTAGCGGAAGATCAGCTCGCCTTCCCTTCCCGCGTCGGTCGCGCAGATGATTTCATCGGCCGCCTTGAACAATTGCTTGATGGTATTGAGCTGTTTTTTGGCCGAGGCGTCGCCGCGCGCCTTCAGGCCGAATTTTTCCGGGATGATGGGCAGCGATTCCAAAGACCAGCGCTTCCATTCCTTGTGATAGTCGTCCGGTTCTTTCAGTTCGACCAGATGCCCGAACGCCCAGGTGATCCGGTAGCCGTTGCCCTCGAAATAGCCGTCGCGCTTGTCGCGGATATTCAGGCAGCGGGCTATGTCGCGGGCGACGGACGGCTTTTCCGTTAAGATGACTTTCATAAAACAAAGGGGGCAAGACTGAGTCCTGCCCATTGTACCAAATGCCCTTATTTAATGACGCGATAACAGGGCGTATAGGCCTTGCCGGGCAATTTCATGCGCTGTTGCGCGACGAACGACGCCAGCAGGGAATCCATCAACGCCATGATGCCGGCGTCGCCGCGAATTTCGAAATGACCGTATTGCTCGACCGTACGAATACCGTCGGCCTTGACGTTGCCGGCGACGATGCCCGAGAAAGCCCGGCGCAGGTTGGCGGCCAGCACATGCGGTTCCTGGTTCCTGTGCAGCGCCAGGTTGCGCATGTTTTCATGCGTGGGAATAAACGGCTGCTGGAAGGCCGGATCAACTTTCAATGACCAGTTGAAATAATAGGCATCGCCTTTTTCCTTACGGAAACTGCGCACCTGTTTGATGCCCTCATGCATTTCGCGCGCGACCTGCACAGGATTGTCGACAATAATCTGATAACGCTGCCGCGCTTTAGGGCCCAGCGTGCCGGCGATAAAACGGTCGATTTCATCGAAATAGTCTATGGCGCTGTCGGGGCCGGTAAAGATCAGCGGAAACGGCATGTCTTCATTATCGGGATGCAGCAGGACACCCAGGATATAAAGGATTTCCTCGGCCGTGCCGGCGCCGCCAGGGAATACGATGATACCATGCCCGGTGCGCACGAAGGCTTCCAGACGCTTTTCGATATCCGGCATGATCACCAGATCGTTCACGATCGGATTCGGCGATTCGGCCGCAATAATGCCCGGCTCTGAGATGCCCAGATACTGGCCGTTCTTGATGCGCTGCTTGGAGTGGCCGACGGCGGCACCCTTCATCGGCCCTTTCATCGCTCCCGGCCCGCAGCCGGTGCAGATGTCCAGGCCGCGCAGGCCCATTTCATGCCCGACCTGTTTGGAGTAATCGTATTCTATGCGGTCGATCGAGTGTCCGCCCCAGCACACGACCAGGTTCGGGTTGGTCATCGGACGCAGGATGTTGGCGTTGCGCAGAATATGAAAAACGGCGTTGGTGATGCCGTCCGTAGTTTCCAGGTTGATTTTCGGATTGTCGTTAATCTCGTCGCTGATATAAACAATGTCGCGCAGCACGGCGAACAGGTGTTCATTGATGCCTTTAATCATCTTGCCGTCAACAAAGGCGTGCGCGGGCGCGCCGGTCAATTCCAGTTTGATGCCGCGCTCTTCCTGAACCACGTGAATATCAAAAGACGCGTACCGTTCCAGCAGTTCCTTGCCGTCATCCATGGCGCTGCCGCAGTTCAGCACCGCCAGCGAACAGTTGCGGAATACCTGGTAGAGTCCGCCCTGGCTGGTATCCAGCAGTTTGCTGACTTCAACCTTGGACAGCACGTCGAGACGGCCTTCGGGGGAAATGAGTGCATCGACTACTTTATGTTTCATCTTATTCCTTATCAATATCGGTATTATGTGTAAATGCCTGCCGTTTTACATTTTGTTTATCGGCAAAACGATCCGTGTGGTCAGTTCATCTCTCATTCAGCCTCCTTCTTTTATTGTCTAGCCCAGCCCCGTATATCGAAGGATATAACAAATGAATGCATTAATTAAAAAGGTATTTTTTATCAGTTTGTTGCTGCTGAATGGCTGTGCCCATTATTCTCAACCGTATTATCCTGGCGACGCATCTTATGGCGGCGGTTACACGGTTGTCCAACGGTCTTATTATCAAGGCGGGCCGGGTTACAGTTACTATACTCCCGGCATCAATCATCTTCATGATCACTACCGTCCGCGTTGGCAGGCCGATCACCGCAGGCCACCGTCTCCTGAGCTTGGCAACCATTACCATTCCGATCGCAAGCTAAATAACACACCTCAGTGGGGCAATCCGCGCTGGGAACACAGAATCGACCGGTCCCGCAAGGAAAATCACGGAAAACCGAATCATGATCAGCAGCAGCGCTTCCGGGAGGACAATTGGCAGGGAGGAAAACCGCGGCGCAATTATACAGCACCTGTAACCGGCCGCCCTGATCGCGGGCAATTCAACGGCAGAAAAAACGAAAATCCTAACCCGCGCCGGGAACAACGCCGCATGCCGAACCGTACCGGGCAACAAAGATCCTGGAATAATAATCGCCAACATAACGGGAATCGGGAAAATGGCAGAAAAATGGCGGCGCCAAGACAAGACCGAAGACAGCGTCCCGACCGCGGCAACCCGCATGAACACCCGCGCCAGGGAAACCGGTAACAATTGCTCTGACGAAAACGCTTCTCTTATTCGGTCTGCTTATACACAGGCCTGCACTTTTGCGGCCATCGCCAAACCCAACGCCAAATGCCCGGCTTCATCCAGATGCACGCCATCGACGGGGGTCGGATTGCAATACTCGGCGGCATCGATGAAATAACATCCAGCGGCGCTGGCGACAGCGGCGTAATATTGCACGAACTCGGCCGACTTATCAGGCTCGCCATGGCACTTCAGGCTCAGTTCGGCGGAGAGCCGGGTGATTTTGGGCGGACTGACCAATAGCACATCAGGCGGCAAATCATCCACGCCGCAACTGCTTCTTTGCACGATATCGACCAATATTTCCGCGCCGCGCGCCGCGTCGAACGCCGTATTATCCCTGAAATGCAGCACGTCGTTCGTGCCCAGCATCAGGATCACCAGGTCCAGCGGCGCGTGCGATTGCAGCAGCGGCAGCAGCAGTGCCGCGCCGTTGCGGCCGGGCCGGAACGGCTCGTCCCAGACCGTATAGCGCCCGCTGAGGCCCTCCTCGACAATACGATAATCATCGCCGAGTTCGCGGCTCAGAATGCCGGGCCAGCGTATGTCAGGCGCATAGCGCCGGCCCTGGCCCGGGATATAGCCCCAGGTGTTGGAATCGCCATAACACAGTATCGTTTTCATGCGCTTAGCCTTTTAGGAATGCAATGGTTAAATTTCAGCAAATATTAGGCAAACCCGGGAATTTTTGCCACGAAGAACACGAAGGTTCACAGTCCTCAAAGAATGCTCATGACCTTCGTGGTTAGCACGCCGCAGGCATCACATCAGCTTTCAGGATAAATCGGAAAAGCCCGGCACAAGGCTGAAACCTGCTCGCGGAAACGGGCTTGCACAGCCGCATGACCGGCATTTCCAGCCAGCCCGTCCAGTACTTCGGCGATCCAACCGGCGATTTGCGCAAACTCGGACGTGCCGAAGCCGCGCGTCGTGCCGGCATTGGCCGACAGCCGGATTCCCGAGGCGGTCTCGGCCGGCAGCGGATCGAACGGAATCAGGTTCTTGTTGCAGGTCAGCCCCGCCTTTTCCAGCGCGGCCACGACCCGGGCGCCGTCAAGTCCCTTGGCCGTCAAATCGACCAGCATAAGCCCGGTATCGGTTTGCCCGGACACGATGCGGTACCCCGCCTTCGCCAGCCCCTCGGCCAGGATTCTGGCGTTGGCCAGCACCTGGGCATTATAAGACTTGAATTCGGGCTGCAGCGCTTCGCCCAGACACACGGCCTTGCCGGCGATCGCATGCAGCAGCAACGAGCCCTGCACGCCGGGAAAAACCGCCGCCGCGATTTTCCGGGCGATAGTCTCGTCATTGGTCAGAATCAGGCCGCCGCGCGCGCCGCGCAAGCTCTTGTAGGTGGTCGTGGTCACGACGTGGGCGTGCGGAAACGGATCGGGATAATAACCGGTCGCGACCAGGCCGGCGAAATGCGCCATATCGACCAGCAGGTAAGCCCCGACTTCATCGGCGATCTTTTTTAAATAAGGAAAATCAATGATCCGGCTGTAGGCCGAGCCGCCGGCAATGATCAGCTTGGGTCTGTGTGCCTGCGCGAGCCGGCGCACGTCGGCATAATCGATGCATTCGTCCTCACGGCTCACGCCATAGCTGGCGATGCGGTAGCGCCGCCCGGTCTGGGTTGCCGGATGGCCGTGGCTGATATGACCGCCTGCCGCCACATCCATGGACAGGATGGTATCGCCGTAGCCGAGCAGGGCCAGGAAAGCCGCCTGGTTGGCATTGCTGCCCGAATGCGGCTGTACGTTGGCGTAGCGGCAGTTGAACAGACGGCAGGCCCGGTCAATCGCCAGCTGTTCGACGCGATCGGCGAATTCGGCGCCGCCGTAATAGCGCGCCCCCGGATAGCCTTCGACGGTCTTGTTGGTCAGGATGGAGCCCTGCGCCTGCAATACCGCGCGGCTGACAAAATTCTCCGACGCAATCAGTTCGATCTGGTCGTACTGACGATTTAATTCGCTGGCAATGGCTTGTCCTATTTCGGGATCGGATTCGTTGAGTCCTGTGGAAAAAAAATCGTGCCTGGGTTTGGTCATTGTCGGGTTGGGATAGTGATTGGTAACTGATAGGGTCAGGACTTACGCAGTTTGCCTGTTCAACCGTCGAAACAAGCGGTTCTAAAACCTGTGGGGGCGACTTCAGTCGCCCATTTCAGACCCAAGAGGCGACTGCCAACAGTAGGCGCTTTAGGCGAAGTCGCCCCACAGGTTTGTGTAAGTCCTGACCATTTGAAGATGGATCATAATTGCCACAGAAAGCGCAGATAAAATTATTTCGGACGCTCCGTGCCCTCTGTGGTTACTGTTTCAGCAATCAGCCGGCAGCTTCTTCACTTTCGGTTTTGGGTGCTAACTGCCTGACCTTCTCCAATACTTCCTGCGCGTGTCCTTCGGGATTGACGTTGTACATGGCCTCTTCCACCTTGCCGTCCTTGTTGATGATGAACGTCGAACGCACGATTTTCATCTTCTTTTCGCCTTCCTTTTCAACTTCCTGCCAGACGCCGTACTTGTTGCACAAGTCACCCGAGGTGTCGGCCAGCAACGGTATGTTCAGGTTGTATTTGTCGATAAAAGCCCTGTGGCATTCGCAGGTATCTTTGCTGACGCCGATCACGACGGTATCGAGATCGGCGAAATCCTGGGCCAGCGAGGTAAAGTCGTTGGCTTCTATCGTGCAGCCGGGCGTATCGTCTTTCGGATAGAAATACAGCACGACATTCTTGCCAAAGAACTCCGATAAGTATACCAGTTTGTTGTTCTGGTCCATCGCCCGGAAAAAAGGTGCTTCTTGGTCTTTCTCTATCATAATGACTCCTTAAATAAACCTACAGTGAAAAATCATGCCACCAAGCACGCACCGCTAACACTGCGTAGCCCAGTATTCCTGTATCTGCCCTTCGGCCGCGATAAACACGGCGCTGGCCAGCCCGCGAAAAATGCCGTGCTCGACGACGCCCGGCGTATCGTTCAGGGCGGCGTCCAGCGCTTCAATCTCGAACGCCGGATCGAAAACCATATCGAGCACCAGACTGCCGTGCGAGGTCACGGCCAGCCCGTCATTAGCGGCATTCCGGCGCAAATCGCCGCGCCCGCCCAGCGCTTCGAGCCGCTTTTTGACCAGCTGCCAGGCGAACGGCATAACCTCGACCGGCACAGGGAAATGCTCGCCGATACGCCCTACCTGCTTGCTCCGGTCGACCAGCACGAGGAACATATCGCTGGCCCTGGCCAGCAGCTTTTCCCTCACCAGATCGTAGCCGCGGCCTTTCAGCAGGGTCATGTCCGGCGTCACTTCATCGGCGCCGTCGACATAAAGATCGAGCCGGCTCAGATGCTCCAGCGCCACCAGCGGCAGCCCGCGCTCCCGGGCCCGGATCGTGCTGACCACGGAACTGGCCGCCGCGGTCACCTGCAGGCCTTCATCGGCATGGCGCCGTGCAAGTTCATCAATAAAATAATTGGCGGTCGAACCGGTGCCGAGACCGACGATCATGCCATCCTCAACCTGCTGGACCGCATGCCGGGCGACCCATTCTTTATCGTTCATGGTGTGCTCCTGAGCTGATTCAAGCTATCTTTTAGCCAGATAGTACATCCGCTGGCGGTGAGATGACTACCGGTATTTTCAAAAACAACGATCCTGAAAACAGATGCCGATCAACAGCGCTTCACCCCGGATAAAATCCGGCGCTTGCAAAAATAAAGTTTGACATCACCGGAATAACGCCTACAATGGGCGTCAGCTAGAAAATATGATTTACCCTTTGTTTTCCATTTCGACGTCTCTTCATTTAGTTTCTCGTCCTGTACTTCATTTGTAATTTCCAAATTTACCAGCTCTACCAGCCTATACAGGCTTTAATTAAATATATCTATAGGACTTATTATGTCTACAATGACTACCGGCATCGTTAAATGGTTTAACTCTGAAAAAGGTTTCGGCTTTATCGAACAAAAATCAGGCCCTGATGTTTTCGTACATTTCAAAAGTATCCTGAGTTCAGGCGGTTACCGTTCACTGGATGAAGGACAAAAAGTACAATTCAGCATCTCGCAAGGCCAAAAAGGCCCGCAGGCTGATGATGTAAGCGTCATCATCTAAAACGCATTTTGACAAACGGCAACACAAGCAATTGTGTTGCCGTTTGCATTTATGCACAATTGATATTGTTCTAATATAGGCGACTCATCTTGAGGGTTAGCCTGGTTATTCCCGTTTCATTAAGACGGCAACGACGGCACAGTGCCGCTGGAAACCGTCATCAAAATCTCGTTGATCGCATGAAAATCGACCGGCTTAAGAAAATGGTAATCGAAACCGGCCTGCCGCGAAAACTGTCTATCCTCATCCTGTCCGTACCCGGTTACGGCGATCAGCTTCGCGTACCGGCTTTCCGGCGACTGACGTAACCGCTGGGCAACCTCGTAGCCGTCCATGTCAGGCAGCCCGATATCGAGTATAACGATTTGAGGTCGAAAATCAGTCGAACATGTCAGCGCATCAGCGCCGCAAGCCACGGTTATCACCTCATGCCCAGACATACGCAGCAGAACGGCAAGGCTTTCAGCGCCATCAATATTGTCATCGACCACCAAAATCCGGAATTTCGGGGCTGCGTCACAAGCGTTGGCCAAGACCGGCTCGGATGTCGATGCGATAGTCACATGCTCAACCGGCAGAAGCGGCAGTCTGACGGTGAATTCACTGCCCTGGTCAAGGCCCGCGCTGGCGGCCGTGACCGAGCCGCCATGTAGCTCGACCAGACGCTGCACCAGGTTCAGGCCCAGTCCCAAGCCGCCTTGAGAGTGGGCAAGCGAGCAATCCGCCTGGATAAAAATATCGAACACATGCGGCAGCAATTTCGGCTCGATACCAATACCGGTATCCTGAACCCGGATCACCGCCCAACCGTTTTTCTCCATAACGTTCAGTTTGATGTCGCCGCCCTCCGGCGTGTACTTGATCGCATTGTTCAGCAGGTTCATCATAACTTGTTCCAGACGCATCGCATCGCCTTCCAGCCATCGCGGTTCCGTCGGCAAAGACAGCGCGAGACGGTGATTTTTGGACTCGAGGAACGGGCGGCAGCTTTCAACGGCGCAGGCGATCACATCGTCCAGATTGATACGCTGATTCTGCAATATAATCTTGCCCTGCATGATACGGGCGGTATCGAGCAGATCATCCAGCAGTCGGGCCATATGCTGCACTTGCCGGTCGATAACATCGTATCCCCACTCGGCCGTAGGATGGGGATGATCAATTTTTCTCAGCACCCGCACGGCATTACAGATGGGCCCCAGCGGGTTGCGCAGCTCGTGAGCGAGCATGGCAAGAAACTGATCCTTGCGGCGATGGGCTTCCTGCAATGCTTCCGCGGCACGCTTGCGGTCGGTCACATCGAAAAATATAACCCCCAGCCGGCCCGGCTCGGTCTGGAACGCGCTGATTTCAAAACATCGCCCCAGGGCGCCGGCCCACATTTCAAAATGCGCAGGCTCACCGGTCAGAGCCACTTTGCCATAAATCTCGAACCATGAGGACCGGGTTTCCGGGAACACATCGAGAATGGTCCGGCCAACGATATCGCCAGCCTTCAAGCCCGTCTGATGCTCAAACGCCGGATTGACTTCCAGGACGCGCAAATCGCAAGGCTTGCCAGCCTCATCACAGATGATTTCATCGAACGAGAGCCCCTCGGTCATCGTCTCGAAGAGTGTGCGGTACCGTTCTTCACTGCGCTGCAGCGCTGCCTCGGCCTGTTTATTCTCCTCGCGCAGCCTGAGCGCCGTAATGCCAAAGCTGAGATCGTCCGCCAACTCGGCGAGCAGTTTAATTTCATCTTCTGAGAAGAGTTCCGGTTCCGTGGAATAGATAGTGATGGCACCGAAGACGGCATTATCGGCAAACAAGGGAAAGGCCAGCGCCGAGGCGTAGCCTTTCGTAAGGAAAAAATCGAGCTGGTAGCCGGCATCGGCAAACAGGGGGAAGACCAGAGACGAGGGATATCCCTTCTTTAACGCCTCTTCGCGCCAGGACTTGAAATGGGGATTGGCCAATGTATTGCGACAGATATTGGGCTTGCCGGTACGGATGCAGGCCCCCGTAGGGCCGCGTCCTCGCTCGTTATCCGCCCAGGAGATGTTCAAACGTTCGAGATAACTTTTCTCGAAACCGGCGTGGGCAACCGGCCGGACAGTCTTGTTTTCATCATGATCCGCATAGCCTATCCATACCATCGTGTGCTCGCAGTCTTCAGCAATGATCCGGCATAGCTCATTCAGATACGCCATTTCATCAGTAGCGCGCATCATGATCTGGCTGCTGCGCATGATGATGCTGAGCGTCCGGTTCAGCTTCTGAAGCTCGGCTTCCTTGCTCTTGCGTTCAGCCACAAACCGGGCTTCGGTCTCGGCCACGGCGACCCGCGCCTGAGCGCGATGCATGGCTTCCGTGATCCAGGAAATCATGATGCCACTGACGATGAAAACCGCGATACCCAGCCAATCACCCGGTTCTTCAATTGAAAATCGCCACGCCTGCCCAATCCAGAAGTAATCCGCCAACAAGCTCGAGAGCACAATAGCCAAAAAGCCCGCGCGCAGGCCGCCGTAGAGCGCGGCGATCATCACGGCCGGAAAAAATGTTATAAAGGCGACGCGCATCCCCAGTTCCTGAAAGAACACCAGGCGCACGATAGCGGCGACCGTGACTATCGCAATAGTCACACCGTAATAATATTGGCTGCAGTTTGTCGGCCGCTCCAGCCGGATTGCAAGCATGCCGGATTCACGTATCAATACGAAAGCCGCGACCAGCATATAGACACTGCCTAGCAATTGCGCCGCAAGCGCCGCCCAGCACAGCGGACTGGCGTAGACAGATTTGATCATAATGCCGAATAGCCCGTCCGCAAGCAGCAGCAATGCGAGGGAATATCCGTACATGGAAAAGGACGAACTTAACTGGCTCATCGAGCGCAGCAGGAAAACCGTGAACACGAACATGGCAATGCCGGAACCCAGCACGAATTGCCGCACCGGCGTCCCGCCCTGGCCCTGCACGAAGAAAACCGGCGTCCAACCCGAGAACGCGGCCCAAACGACTAGCCCTACAACGCCAAAAACTGCCATATAGCCAGCCACGAGCCAGAGGTACGATGGGCGCAAGGTGAGTTTCCACCGCAGTGAAAAGGCCGCCCCCGCCAAATGACACAGGGACGATATCCAGACACAGATATTATTAATCGTCACTTGGGTATTCAAATCAACAGGCTCGAAGCCATCGCTTGTCAACATGGCGATGCCGGTCAGAAATCCGGCCGCCCCCCAGAACAGGGCGCCGCAGACCAGTAACAATAATCCCGGCAAGCCGCAGTTCATAAAGCTACAGCCGATCAGGTAAGCGATAAGCAACGACACCAGCGTCGACAGGCAGAAATACAACCCAATCTGCAGGTAAGGCAGTTCAACCGATACTTGCAAGTCCAGCGCCCATAACATGATAATCGCGGCAAACAGAACGGGAATCGGCAGCCAAGCCGCCCGGCCCGCAAAAAATCGCTCGTGCTTTAAATAGATTGAATCAGGCACTGCATGGTCCAAGGATTTGATTCGGCCCTCCGATTACGGGCCTGAAATATAGAATGTACATTTCT
The DNA here is from genome assembly GCF_000746145.1 of Methylobacter sp. BBA5.1. Taxonomy (NCBI): domain Bacteria; kingdom Pseudomonadati; phylum Pseudomonadota; class Gammaproteobacteria; order Methylococcales; family Methylococcaceae; genus Methylobacter; species Methylobacter sp. BBA5.1. The sequence continues at coordinate 24,020 of NZ_JQKS01000006.1, forward strand.
TTTCTAGTTGTCAGAATGAACTCTATACCGTTTTGACTGGCGCTTAACCCAGCATACCGGCGGTAACCTGCTGTGGACGAGTCAATTATCCTACATAAAAACTCAGCCGCAAGAAATAAAACAACATACTTGCGGCATTCCTGCCGCACACAGGCCGAATTTTTCTGTTTTCTACAAATGAACCGGCCGATCAGGCAGTTCATTATCCTGATCGCCCTGCCCCGGATAATGCCGGGCCAGATGCCCGCTTACAGCCTTGATACCGCGGATAACGCCCGCTTCAAACTGCTTGTTCCTGAATGCCGATTCCATGTCCTGACAGATCGTTTCCCATCCCTGCGATCCCACGCAGCGATCTATGCCCCGGTCCGCAACGATTTCGACATCATGGTCCGCGAATAACAAATAAATCAGCACGCCGTTATTCTGGGCGGTATCCCAGACACGCAATTGAGAAAAGACATCAATGGCCCGCTCGCGCGCTGTCTGGTCTTTTAATAGCGCTTCCCAGTCCAGCGACGTTTCAACAGCGAAACGAATTTGCCCTTGATGGCCGGCTTCGGCCTGACCAATCGCGGCCTCAATGGCCTGCATGGCATGGGCCGGCAAAGCCCGCCTGACCATCCAGCGGTCAGTGCACAGATGCCTGATAATGCGCTTAAGGTTCATGGATTCTGTCTCTGTCAACCCGGACGACTTCGCCTAAAGCACCTGCTTTCCCGAGCCGCTTTCCATAATAAAAAACCCTGCCGCAGTCTCCGGCCAAAGCGATCCGCCAGTGACCTGACGCGCCGCCGCCGCCAAAGCCGCCACCGCCGCCACCGAATCCGCCGCCACGGCCACCGCCAAAACCGCCACCGCCGGGCCAATAGCCGCCGGTACGCATGCCACCCAGAGAAAACAGGAAGCCGAACAGACCCGCGATCACGGCGCCTAGCAAGGAGCCTACGATAATCCAGAACAAAATGCCCACCAGACCGCCCACGATAGATGCTCCCAGCAAGCGGCCGAAAATCATGCGCAGCACGCCGGCTCCGATCAAAACCACGAGAAATCCGACCGGCAGAAAGTCCTCGAAACCGGACCAGGACACATCCTTCTGTCTCGGCGGCGGCAAAGGTTCGCCGTCGATCAGGCGGATCAGGCGATTGACACCGGCTTCGATACCGCCGAAATAATCGTTGCGCTTAAAGTAGGGGATGATGATCTCGCTGATCACGCGCTTGGCCACGGCATCGGGAATGACGCCTTCCAGTCCGTACCCGACTTCGATACGCAGCGCCCGGTCCTCCTTCGCGACCAGCAGCAACACGCCGTCGTCCACACCTTCCCTGCCGAGCTGCCATGCTTCCACCACGCGCATGGCATATTGTTCAATGGCCTCCGGCTGTGTTGTCGGAATGATCAATACGGCGATCTGGCTGCCCTTGCGCGCCTCGAAATTCGTTAATACCTGCTCAAGCTTGCTTTGTTGCGCCGGAGAAAGCGTACCGGTCAAATCGGTGACCCGCGCCTGCAGGGCAGGAACCGGCACCTCGGCCACGGCAAAACCTGCCGCCAGCAAAAGCACGGCAATAATCATCAAGCGTGGCGCCACGACCTTAGTTTCCGCCGGCAGCAGGATCCGGCATACCCGGTGGTCTGGCGTTAAAATCGACTTTCGGCGGCGTAGTGATCTGCTGAGCATTTTCCACTATCAACGAAGGCTTGGTCTTATATCCGAACATCATCGCAGTTAGATTGGTCGGGAAAGAACGCACGGTCACATTGTATTCCCGTACGGCGTTAATATAACGATTACGCGCGACGGCAATGCGGTTTTCCGTGCCTTCCAGCTGCGCCTGCAAATCCCGGAACAGGCCGTCGGCTTTCAACTGCGGATAATTTTCGGCCACCGCCACCAGGCGCGTCAATGCGGCGGACAGTTCGCCCTGTGCGTCCTGAAATCGGGTAAAAGCCTCATTATCATTGATCAAATCGGGCGTCGCCTGGATTGAGCCGACTCTGGCCCTGGCTTCCGTGACCCGGGTCAATACTTCGCTTTCATGACTGGCATAGCCTTTTACCACATTGACCAGGTTCGGCACCAGATCGGCGCGCCGCTGATACTGGTTCAGCACCTCGCTCCAACTGGCGGCGATCTGCTCGTCCGTGGTCTGAAGCTCATTATAGCCACACCCCGATAGAGAAAAACCCATCAGCATGAGTCCTATTAAAAATACATGTTTGCGCATGGCATTCTCCATTTAATTTAATTTTCCGCTTAAACTGCTATGCGGCTTATGAGCGGCGTAGTGTATCGCCAAGGCAGGCTCGTCTCCGGTCGCTACATTTTTTGCCACATCACATAACTGTTGTCCCGCGCTGCGGCGGTAAACAATTCAATTAACGGCAAAGCCCGATGTTTAAGGCTGACAACCGGTTCATTGTCGTCGCCCCGGGCATTTTCAGGCATTTCGGCAGACGCCGCTTCCGCCTGAACCGCGTTTTTCAAACGATCAAGCGCCGCGGGAACTTCATCGATCGAAATGGCGCCGGGCACGGCTCCGCTGTGTCCCATCATTTTCAGTAACCGTTGCGCGATGTCGCCAAACAGAATGATATCAGCATGCGATCTAGTCATGAACTTTACCAACATACACATCTCCTCCATGAGCGAGACAAAGCTCGCCGAGGTTATATCAAATGTTAATTAATATCTTATTTTTTCAAACTATTCAGTGCGCTAGCAAACATAAGCAAATGTTTTCCTTATATTAACAAGGCCGCTCTTTTTGTTGGGATAGTCTTAAAAAATAGCTGTCCAAAGTTAAGAATAGATTAATGCAACCATTTTGGAGGTTGATCATGACTGACAATACTACTCAGACGGAACCTGAAAATAATGAAAAACTGAACAAATTAAAAACCATTACCGCGGTTGTCTATCTGTGTCAAGTATTGGCATTTGCGCTGGCGGGCCTGCCATTGCTGATAGGCGTCGTCATCAATCTGGTGAAACGGAAAGAAGTCGTGGGCACATGGCTGGAATCCCATTTCGACTGGCAAATCAAAACCGTCTGGGTCGCTTTAGCGTTATTCGCGCTCAGCGGGCTGACATTATTCATGGGCGGCGGTTACGTGCTGCTGTTGGCCGTATTATGGCTGGTTTATCGCATCGCTTTCGGTTGGTATGCTCTATATGCCAACAAACCCATTGGTGAAAATCTGCTGTAGCCGGCGACATTACTGGCCGCCCCACGGCATGATGGGTACGGTGGAGATACTGCTGGCAGGCGCGCCTTCGATCAGCTTGCGGCTGATGGCGAGATAAATCAGCGTGTTACGTTTGACATCAAACAGACGGGAAACGCGTGTTTCCTTGAAAAACAGCGAGGTACCTTCGGTGAAAGCGGTCTCCTCTTTCGGCAATTTGCCATTGATAATGATCGGGCCGACCTGTCGGCAGGCGATCGAAAACTGGGACGGGTCTTCGGCAACGCCGAACGTGCCGGCAATACCGCCGGTCTTGGCCTGGCTGATATGGCAAGTGACGCCCTGCACTTTGGGATCATCGAAAGCCTGCACGCACACCTTGTGGTTGGCGCCGATCAGTTTCCAGGCGGTGGTCACGCAACCGATGTCCTCGGCGTGTGCCGCGGGCATGCAAATACTGAAAAACAAGGCTCCGTATATCAATCTTTGTTTCATATCAAATCCTCTGGCTGGCTTTATCGTTAAACCGATTGTAACAGTAGCAATTCAAAGCCGGTAGCTTCGCCGGCTGAAAAAGCCCGGCCACGCGCCGGCACCCTTGCGCATTAACGGTTTGCCTGAACTTTCCCCGAGGCTGCCAAGTCGAATTGGTTGTTATCGAAAACATCACTCAAACTGACATATCCGGTAACACTCCCTGTAGAGAAATATTTCCGAGGAGTATTCCCATGACTAACGAAGAAACAATTTCCGTCCTTAACGATCTGATCGAAGTATCCAAAGACGGCGAGCGGGAATTCCACGATTGCGCGGAGGAAGTCACCGATCCGGAACTCTTGAATTTTTTCACTAAAACGTCTCAACGGTGCGCCGAAGGCGCCGCGATGCTGCAAGAAGAAGTACGCCGCCTGGGCGGCGAACCGGAAACCGAAGGCAGTTTTGCAGGCGCCGCTCATCGCGTTTGGGCAAATTTGAAGGCGGCAATAGCCGGCGTCGACAAAAGCTCAATACTGGAAGAATGCGAGCGCGGCGAACAGTATGCCGTGGAGGCTTATGAAAAAGCCTTGCAGGAAGACCTGCCTCCTGATATTCGCGAAATGGTCGAAATGCAACACCATGGCGTTGTAGCCAATATGGAGCGTGTGCATACGTTATTGGAAAGCCAGAGGCATTAACCCGCGTCTTCTCTTTAATTCGGAGGCGGCTGCGCCTGAAACACCCACTTTCGGCACCCGCCTCCATCGCCACGGCGGCCATCAACCGGACAGCCGGGCCAGGCCGAGCCGCCGGGCGATGTCCAGAGCCTCCCGATATTCCGCCGCGCTGACCGGGCGGGACAATTCCGGAATTTCGCCGGCTCGATAGCAAGGAAAATACTGAGCCATCAGATTGAGATAGGTATTCGTGGAAATCTCCCGGGCAATGAACGCCAGAACCTTTTCAGTCCCGGCCAACCCGTTCGGCAGGACCAGGTGCCGAACCAATAGGCCGCGGTAAGCCAGGCCATTCTCGCCCAACTGCAGATCACCGACCTGGCGGTGCATTTCCCTGACCGCTGCCCGGTTGACTTCCCAATAATCGCGCACATGGGAATAGCGGTGGGCTGTCACGGAGTCGCCGTATTTCATGTCCGGCATGTAGATATCGATGACGCCATCCAGCAAGGCGAGGGCCTCGGGACTGTCGTAGCCGCCGGTATTGTACACCAGAGGCAGCCTGAGCCCCTGGCGGGCCGCGATCAGCGTCGCTTCAAGAATCTGCGCCACCACATGGCTGGGGCTGACAAAATTAATGTTATGACAGCCTTGGGCTTGCAAATCCAGCATCATGGCCGCCAGTTCCTCCGTTATCGCCTGGTGTCCCGCCCTTTTCTGGCTGATCTGCCAGTTCTGGCAAAACTCGCAGCGCAGATTGCAGCCGCTGAAGAAAATCGTTCCCGAGCCGTTCCGGCCGCGCAGTACGTCTTCTTCGCCGTGATGGGCGCCGTAACTGTATACGACGGCATGCTCTCCGATCCGGCATACCGCGCCCTGCAGAGTCCGCAGGCGATCGACCCGACAATAGCGCGCGCAAAGATCGCAAGCTTGCAGATGCTGGCGGGCGATGCCGGCACGCCGCGCCAGTTCGCCGCTTTCAAGCAGGTTCAGATAGGCGGCGTGAAAGCCGTGATCTTTATGCGCTGGCTTCGTGGCCGGAGTTGTCAAATCGAAACGCTCCTTTATGTCGGAAGTCAATGACTCCGCTGCCAGATCAGTTTACCGTTGCGAAATACCTGCTTAATGCGATGCAGCGGCACAGTATGGGTCACGCCCTCAGCGTCATTCCATTCGAAAATGCCGCGGCTGTCTTTGGGAAACGTGATGTCGGCAAGCGCCTTCAGCACCAGCGCATGCGCGATGCGATCATAATAGCCGATCTGAAATCGCGCGCGGCCGAATTCCTCGTCCCAGCGTATGCGATTGAGCAGGTCTTGAATGGGCATCATGATCGAAAGCTTGGCATTATCATCATGGTTTTTCGACCAATATCCGGGCGGTTTGTGCAGCGCCTTCGGCAAGAAATTCCAGCGCCGGCCTGCCAAGCAAGCTGCGCCATGCGCTTTCGATTCCAGCGTCAATTTGCGGCCATCAATAATGGAAAAATTGAGACGCTTATGCGAAATGATTGTCATCCTTTTTACACGCGTACCAATTTGAGGCATGCAATTAATGAAATATAAAAGCTGCAATGAATTTCTGGCCCATGTGGCCCAACTGAATCCCGGCCAGCATGAATACCTGCAGGCAGTAACAGATGTGATGGAAAGCCTGTGGCCTTACATTGCGCGTTTTCCCAAATACGCCGAGCATGGCTTGCTGGACCGGCTGGTCGAACCTGAGCGCGTCATCATGTTCCGCGTCGCCTGGATTGATGACCATGGTTCCGTGCAAGTCAACCGCGGCTATCGCGTTCAGCACAGCCTGGCCATCGGCCCCTACAAGGGCGGACTGCGTTTCCACCCCTCGGTCAATTTGTCCATCCTGAAATTTTTAGCCTTTGAACAGACTTTCAAAAATGCGCTGACCACATTGCCCATGGGCGGCGGCAAAGGCGGCTCCGACTTCGACCCCAAAGGCAAAAGCCCCAATGAAGTCATGCGTTTCTGCCAGGCATTCATGACCGAACTGTTCCGCCACGTTGGCGCCGAAACTGACGTGCCTGCCGGCGATATTGGCGTGGGCGGGCGTGAAATCGGCTTCCTGTCCGGCATGATGAAGAAGCTGACCAACCGGGCCGACTGCGTGTTTACCGGCAAGGGCCTGAGCTTTGGCGGCTCCCTGATCCGGCCTGAAGCGACGGGCTACGGCACCGTGTATTTTGTCCAGGAGATGCTCAAACGAAAAGGCCTTTCGTTCGATGGCCTGCGCGTCAGCGTGTCGGGCTCCGGCAACGTGGCCCAGCACGCCGTGGAAAAAGCCATGGAACTGGGCGCCAAAGTTGTCACTGTCTCCGATTCCAGCGGAACTATCGTTGACAATGACGGTTTCACTCCTGAAAAACTGGCGGAGTTGAGGGACATTAAAAATCATCTCTATGGCCGCGTCAGCGACTATGCCCAACGCACGGGCAGCGAATTCCATGAAGGCACTCGCCCCTGGAATGTCCCTGTTGACGTGGCATTGCCCTGCGCCACGCAAAACGAGCTGGATATCGTGGATGCATCGACACTGATCAAAAACGGCGTACTCTGCGTGGCCGAAGGCGCCAATATGCCGACCACCACCGAAGCCGCCAGACTGTTTGAGGCCAATAAGGTGCTCTATGCGCCGGGCAAAGCGAGCAATGCCGGCGGCGTGGCCACTTCCGGCCTGGAAATGAGCCAGAATGCCATGCGCCTGTCGTGGACTCGCGAAGAAGTCGAGCAACGCCTGCGGGAAATCATGTGTGGCATTCATCAGGCCTGCGTGCAGTACGGTGAACGCGAAGACGGCAGTTTCAGTTATGTGGACGGCGCCAACGTCGCCGGCTTTGTCAAAGTAGCCGATGCCATGCTGGCGCAGGGCGTTCTGTAAGAATCAGCGACGGCGGTTTCGTGCCCGGACCGCAATAGCAGCCCTTCTCCACGGCGGGCAGCATGGGAATGAGTACCGGATTTCCCAGTGCAATAACAGGCTGGCGGATGCTCACCATCGATCAACGTGTGGAGTGGCTGACATCACCCTCACAGGTTCTAAAACAGCTTTTTTTAAATCATATTTACTCACCGTCAAGTCTCTATAACTGATGTTACGCAGACAATCGCCCTGCAAGTCGCGATGTATACCCAAAGGGCATAAAGGCATCGCTCCCACTATCTCGGTCTATAACCTGCTTCCCGCCGGCGCGGCGGCTGAAGGCAAACTGCGTCAGCCCGGCCGATGATCCATTAATGTCAGACTGGCGTTTGCTCTCCGTACAGGTTATCGTTTACGGTTATCATTTGTTCATTTCAATTATCTTGATCAAGGATCATTCCCATGCAAGCCTATTTACCGATTATTCAAGATCTGCTTACCCAATGGTATCAACTTACCCTTGATAATGCAGTATACGCCGCGGCTTTGGCGGTATCTGTCTGGTTACTGACGGCCTTGTTCTACAGAATACGGATTGGCTTAATAAACAGAAAAAATCGCGCCAGGGCGAAAGAAGCCCAGGATAACATCGATGCCGCGCAGCAGCAGACACAAAAGCTGCAAGAAGAATTAACCGCCAATACCGCGCGCATGGAAGAATCGGAGATCGCCGCCAACAAGGCGACTCAACGCGCGCTGGATCTGGAAAGACGCATCACCGAGCGCAACATGCAGTTGACCGACAGCCTTCAGGCTTTAACGGTCAGCTTCAACCTGGACAGGCAAGCCTTAGCGGCTGGCGATGATCTTGACGGGGAAGGCTTGTGGCGGCAATACAGCGCCGCCCTTGCGCAATTAACCGAACGCTTGCGCACCGAGCTGCAAACCAAAACCGACTTGCAGCAGGCCTGTCAGGCGGAAGCGGCCAAGCTGGCCGAAAAGGAAACGCTGCTTGAAGCGCTGCAGGCCCGCCTGAACGCCCAAAGCCAGCAACTTGTCCAACAGGAAGAGCACAACACCCTGCTGCAACAGCAAATCGCGGACAGCGCGCAAAAACAGCAGGCCGATCTGGCGCGCCTTGCGGAACTCGAGCAACTGGCGACTGAATGGGCGCAAACGAAAACGCAGCAATTGCAAATGGAAGAAACCATCCATGCGCAGAATATCCGTATCGAGCAATTGCAACAAGCCGGGCAAATTCAGGCAGCTGTTATCGAGCAGCAGCCACAGACTCCGACTGAACCTGAAAAGGTTGTGGCCGAAGAGCTTGCTGCATCCGTTGCAATGGAACAGCCCCCACAGGTGCCCGCCGAGCATCGTATCAACGATGTCAGCGATAAAATCAAACACATCTTTGGCGCCAGGCAGCAGGCAACGGAACAGAATGAAAAAACGGCCAATGCAGCGCCTGTCACCGACAACCCTGCCGAAGAGATCCGCCCTGCCCCGGCCGAAAACAGTATGGAAGCGATTCAGGCCCAACCCGCCAGCCCGGAACCGCAGCCGCAGCCGCAGCCGCTTGAGAATAAAGCCCCCAAGCTGGCCGGCAAAATCAAACAGATGTTTGACAGTGCCCGGCAACAGATAGCGAAATTTGATGAAAAAATGGCCGGCGAGACAACCACTGCCGATAAAACGGCCGAAAGGTCCCGATCTGCCGCAATAGAAGCAGATAACAGCGGCATTCAGCCTGAACCATCAGGCACGGAGCAGCAGCCATCCGCTGCCGTCAGCAAACAATCCGATAGCGTAACCGGAAAAATCCGCAACCTGCTCGGCACCCGCAAGTCGCCTCGGGCCGCTATACAAACCGCGCCGGCGGAACAGGATGAGCCGGCCATTCTGTCCATGCAGGAATCGGTGCAACCGTTGGCTGACCACGAGCTTGATAGCATTGCCGGAACAGGCAAAAAAATTCCAACCCGGCTCAAAAGCCTGCTGCGCAAATTCCAGCCCAATGCCTAAACGTTAAAGGAAGCCAATTCCTGTTTCCGGCCTGTTCGCGAGTGGTCAAAATCACGCCTTGAATATTTTGACCACTCGCTTTCCAGGCCCATGCCCCGCCCTCGTCATATGGCAAAAGCAAACAAACCCATAGCTTTACCTGTCACCGTTAAACGTCCATTCCGGATCATCGCCCATCGCGGCGCGTCCGCCTATGCACCCGAAAACACAATGGCCGCTTTTAAGCTGGCCACGGACATGGGCGTCACAGACATCGAACTCGACGTTCAGCTGTCATCGGACGGCGAGGCGGTGATATGCCATGATTTATCGTTGACCCGCTATGGGATTACCGGCTATGTCGAAGCCATGAGCTGGCCGGAACTATCGCAACTGGATATGGGGTCCTGGTTCTCGCCCTACCTGTTTCAGGGCGAAAAGTTGTTAAGGCTACAGGACCTGTTCAAGGAATATGACGCCGAACTCACCTATCATATAGAGCTAAAAGGTACTGCTCCACAACTCCCACATCAAGTCTGCCGCGTTATCGAGGCTTATAATTTACGCGACCACATCGTCATCACCTGTTTTTCATATGAAATCCTGATGCAAGTCAGGGCCATTGCACCTTATTTGCGTTTAGGCTGGCTGGTGCGGGACATCGATAAGAAGGTGCTTGTCAAAGCCAAAGCGCTTGAATTATTTCAGCTTTGTCCTCGGGCAGACCGGCTCACACAACAAGCCGTCCGCCTTGCCCATTCAATCGTGCCGGAAGTCAGAGCCTGGGGCATCAACGGAAAACGCGAGGACGTTTTGGCATTGATTCAAAAGACCATCGCTGCCGATTGCGATGGCATTACGGTTAATTGGCCTGACTGGATTTCGCATTGATGCCAGCGTGAGCGCCACCCTTCTTTTGTACAAAATCGCGCGTCAATCGCAGTCCATGAACAGTTGCTGAAAGCTGGCGCTACACCCGGCCAGAAGCGATCCATTGGTCACCGTGCATGACACCCGGCCGCCCTCTAGTTCATGGATTTTTGAACGGATCTATACTATGCTTAAAGACTGCTTATAGCCTTACACTTAAATATTTAATTAACGGGATAATGCTATGGTAATCCGCGATTCCAGTGTGTACCTTATCGGCCTGATGGTTTGTATGGCATTGAATACGGGCTGTCAGAGCCGCGGCACCGACTCCCGTAGTCTGCTGGGCGCTGTTGAAATCCGTGATGAGCAGATCAAGGACACCAGGCCAGCCGACCTGCCCGGCACGGTTTATGTCAGCGATTTTACCCTTGAGGCGCAACGCATCGAAGGCGATCACGGCATTTTGCCCGAAAGGCGTTTAGGGCCGATCGAACAGCGATTGCCGAACCCGCTGTCGCCGGCCGATCCTGAAGCACGGACCAGGGAAATTGTTGATACCATGAGCCGGAGCCTGGTCAAGCGCCTTAGGGATAAAGGCTTCGCTGCCCGGCGGCTGTCCGGCCCACAGGCGACTATGCCGCGCGACGGCTGGCTGCTGCAGGGCATTTTTACCGAAGTTGATGAAGGCAACCGTATAAAACGTGCCGTGATCGGCTTTGGCCGCGGCGCAACGCGCATGAACGTCCAGGTCGGCGTCAGCGATCTGACCAGCGCAGAGCCACAAACGCCTTTTATCGTCTTCGGCACCATCAAGGATCCCCAAAAAACGCCGGGCGCTGTCGCAACCGTAACCCCCTATGTCGCCGCCGCCAAATTCGTTATGGAAAAAAATGCGACGCAAAAGGATATCGAGGCAACCGCCGGGCAGATTGTCGACGAGATTCTGAACTATACGCATAAATTCAGGGAACAGACCGGAACGAACAAGCCGGCCGAATAAGCTGACCTGGTATTCGTCCGCTATAACCGCTCATTAGCGCGCTGCCTGGAGCGACTCCGAACTTCCTTGGAACGCCGGATTGCAGTCAGCACAAGTTTTCAAACCATGGCAGCAGGCGTAGAAGCGATAGCCAGTCAGACATCTTGCAAATGCTCGAGCGGATCTGTTTGTTTGCAGCCCGGGAGCCACGTGGATACAACCGGCTTTACACGCTAAAAAGCCGCCATTCCTGTACGCTAGAGCGCTTCAGGCGCTCTGTTCGATGCCTAATTTATTGCAATTCATGGGCTAGCGCCTTACTCTATGCCGCAATTACTTCATTTCCCGGAGGCATAATGAGCAGCATATACGGAGACCAGCACCTGGCCATGCAGGATGCTTTCGACACTCGCAGCCTGGCTGACAGTGTCGGCCAGATCATTGTCCAGTCAGAAATTGCCGATGACCATAAGCACTTTATCGAAACCCGTGACATGTTCTTCCTGACCACGATCGATCACCGTGGCTACCCTACCTGCTCCTACAAGGGGGGCGCACCGGGATTTGTAAAAGTCGTCGACAACAAGACCCTGGCTTTCCCCAGCTACGACGGCAATGGCATGTTTCTGTCCACGGGCAATATTACCGCCAACAACAAAGTCGGCTTGCTATTCATCGACTTTGAAATGCCGCATCGCGTACGCGCTCACGGGACGGCATCTATCGATCGCAACGACCCATTACTCGGCGAGATTCAAGGCGCGGAAATGATCGTACGGGTCACGATTACCGAGATTTTTGTCAATTGCCCGCGCTATATCCACAAGTATCAGCGCGTGCAGACCTCCCGATACGCTCCTCAGGACGGCCAGCCAACTCCGCCGCCGCAATGGAAGCGCATCGATGCGTTACAGGAAGCCCTGCCGGAACGGGATAAAAATATCGCGGAACAACTGGGCGGCACGATTACCCCGGAAGAATACACCGCCCTGCTCATGAAAGGAGAAGCCTGAGATATAATTTCGGCCATCTTTCCGACAGGAACTTTTGATTTCCGCACATCTTCTAATTTTTTGTAAGTTTGATGTTTAAACCAATCCGCTAATAATACCAAGGTGACTATCAATGAAACATCTTAATCAACTCACGATTGCTTTTTCCCTGTTGCTTTCTTTCAGCATGGCCGGTTTCGCCGGCGAGTCCACGTCCTCACCCGAATCCAAAGGCATGAACAGAATGGGTGGCGGTATGGGCGGTATGAGCGGTATGGGAGGCATGGGCGGTGGTATGGGAGGCATGACCGAAGAGCAAAAAGAACAGCATATGCGTGCCATGCAGGAGCATATGTTGCGTATCCATGATCTTTCCAATCAGATTCTGGCAGAGAAAGATCCCGCAAAAAAAGAAGAACTGAAAAAACAACAACTGGATATGCTAAAAGCGCATCATAGTCAAAAGATGGAGCATCGCCAGCAAGGGAAAAAGGAACGTCAAAAAATGGTGCAACCGGGATCAAAAAGCGATCAATAACGTTATCGAAGGCGGCCTATACGCCGCCGGGCGATATCACAGCCATTGACTTCCATGCCTAAAACCTGCTTCTAACTATTTCTCATTATCGTCAGGTTGAGTTATCGTATGACTCTTTTTACGCAAAGGATTACCTGATGAATAATTATCCTGAAAAAACTTGCCAAATTGACCGCCTCGTTTGCCATCCCAAATTGGTTGCCGCCGCCTTGAGCGGACAAAAAACGCAGCAACGCCGGAACGGAGTCTACGGTTACCCGGGAGAGACCTTTGAACTGGAAGGCACGACATTTACCGTTACCGCTCTGGAACAACAAAGCCTGGGCGATATGACTGATGCCGATGCGAAAGCGGAAGGCTACCCGAATCTCGATGCCTATAAGGAATTGATCCTGAGAATGCACGCCGGCATGACCTGGAACAATGACAGCCAGGTCTGGGTCCATTTCTTTAAACGCAACGATTAAGTCGGCAGTCGGCATTCCATATTTATATGCAACTCAATAGCGATAACCGAACCGACTGAACCTTGTGCCCAATCTTAATGGAGTTTGTCATATAAATGTCATTATGCATGATTCATAAAGCCAATTTGAGCGTTTATAGAAAATGGATAGCCATTATTTGGCTTATCGGGGGGCTGATGGCAGCCCCTTTGTCGCATTCGGCTGAATACCCGGCCGATGTCACTCTGGTCGAAGTCATCAACTCCCTGATGACTTCAAATCGGCACCCTTACCTGCCGCATGACGACATTTATGACCAGCACGAGGACATTCAGGCACTGTACCAGTTGAACCGTTACCAATTTGTCTGGTTAAACGAAGATGATTCCAACCGCCAGGTGGAGGATGTGCTAGCGCTGCTGGCAAGCGCGGAAAAAAACGGCCTGAACGCGCAAAACTACGACAGCGACCATCTCGCCCGGAAATGGCTGCAAATCAAGACCGGTCAGGAAGAATCGCCGCAGGCGCGAGCGCTATACGATACGGCATTGAATATTGCCCTGCTGCGTTATCTTTCCGATCTGCATTACGGTCAGATCAAGACTCAAAATGTCAAACTGGCCGACGACATAATCCTGGAACCGATCAATCTTGTCCGCCTGATTGTAGAAGCCGCCGCGGAAAAAAAACCGTCTGAACTCGTTGCCCGGGTTGAGCCTGTCATGCCTGTCTACCGGCATTTAAAACAAGCTTTATCCAGGTACCGCCAACTGGCCCAAATGCACGATACTCCTCGGTTCGCCTTCTCAAGAACCTTGCGTCCGGGCGACCATGACCCGCAAATGGAACCGTTACGCCGGTTTCTGACGACTTTAGGCGATATGCCTCAGCCAGAGGAAACCGATGCCGAGACCCAAAGCGAAGCCACTCTTTATGACGCCGCCCTGGTCGAAGGCGTAAAAAATTTTCAGTCAAGGCACGGCCTGGGAAGTGACGGTGTGATAGGCAAAAAAACAGTGGCCGCGCTCAATGTTCCTCTCGCCGACCGAATCTGGCAAATCGAATTGTCCATGGAACGCTTTCGCTGGTTGCCCAGGCTAAAAGAGGGATCGCTGATTATCGTCAATATTCCCGCTTTTCAGTTATGGGCGTATGATTCGATCGCTGAAGAAACCGAGCCGCCGTTGAACATGAAGGTGATCGTCGGCAAATCAATAAACAAGCAGACGCCCGTGTTCATGGCCAACATGTACTTTCTTCAGTTCAGGCCCTACTGGAACGTGCCGCAAAGCATCGTCAGGGAAGAACTGCTGCCCAAACTGCGCCGGAACCCGTCTTATCTAGCCGGCCAGAACATGGAACTGGTCAACCGCTTCGGCCCGAATGCAACCGTGCTGCCGGTTAACGATGAGACGATGACTCTTTTGAGCCGTGGCCGCGCGAAAATCCGTCAGCTTCCGGGTCGCCTGAACGCGCTAGGCAGCGTGAAGTTCATGTTCCCAAACGCTTACAATGTCTATCTGCACGACACGCCTACCCCCAACCTGTTTAAACGCACAAGACGGGACTTCAGCCATGGATGCGTTCGGGTCGAAGACCCTGAAGCGTTAGCTGAATTCGTGCTGAAATCGAAACAAGGCTGGGACCGGCAAAAAATCCGCAACGCAATGCGCCGGGAGAACCCCAAGCATGTCTCGCTGGAAAAACCGATCCCGGTGATTATGTTCTACACCACGGCAATGGCCACTGCTGACCAGGTGCTATTTTTCGATGATATATACAATCTCGATAATCCCTTGCTTCAGGCCCTGTCGAGACCGCTGCAGAAGAAAGCCCCCGATACCGTCACCAGCCAGGCAGAATGAAACAGGCGCCAAACCCAGACGTTACCAGGTTCTGAACCGGCCTGTATCGAGATGTACGAAATTTGAGTTCCGGTAATAGCCTACGCCGCCGGCATGCATGGCGATAGCGGCGTTGCGCAAGCGTTTGGTATTAAACCTTTCAATGCGAATATCGATAGCCCGCCCCTGCATATGCAGGCTTTTAGTGGCAACGCCATCGCTCTGATCATGCAACAGCGCGTTCGTATAGGGCGAACGGTAACCGGAAATGATCTGGAACGGTTTATTTATACCCAGCATGACTCGCAGGTTATAAAGCTGATCCAGTAGCGCCGTGTCAATGTCGTATACATCGTCGGTTCTGTGATCCCGCAGCAGATAATTTACTTCCTGCAGCGCATCTGAAAGATACCGGCCTTTTTCGAAATAGGTTAATGCTAAGCTTTCGCCGGTATGGGTGTTTAAAAAAGCCAGCTTTCGGGCGGATTGATAAGGTCTTTTTACTGAAGCCTCAGTGAGACCGGGAAAACCTGCCGCTAATGACCCACAGGCTAACATCTGTAAAAATCTTCGCCGGTTAATTTGACTCTGAATTTTATCGATAGTTGACATATTATTTACTGATTCCTCTTGTGCGGACCGGTTATTACCGGACTGAGTAGCCCTGATCCGCTAACGGCATTTCAAACCAAAATTGCCGGGGGTTGCTATAAAAAGCGGTTCATTCTAGTGCATTTGGCTCTTATCTGAAAATCAAGCCTCAACCCGAACCGCTATTTTTTAGGCATCATAAGGCAATAAGTTATTATTTATCAGTATATTTACAATTAAAAATTAAAGACATTTATATTTTACTGGCAGAGCTTCGCTTGCGACAGATACTGATCCCAATGCGCCGCCTGCCATACCTTCAACAAAGGCGTCGGTGGCGGTGCAAGCCAATAAAGCGCTATCGTGCAAACTGTCATTAGCGCAGAAGCCGGAATATTTCTATAGCTGAATAATTTCAATGCCGTGCCAAACGATTTTTTCATCCTGGTATTTGATAAATCGACGCTATACAACTCATCCAGCAACAAATGCACAACAAAGCCGATGGCCACAAACAAACCATTCAACCATGCATGCAAGATATCCCATTGCAGGAAATAAAAACTGATACAGGTCATTAAACAGGCGAAAAATACAGCTGCCAATAATGAGTGAAACACACCGCGATGCTCGGTAAAACTGTTAAACAGATTAAACAGCCCATAGCGTATCCCTACATAAGTAGCCGTGGCTCCCAGCAATAGCGACTGTTGCGCATAGCTGTTCCTAAATATCACCCATACGGCGGTCACGCCCAGCAAGGCCAGTGCATTAAACAACAGCTTGACCGGTTTGGAATTATTGGCGTCGATATCCGGCAACATGCCCCCGATGGTCCCTAAAAAGATAAGCCAGGGCGCATCGGCGCCATCAATCAGCCGCGCGTCAACGGCAACCAGCGCCGCAACGCTGCTGACGGCGGCGGCGATGGATACGTGGGCTTTAAAATTCGCCATACTGAACAATCATCTCCTGAAGTCAGAACAAAAAGGCGCATATGAGATCACATGTCTAGATACATAGCAAATTGGCTAATATTCCCGTAACCCTGACTTTTTTTGGAAAGCTTATGCCTGAGGATCTGATTTCGCTACTGGAACACCCCGAGACGACGGTCGCCATTGTTGGCGCCACGGATAATACCGCCAAATTCGGCAATATCATTTACAAGGACTTAAAACGTAAAGGCTTCCGTTTGTTTCCGGTCAACCCGCATAGGAAGATAGTAGAGCAAGACCAAGCCTATCCGTCATTGGCGGAAATACCCCAGAAACCGACGATCGTCGACTTTGTGGTCCCGCCGGCAGTCACCCTCGCATCGCTAAGGCAATGCCTCGACTTGGGGTTGATGAATGTCTGGCTGCAGCCGGGAACCACCAGCCCGGCAGTAATGGACTTCCTGCAACAAAACAACTTCAATTATCTAACCGCCTGCATTATGGTGAAAACCCGTTTTATCGCACGAAATAAAACTTGACAAACTGTTGTCAAAGTTAGTTTTCCCACAGCAGGCGCTTGGGCATTGCTCGTTTCCAAGCACGTCTTTTATCGAGCGTTTTTAACCCGCCACATCGCCCTTCTGGGTTTGTTATCCATTTGATAAATAAAGATAATAAACCAAACTCCGTACAACTGTTCAAAAGCTGGGCAATTTAACAAAAAGACTTTAAAAGTGGCAGGTTAGCGGATTTATTTTCAAGTTATTAACAGAGTTATCCACAGAAAATGTGGATAACTTCATGATCTTCGATTTATATTTTTTTTCAATTAACCGCAGCCCAACAGCATTCCATCTAACGAATCAATTGATTTAACGTTGCCCTATTACAACAGCGACTGCTTGTAAAATGGCACCTGTCGCCTGTTCACGGACGCTGGTCTTGCGTGATTTTTACCGGAGAGCGGTTATCGCCGGTTTCGGCTCCTGGTCCAAAATGGGCAGTCTTTGCTTTTTTGTTGACTGAATCAAATGTATCTTGAAAAGCTACAGCTTGACCCCCATGATTATTTCAAAATAAGAAACTATTAATCAATAATTATCACTGTTGTAAACAAATAAGCGCATGTGTATAGTATGCCTCAATTCCTTTTTTCTTATTTTCCATTTACTAACGGGTCTTCAAAATGACTGATTTTCAAAGAGATATTTTAATCGGGTTGATGTTTATCACTGGCATTTTTGTGTTTATTTCAGGCGAGTTTATCGTCTCGACTGTTCTGTTTGCAGCAGCGGCTATTTTTAGTAATATATTCTTCAATCGCAGACTGCACGGCTAATTTTTTACCATCTCCTGGTATTGCACACCAAACAGTGACGATTGATTGTCCTGTTTGCCCCTCATACTCCCAATGCCCTTTTGCACTGGGAGTTTTTTTTGCCCGGGGAATTAGTGCCTTTTGGCGCGTGCTCGCAGGATCACAAATTTTGAATTGGCAGCGACGACCGAACAGGCCTCGAAAAGACGCCTAAGCGCCACATGATAGCCCAGATGGCGATTGCCGATCACCCATAACTCCCCGCCTGTCCGCAGTATCCTGTGGGCGTGTTTAAACATACTGGTGGCGATCTGATCACCTACGGCATGCTGCTGATGAAAAGGCGGATTGCAAAGAATCAAGTCGGCCGAATCCGGCTCAAACTCCGTCAGGCCATCGCCGACGCGGAATATTGCCTGCCGCTCCACCCCTAGCGCGCGGCTAAAATTCTCCCTGGCGGAAGCCACGGCCATGAAAGACTCATCGACAAAATGAACGATCGCCCGCGGATTGCGTACCGCCGCCATCAAACCCACTACACCATTGCCGCAGCCCAGATCGACAATATCGCGCACTTCGGGGTTGACGGGCAGATGCTGAAGAAAAAAACGCGTACCGATATCGAGACTGTCGCGCGAGAACACATTGGCGTGATTAGTGATCAGGTAATCGGTACCCTCAAGCCGATAGCGGACCGGATAAGGATTGGCCGGCACCTTCCGTTTCGGATCAGGCTCAGCGAAAATCAGGCGCGCCTTTTTACGCGCTAGAGATGTGGTCGTCGGCCCGACCAGGCGCTCCAGTATTTTCCAGACTGAAGCCGGCATGGCCTTAATCATGCCGCCGACGATAATCCGCGTCGATGCCTGCAAATGCGGTTGCAGGCGCAGCAACTGATCTTCCAGTAAAGCCAATGTCTTTGGCACTTTGATCAGAACCAGGTCAGAAGCGCCGTCCGGTGCCTCCAGGCTGTTCAGCAGTCTGACGCTGTCCTCGTTCAGGCCGTTGCCGGCCAGATTCATGCGCGTCGCCTGCTGCGACAGATAGGAGTCGGAGATCGCCTGCGGCCTAAAACCGCTCAGCGCCACAGCTAGAGCGCCAAATGTGTCATTCAGGATTAATATCCGTGCACCGGCCGGCAGATTCCCGTCTTCGGCCAGATAATCGAGCAGGTATTCATCGGCCGCATCCCAGGCGCGCAGCAACTCACGTGCGCGCAACGGCAGGCGATCCAGTTTAAACTCGCCCTGAGGTACGGTTAAAAGATTGTCCAAGCCAGACCCCGCCATAAGGACGGCCGAGCGGCCGCCCTGTTGATAGTTTAAAGTGTTAAGCGCGCGACATGAACTTGCCGGTCGCGGTATTGATCCTGATCAGCTCATCGGTTTCCAGGTATTCAGGCACCTGAACTTCCAGACCGGTGGTCAGGCGCGCCGGCTTGGTACGGCCTGTCGCTGTCGCGCCTTTGATACCGGGCGCCGTTTCCACAATCCCGAGCACGACGGAGCCCGGCAGTTCGATGGCCAGCAAGGCATCGTCTATCAGCAAAGCCACGATGCCTTCGAGCCCTTCGGTCAGATATTCCTTCTGCCCCTCCAGATCATCCCCACTGATGCTGTACTGGCTGTAATCTTCCATATCCATGAAGATGTAATTGTCGCCATCGACATAGGAAAACTGCACTTTGGCGCGCACGCAGTCGGCATCCTTGAAAAAATCGTCGCCCTTTAAGGACTCGTCCAGCTTTTGCCCTGTCTTGAGATTGTTAAAACGGACTTTATACAACGTCGATGCCCCGCGAGACGACGGGCTTCTGACTTCAACCTGCTTGACCACATGCGGAACGCCGTTTATCTCGACGACCATGCCTTTCTTTAACTCACTGGCCTTTGCCACACAACTCTCCTTACGATAATCCCTGCCGCCATGTGACAAGGTTTTGGATTAATGATTAACGCCAGCGCAACCGATAACGTCGGCGGCTGTTTTGAGCCGGCCATTATATCGCGGAAATTCCGCCGAAAGCAGCCCGCTGACCGGAGAACGGACAGGATCAACATTCATCATCATGGAAGCTGAGACGAGCCCCTCAAGGTTTGCGCTTTTACGGCCGGACCGGGGACGGGGGCCGTCATGCGCCTAGATTTTCAAACGCTCGACAATCCGCCCATGCCGCAGATGCTCCTCGATAATTTCGTCGATATCGTCTTTATCGTGATAGGTGTACCAAACCCCTTCCGGATAAACCGCCATTACCGGCCCCTCGCTGCAGCGGTCCATGCAACCGGCGTTGTTGATGCGGCACTTTCCAGGGCCGTTCAGATGCAATTTTTTAACCTGCTCCTTGGCGTAATCGCGCACAATCTTGGCGCCATGGTTCGCGCAACAGGCGCTGCCGTTTTCGCGTTGGTGGGTACAGAAGAATACGTGGTATTTGTAATAGCTCATGGAAATTCACTTCATAATCTTTTGGCCGGCCATTTTATCGCGGCCCGGGCATTTACACAGCTTTCTTTACTGGCCGGGTTTCCTGAGCATCTTGCGTACTTCGCCCAGATGCGTTTCCTCCTGTGCGATCAGGCGCCGGGCATAGTCCTCCAGCATCACGTTGCGGTCTTTCACCAGTTGCAGAAGATCATAATAAGCCGTCAAAGCCTGCATTTCATGCTCCAGCGACTCCCTGAGAATATCGCCGATATCATGACGGTGCGTTTCCAGCAACGGGCCGATGCCTAGGGAAGGATGACCGCCCAGATGCGTGATCAATTCGCCTGCTTCGTTGGCATGGGTCAAGGATTCGGTTGCCTGGCCGCGCATCCACGAAATGATGGGGATGCGGTTGTAGCCATAGATCATCAAGGCATAGTGCGTATAACACACCACGCCGGCCAATTCGATTTCCAGGACTTTATTGAGCACGCTAACCACTGCGTCATTATCGATTCCGATGTCAGTCATGAGAGCCTCCAATAAAAAATTGACGAACGCTTTATTCATTTGAAAAGAAACTTCCTGATTGGTGCCCGTTCAAAAGTCAAAAAATGCTGACTTAACAGATTCACGAAAAAACTTTCGATATTCGACAGGTTATCTCCCATGCATACTTTTCTTTGGGCATTGGCGCGTATTTTTATTATAGGCGGCATTTTAGGGTTCCTGATGTCCCGCTGGTTCGGCATTAACACGCCTTTGATGAAGAAAAATCCGCCTTCCGAGGAAATGTTAAACGCGCGCATACACCTGCCGCCGGGCTTTTCGATTTCGGTCTATGCGAAAGATTTACCCGATGTCCGCATGTTGCGTTTTACCGAAGCGGGCGATCTGCTGGCGAGCCTGCCAAATGAAGGCCGGATCGTCTTGCTTGAGCGGGATGCCGACAATGACGGCGCGCCGGACGGCAGAAGCGATCTGGTGACCGGACTGAACCGGCCGCATGGCATGGATTATTATCAGGGCCGATTGTATGTTGCCGAAACCGATGCAATCGGCCGTATTGCCTTCAATCCCAAAACGCGCAAGACAAAAGGCGAGTACGAGCAGGTCGTCACCGGCATCCCGGGCGGCAGCAACCACTGGACCCGCACGTTACGCTTCGGCCCGGATGGCCTGATGTATGTTTCGGTCGGATCGAGCTGCAATGTCTGCGAGGAAAAAAACCCGAAACGGGCGGCCATGCTGCGCTATACCCCGGATGGCGGTCAGGACGAACTGTTTGCCACAGGGTTGCGCAATACGGTCGGCTTTGACTGGCATCCCGATACCCATGAACTGTTCGGCGTCGATAACGGCCGGGATTTTCTGGGCGATGATTTTCCGCCCGAAGAACTTAACCGGATCGAGCAAGGCAAATTTTACGGCTGGCCTTATGCCAACGGCAATAAAATCCCTGATCCCGATCTGGGCGCCGGCCATGAGGAACAAATCCGCAACAGCCTGCCCCCCGTCCACGAATTCGCCGCCCATACCGCGCCTCTTGGAATGACTTTCCTGCGCAATAAAAATTTGCCGCCGGAATTCAAAAATTCGGCCCTGGTGGCACTGCACGGTTCCTGGAACCGCACCGAGAAAACCGGCTATAAGGTCGTATCGCTGCATTTCGGGCCCAAGGGCACGATTACGGAGCGCGACTTTATCAGCGGCTTTGAGTTTCAGGGCGATGTCATAGCCCGGCCTGTCGATGTTGCCGAAGGACCGGACGGCGCCATTTATATCTCGGATGATTTTACCGGCAGCATCTATCGGGTTTCTCGGCCTTGAGAATACAGCTGTAGCAATGTAATCGGCTGTCGGGTCAAGCCTCCGGCAACTCTGCCGCCTCACCAGCCCCGTTAAGCGCTGCATCAAGCTGCCGCTCGTCCAGTTCGTTTTCCCATTTGGCGGCAACTACGGTCGCGACGCCGTTGCCGACGAGATTGGTCAGCGCGCGTGCCTCGGACATAAAACGGTCTATGCCGAGAATCAGTGCCAGTCCCGCCAGCGGAATGGTCGGGATGGCCGAAAGCGTCGCGGCCAGGATGATAAAACCGCTGCCGGTCACGCCCGATGCGCCTTTCGAGGTCAGCAGCAGAACGCCGAGTATGGTCAATTCCTGGGTCAGCGTCAGCGGCGTATTGGTGGCCTGCGCGACGAAGATCGCGGCCATGGTCAGGTAAATGGATGTGCCGTCCAGGTTGAACGAGTACCCGGTCGGAATCACCAGCCCCACCACCGATTTCGAGCAGCCCAGTTTCTCCATTTTCAGCATGATGCGCGGCAGTACCGATTCCGAGGAAGACGTGCCCAGCACGATCAGCAGTTCTTCCTTGATATAGCGGATGAACTTCAGGATGCTGAATCCCGTCAATCGCGCGATCAGCCCCAGCACGATAAAAACAAACAGCAGGCAGGTCAGATAAAAGCTGCCCATCAATTTCGCCAGCGGCGCCAGCGAGGCGATGCCATATTTGCCGATGGTAAAGGCCATGGCGCCGAAAGCGCCGATCGGCGCCAGCTTCATGATCGTCGCCACGATGCCGAACAGCACCTGCGAAATCTTGTCGATGAACACCGTGACGTCTTCGCCCAGCTTTCCCAACGCCGCCAGGGAGAAACCGAATAATAATGCAAACAGCAGCACCTGCAGGATGTTGCCCTTGGCGAAGGCATCAACGACACTGGTGGGAATGATGTTGAGCAGAAATTCCACCGCGCCCCCCGATTTCGCCGCCGTGGTATAGGCGGACAGGCTTCTCGCATCGAGCGTACTGGCGTCGATATTCATGCCCGCGCCGGGCTCGATGACATGCACGACAACCAGCCCGATAGCCAGCGCCAATGTACTGACGACTTCGAAATAAACCAGCGCCCTGATGCCGACGCGCCCGACCTTGTTCATATCGCGCATGCCGGCGATACCCGTGACCACGGTGCAGAAAATGATCGGTGTGATGATCATCTTGATCAGCTTGATAAAGCCGTCGCCTAGAGGCTTCATGGCGACGCCGGTTTCAGGAAGGAAATGGCCAAGTAAAATAGCCAGGACGATAGCCGTCAGTACTTGAAAATAAAGCTGTTGATAGATTTTTGTCCGGGGGGGTGCCGCTTGCATGAATAGCTTTCTCAGGAGAACGAATTTCCGTTAATGCCACTGCCCGGGCCGGCGCGCGCCGATTAAATGTTGCCGCCAGTATTGATTGTTAAGGCTGGACACCAGGACCTTGCCGGTACGCTGGCTAGGGGCGTGAATGAAGTTATTATCGCTGATATACAGGCCGACATGGGAAAAAGGATAGCCATTGGTATTAAAAAAAACCAGATCGCCGGAATTAAGTTGATGTATCGAGACTGGCGGCAGAACCTGAGCCATTTCGCGCGTGGTGCGCGGCAAGGCGATGCCCTGGTGTTCATAAACATGTTTGATAAAACCGCTGCAATCGAAGCCTTCCCGCGGCGAGGCCTTGCCGTAGCGATAAGGAACACCCTGCAGGCTCAGGGCATAATTGACCACCGGCGGCAGTTGCGACTGTGCAGGCCAGACCGGACGGATTTTAGGCTCATGAGAACACCCGGCGGACAAAACGGTCACTAGCGGCAAGGCAAGCCGGATAAAAAAATGCAGATTGTCTAAGCCAGCGGAGTTTTTCAATGCGTTAAAACCACAGTTAAGGATTACCAACAAAAACGGCTTATAAATAGATGATTAAGCTATCATATCCGAATCCGATAACAAGCGCACATAGTCGGCTTGAGAAACGGCGGACAACCCTCAAGCGCCTGAACCGCTGCAAACGGTCCGGATGATCAAAGTTCCTACGCTATCACGATACCAGCGGTTAAGTCATCGGTCAGAGCAGGCATCAAGCGACAAATAACAGCACCGCAATATAATGGCTGGCACTGCCCGCCAATACGAAAATATGCCATATATTATGAAAATACCTGACTCTGTCATCCAGCGCATAAAACACCACGCCTATGCTATAAAACAGCCCTCCCGACAAGAGCCAGAAAAAACCTTCCATCGGCATGACCCGCAGCAAGGGTCTGATCGCGATCAGTATAATCCAGCCCATCAGGAGATAAATCACCACCGGCAGAACACGCTGCTCTTTTCTGGACAGCAACTCCAGCAAACTCCCCAGCACCGCCAGACTCCAGACGATTCCGAATATTGACCAACCCCAACTGCCGTGCAGCGTTACCAGCGTAAAAGGCGTATAAGTGCCGGCAATCAAGAGATAGATCGCATGATGGTCGAGTTCGGCGAACACTTTCTTGGCTTTGCCCTGCAAGCCGTGATAGAGCGTGGAAAACGTATAAGCTAACACCAGGGACGTTCCATAGACGCTAAAGCTGACAATTTTCCACATATCGCCCTGCCGTACGGCCAGCACGACCAGCACAATCAGTCCGACGCACGCGGCTAGCGCGCCCAGCAAATGACTGATGACATTGAACCGTTCTCCATCATGCATTCGCGCCACCTTCTAAGGAACGGGAATGAAATAAGACCCGAGTTTGAGACAGGATTTAATTGTTATTTAAGCCATTTTGTCAATTTTAAACGCGGCATCGTTTGATAATCAATATTACCCGCCTGAAATGGCGAAAATGAACCCAATGCCGGGCGTAATTTTGCCCCTAAACTGGTCTGATCAAAAAAGCCTTGAAATTGAGTAAGGGGAAAAATATCCCATAACGACTTTACGCACGAGGAGTTCGCATAAAATGAACGAAATCGAAGATCTCGACGACATAACCTTGAATTATCGTAAACTGATAGCCTCGCAACAGACATTATTGCTATCGACCGCTACAGGAAACGGTATTCCCGATATCAGTTACGCCCCCTTTGTACAGACCCCATCAGGATGCTTTTATATCTTTGTCAGCGAGCTGGCCAGCCACACGGTTAATTTGTTGCAGAATCCGCAGGCTTCGGTC
This sequence comes from Methylobacter sp. BBA5.1, assembly GCF_000746145.1. Taxonomy (NCBI): domain Bacteria; kingdom Pseudomonadati; phylum Pseudomonadota; class Gammaproteobacteria; order Methylococcales; family Methylococcaceae; genus Methylobacter; species Methylobacter sp. BBA5.1. The sequence goes on from NZ_JQKS01000006.1 coordinate 49,194, forward strand.
ATGTTTGTCCGGCCGGAATCCGAATCACTTAACCTGTTTGCGCGCGAACGGGTTGTATTCAGCTGTAAGGTCAAGGAAATTTTGCAGGATGATGAAGATTACAACGTTCAGTTGCACGCGCTGGGGACGAAATTCGGCAAAGTCGTCAGCCTGCTTCGGTCTTTATCGGATTTTCATTTATTTGCTTTACAGCCTGAAAGCGGACGATACGTCGTCGGTTTCGGTCGTACCTATACCATTGGTATGAGAGACGGAAGCGTGCATCCTGTTAAACCAAAAAACGTAATTCAGGATGAGGCATATTGATTTTTAAACTTGATGACCTTATATCGAAGCTTACCTGAACTTTAAAAAAATTTTCAAATGAGCTCCTTGCATATTGTTTGCCCTTCGTGCCATACCATTAACCGAATTCCATCCGACCGTCTGGACGACCGGCCCCATTGCGGCAACTGTAAACAGGCTTTATTTACGGGACAGCCTCTGGAATTAGACAGCAGCCAGTTTCAACGTCATATTTCGCGTAATGATATGCCTGTTGTTGTCGATTTCTGGGCTCCCTGGTGCGGACCTTGCAAAATGATGGCGCCGGCTTACGCCCAGGCCGCGGTCCATCTGGAGCCCAAGGTGCGTCTGGCCAAGCTTAATACGGAACAGGAACAAGGCATCGCCGCTCAATTTAATATTCGCAGCATTCCTACCATGATCATCTTCAAAGCCGGCCGGGAAATTGCCCGTCAGTCAGGCGCCATGAGTGCCGCGGATATCGTGCGCTGGATCAGCAGTCATCTTTAAATAGCGAAACCCGCTTATTTCGAGCATGAAAACAGGATCGGAATCTACGCCATGCAAGACGGCTTATTGACAGAACTAATTCGGTGATGCCAGGATTGGACTTGATAAACAGCAGGACTGCTGAAAAGAAGGCTTAAACTTTAGCGTATGAGGTTTCAAAAGCGACGAGTGGCAATTGAAATGAATGGGGTGAACGATGGGGCTCGAACCCACGACAACCGGAATCACAATCCGGGGCTCTACCAACTGAGCTACGCTCACCATAATAGGGACTTCTCAAGAAATGGCGCGCTTGGCAGGACTCGAACCTGCGACCCCCGGCTTAGAAGGCCGGTGCTCTATCCGGTTGAGCTACAAGCGCAAATTGGTCGGGGTAGAGGGATTCGAACCCCCGACATCCTGCTCCCAAAGCAGGCGCGCTACCAAACTGCGCTATACCCCGACAATCTTCTTAACTAATGGCTTGTTAAACTTCTCAACCACCCTTGAAGAGCTGACTATGATAGCGATGCGCCTCCTCGTCGTCAACTCTTTTTTTATTAATTTTATAGTTATTTTTCAAACAAAACATAAGCCATTGAAATCATGCCATTTCGCGCCACGACCAAACAGATCCCGCGCCTCATTCGACACCAGAAACTGCCGCCTACAACTTGGCCTTAACGACTTGATAAACCGCTTCCGCGGCAGTATCCGCGCCTTGCATGATCTGCTCCAGTTCCGCCAGCTTCGCCTCGGCGAAGTCTCTGTCCTTAAGACCGCCGACATTGATATACACATTCAACGCCGCGCTTTTTAAAGCGCTGTAACCGGCCATCGCGGCCACGCCCGCATCGCTGATCACGCCCAGATTACCCTTATCCGCTGCAATGCGGCTTAGTTCAATCGCTTCCGCGCAAGCACGGGCACAAGCCAAGGGCACATCGGTCGCTTCTTTCAATACCGCCTGAATCGCCGCACTGCGCGCCGTTTTTTCCTCTTCGGTTTCTTTCGGCAGGCCGTAAGTAGCCATCAGGCGATCAAAGACATCCACATCGGCTTTGATCATGCCGATCAGTTTTTCCCGCAGGGCTTCCGATTTTTCCAGCAATGCCCGCATTTCAGCTTCGACCTCGGCGTATTTAGGCTTGCCGATGGTCAGGTTGCACACCATGCTGGTCAAAGCGGCCGATTGCGCCCCCATGACGGCCGCGGCGCTGCCACCGCCAGGCGTAGGCGCTTTACTGGCCAGTTCATCAAGGAACACCTGGACTGATTTATCTTTAATTTCGCTCATTACTACCCTTCACTTAATCATTAATTCTATTCTCGCAGACAAATTCGCACACAGCTTGCTCTGAGATCATATATTGGCTTTACCTGTGCGGGAGCTTGAATGTTTATTGTAATTTATTCCCGGCGCCAATTCGTGCCGCCCGGCACATCTTCCAGAATAACGCCCTGCTGTTTTAGTTCATCACGGATTTGATCGGCCAAGGCCCAGTTTTTAGCTTTTTTGGCATCAAGACGCGCCTGGATTTGCTGCTCAATCTGATCATCGGATAAACCCGAACCGGCATCTGAACCAGCCATGGCTCGACCTTTAAGAAAAGTATCGGGGTCATCTTGCAAGAGACCCAGCAGGCCGCCTAAATATTTTAATGTAGCCGCCAGTTGCCCGGCTTTTTCCCTATCGTTTTCCTTGACTTTATTCAACTCCCTGGCCAGATCGAATATGACGGACAAGGCCACAGGCGTGTTAAAGTCATCATCCATGGCCTGCTCAAAGCGTGTTTTGAACTCGTTTTCCAGGGTTGCCCGCACAACGTCGACGCCGCGCAAGGCCGTATAAAGCCGTGTCAGAGCCGCTCCGGCCTCATTCAGATGTTCATCGGAGTAATTTAACGGGCTGCGGTAATGGCTGGAAAGAATAAAGAACCGGATGATTTCCGGCCGGTAACGCTGCAGCACTTCCCTAACCGTAAAGAAGTTGCCCAGCGATTTGGACATTTTCTCTTCATTGATGCGCACAAAGCCATTATGCATCCATAAATTAACGAATTTTTCGCCGGTTGCGCCTTCCGACTGGGCGATTTCATTTTCATGATGGGGAAACTGCAGATCCATGCCGCCGCCATGAATATCGAAATGGTTGCCCAGGCAACAGGTCGACATGGCCGAGCATTCGATATGCCAGCCGGGGCGCCCCTCCCCCCAGGGCGACTCCCAGGCCGGTTCATTGGGCTTGGCCATTTTCCATAATACGAAGTCCATCGGGTTCTGCTTGGCCAGGTCCACGTCAACGCGTTCGCCGGCCTGCAGATCATCCAGGTTCTTCCCCGACAGCTGGCCGTAGTTTTTAAACTTGTCCACCGAATAAAATACATCGCCATTGCCGCCGACATAAGCCAATCCCTTGGCCATCAAAGACTCAATCATGGCAATAATCTGTGCGATGGACTGCGTGGCCCTGGGTTCGATATCGGGCGGCAGCACCGACAGCGCGCGCTCATCCTCATGCATGGCCTCGATAAAACGCTCGGTCAGCTTGCCGAAGTCTTCGCCGTTTTCATTAGCCCGCTGAATGATCTTGTCATCGATATCCGTGACATTGCGCACGTATGTCAACTCGTACCCCAGATAACGAAAATAGCGCGCGACCGTGTCAAACACGACCATAACGCGGGCATGACCGATATGGCAGTAATCATAGACCGTCATACCGCAGACATACATGCCGACTTTGCCGGCTTCGCGCGGTTGAAACAGTTCTTTTTTCCGAGTCAGGGTGTTATATATTTTCAGCATTGAGTTATTAATTGCCGTGTCATTACAGTTAAAAAAATCCGCTGCTCAGCGCCCGTAACCGACTTTTGCAAAACAGGCTGTCAGATGAAATGGGTGTGTAAGTATATAAACAAAACCGCACAATTTACCAAGCGCATACTTCTCTTTCAAGATAAAAACACATAGAATCTGCCCTTTGTATCACTTACAAAGGAAACCCATGCGCATCCTCGTTCTTTCCCTGATGCTGTTTCTAACAACAACTTTCTCTTTTGCAACGGAAAACAAAATGTCTGATACTCAAACAAAAGTTAAATTAACGACGACGCTCGGTGAAATCATTGTCCAGCTAAACCCTGAAAAAGCGCCCATTTCATCGGCAAATTTTCTGACGTATGTTAACGAAGGTTTTTATAACGGTACTGTTTTCCATCGCGTCATTCCCGGCTTCATGGCGCAAGGCGGCGGCTTCGACACAAGCTTCAACCAAAAAGCCGTGCATGACCCCATCAAAAACGAAGCCAATAACGGCCTGCCCAACAATCGCGGCACTATCGCCATGGCCCGCACGCCGGACCCCGATTCCGCAACCGCGCAGTTTTTCATCAACTACAAGGACAACTCATTCCTGAACCATACCAGCCCGACACCGAATGGCTGGGGTTATGCCGTTTTTGGCGAAGTGATTGAAGGCATGGACATAGTTGATGCCATGGCCAAGCAACCGACAGGCAATCGCGGCCCGCACCAGGACGTTCCCAAAACCGACATCGTCATCGAAAAAGCCGAAGTTATCGAATAAGCGCCCCGGCATAAAACAGCCGAAGACGAGCACCTGAAATCCGTGGCGGAAACCCACTGTTCCGCCACGGATTTTGCACCTATATCCTCCATGAATAAAGACATTCTTTTTATTTCAGATCTGCACATTTCCCTGGACAAACCTGAAATCACGCGTCGATTTATTGACTTTCTTGACAAGCGCGCGCCCGAGGCCGCGGCCGTTTATATCCTGGGCGATCTTTTTGATGCCTGGATAGGCGACGATGACCCCACGCCTCCCAACCGTAAAATTAAAAAACACCTGAAACAACTGACCGATGCAGGCATAAAAGTTTATCTGCAGCAAGGTAACCGTGATTTCCTGCTGGGTGACAGGTTCAGCCAGGAAACCGGCGTGATCCTGATCGATGATTATGTGGTCATTGATCTTTTTGGCATACCTACCCTGCTCACGCACGGCGATTTGCTCTGTACCGACGATCTGCCCTATCAGGCCTTTAGAGCAAAATCACATACTCCGGAATGGAAGCGCTATGTCTTATCGAAACCGCTGCTTCTGCGCCTGCTGATGGCGCGCTGGTACCGCTTTCGCAGCCACTTTCATAAACGCAAAAAAACGCAGGAAATCATGGATGTCAATCAATACACAGTAGTAACGGTTATGCGCGAACATAACTGTCTACGCCTGATTCACGGCCATACCCACCGCCCGGGCATTCATCACTTTGAAATAGACGGCCGGCCCGGCCAGCGTCTTGTACTCGCCGCCTGGAAAAAAGATGCGGGCGAAATTCTGTGCTGGAATCGTAACGGTTACCGTGTTGAAACTCTTTAACCGGCTGAGCGAATTCCGGCCTGACAGATATTTATCGCGAACGAAACGGGAACCATTCCTTAATCAAAAGACTAAAAACGCATAAGTTCAGCTCCTTCGGCATAAGTCGCATTACGCTCAAGGAAGCCATATTCCGGACCCACGCTTGCCGCCCCCGGGCCAGCACCGGAAAATTAAAAAATAATCAGCAAAATCCCAGGACGCTATGTGCAGTATGTGTTCTACTTTAAGGAATTAGTATCGATTCGCGATTGTATTTTATATTGACCCAAGACCCCAGAAAGACCTTATAACTACCTTAAGAGTTGACTTTTGGGGCAAAATCATTAAATTTAGGCGTCTGGAGTGACCAGGAAAAATTCCTTTTAACGAAACAGAAAAAGTCACCCAAAAGCTTTAGAACTAATATTAGTCTTAAAAAAACATAATCAGTATTCTGTCTAATTAGCAGAATATCAGGAGAAATATATATGAAGAAGCCTTTAAAAAGTTGGCTGCTTGCTTCAAGTGTGGCTGCAATTCTGGCTGCGCCAGCGGTTTCAACTGCTAACAGCGAAGTAGAGAAACTGACTCAAAACCCAGCTAACTGGGCTACTTGGGGTGGTAACTACGCCGGTACTCGTTACAGCAAACTGGACCAAATCAACGTAAACAACGTGAAAAACCTGCAACCAGCATGGTCTTTCTCTACCGGTGTGTTACGTGGTCATGAAGGCGGCCCACTGGTGGTTAACGATGTTCTTTACATCCATACCCCATTCCCCAACACTGTTTACGCGATTGATCAAAAAACGCAATCCGTAATCTGGGAATTCACACCAACACAAGACGCTGACGTTACTATTCCGGTTATGTGCTGCGACACTGTCAACCGCGGCTTGGCTTACGGCGATGGCAAAATCTTCCTGCAACAATCCGATACCGTTTTAACCGCTTTAGACGCTAAAACCGGCAAACGCGTATGGAGCGTACAAAACGGCGACCCGAAACTGGGCATGACCAACACTCAAGCGCCAGTAGTCATTAAAGACAAAGTGCTGACCGGTATTTCCGGCGGTGAATTCGGGGTTCGCGGCTTCCTGGCCGCTTATGACATCAGAACCGGCGAACTGACCTGGAAAGGCTACAGCATGGGCCCAGACGGCGACACGCTGATCGATCCTAAAAAGACAACCACCTGGAAAGACGGCAAAGTTACTCCAGTTGGCGAAAACTCGAGCTTAAGCACTTGGGAAGGCGACCAATGGAAAATCGGCGGCGGTACAACCTGGGGCTGGTACAGCTATGATCCTAAACTGAACCTGGTTTATTACGGATCAGGCAACCCGTCCACATGGAATCCTACTCAACGTCCTGGCGACAACAAATGGTCCATGTCATTATGGGCTCGTGATGCTGACACCGGGGAAGTTAAATGGGTTTACCAAATGACGCCTCACGATGAATGGGATTTCGACGGTATCAACGAAACTGTTCTGGTTGATCAGGAAGTCAAAGGCAAAATGCACAAAACTATCGTGCATTTCGACCGTAACGGTTTTGGCTATACCTTGGACCGTGAAACGGGTGAATTACTGGTTGCCGAGAAATTCGACAAATCTGTCAACTGGGCTACTCACGTTGACATGAAAACTGGCCGTCCTCAAGTTGTTCCTGAATACTCTACCGAACACAATGGTGAAGACGTTAACACTGAAGGCGTTTGCCCTGCGGCGCTAGGTGCTAAAAACATGGCTCCTGTTTCCTACTCTCCTGACACAGGCCTGTTCTATATCTCTGGCAACCACTTGTGCATGAACTACGAACCATTCGAAGTTTCATACACAGCCGGCCAGCCTTATGTAGGCGCCACCCTGACCATGCAGCCTGCTGGCGCGGACGTTATGACCGGCAAGCCTGACAATACAACCAACCTGGGCCAGTTTACAGCGTTTGACGCTAAAACCGGCAAAATTGTCTGGTCCAACAAAGAACAATTCTCTGTATGGTCAGGTTCTGTTGCCACAGCCGGCGGCGTCGTATTCTACGGCACTCTAGAAGGCTACCTGAAAGCAGTTGATGCTAAAACCGGTAAGGAGTTGTACAGATTCAAGACACCTTCCGGCATCATCGGCAACGTTAATACCTGGGAATACAACGGCAAACAATACGTTGGCGTTCTTTCAGGTATCGGCGGCTGGGCTGGTATCGGTATCGCTGCAGGTCTTGACTCCGGTGAAGCAGATTCAAACTCTGAAGGTTTAGGTGCTGTTGGCGCATACAGAAGCTTGAGCTCTTTCACTAAATTAGGTGGTACATTAACTGTATTCGCATTACCTAATTAATAAATCGATCTGATTTTTAGATTGGTTCTAAAAAGCCCTGACCGAATTTATCTCGGCCAGGGCTTTTTTTTAGCGTTTAATACCCTGAAACTGGACATAACATCAACCTAGGCTATAGTTACATTTTTCACTTATCCGAAACACCACACCATGTCGCCGCAACATGCATTCGATCGATTAATGGCTGAATTCAACCTGCGTCCGGCCGATTTTTATTTTCTGGATTTAATTCCCTTAATTGAAATCATATGGGCCGATGGCCAAAATCAGCCCGGCGAGTTGCGAATTCTTTATCACTTCCTTATCGAGCATATTGCTTTTCTGGATCGCGTAGCCGGCATTCAGGCCGTCAGCATTGATGATGCCAATGCCTTCCTTGATCGTTTTGCCCATAACCGGCCTTCCGGCCGATTGTTGCAGGAATTAAGGGCCATTGCCTCTACGTCGTTATCCGAGCCGAGACGCTCTACCGTTTTTGAATATTGTCTGGATATTGCCGCCGCCTGCACCACCCAGTATCCCTATGGATTAAGGGATAGAATTATTGATGAAGAAAAAAAGCTATTAACAAAAATCTTCGTGGAACTTAAAATCGCGCCGGACATGGTGCTGCCCGAATTCCCCCGCCCACCCGCCTTGAATTAACTTCTAATTTAAAAAACAACTCGTTATGCAGTAAACTAGTTGTTCTAACTTGTTCAATTTACCAAGGAGAACTTAATGCGGGCTTCGCATCAGATTCAAAAAATACTTGCCGGGTTATTTCTGACCGCAGTAACATTTTCAGCCATGGCGGAAGAAAAATTCAAAGTCTGCGCAGATCCCTTGAACCCACCTTATTCAACAAAAAACCAAGACGGCTTTGAAAATAAAATAGCCGAGCTGTTTGCCAAGGAACTCGGACAGACACTTGAATACACCTGGTTTCCTCAACGATTGGGCTTTGTTCGCAACACCTTGAAGGCGCCATTAAAAGATACGGATGTGGAAAGTGAAGAGTATAAGTGTGACGTCATCATGGGCGTACCTGCCGATTATGACCTCACACTGACGACATCGCCGTATTATCATTCGACTTATGTTCTGCTCATTGCCAAGGGGCGGGGCTGGGACGATATAAAGGATCTCGCGCAATTGGCCGAACTGCCGCTGGAACGCCAGGAGGCACTGAAAATCGCCATGTTTGACCGCGGCCCCGGAACAGCCTGGCTGCAAAAAAATGGCCTGCTCGATCAGGGCATTCCTTACCAGAGCATGTCGGGCGATGATAAACACAACGTGGCCATGCAGATATTGGAGGATTTGCAGGCGAAAAAAATCGACATGGTTATTCTTTGGGGACCGATGGCCGGCTACGTCGTCTCCGAAAGTCCGAAAGACAGTATTACAATGATTCCGATGCAATCGACCCACGGCATGAAATTTGATTTTTCAATAGCGATGGGGGTGCGCTACGGCGACAAGGCAAGACAGGAAATGCTCAACAAACTAATTGCCGCTAAAGCCGATCAGATACGAGCAATCATTAAAAGCTATAACGTTCCTTTATTACCGATACCGGAACAGGTCAAACACGAGGACGACGATTAAGTCGTTCTTCCCCGGGCGGCCTCGCCAAGGCCGCCCAGCCTGCTCTTTAATTATTGAATGCGGTTAAACATTTTCACCAGATGGCCTAACCTGACAGCCCGCTCATGTGATAATTGCTCCCATTGGAAGCGCCACTGCCAATTACCTTCAATTGTGCCGGGCGTGTTCATTCGATGATGGCTATCCAATTCCAGAATATCCTGCATGGGGATCACCGCCAGATTCGCAACCGATGCCAAGGCCGCTTGTATCAGAGCGCAGTGCAAGGGCAGCGACGGGTTGCCAAGATATTCGTAAACGAACTTTTTTTCCTCCTCACTCAATGCTTGAGACCAGCCTAAAGTCGTATCATTGTCATGAGTACCGGTATAAACCACGCAATTTTTCACGTAATTGTTCGGCAAATAGGGATTATCGGGGCCGCTGCCGAAAGCGAACTGCAAAATCTTCATGCCCGGCAAATCAAATTCGTCTCGCAATTCCACGACTTCAGGGGTAATGACCCCCAGGTCCTCGGCAACCAGGGGAATCGATCCGTGTTCGGCTTTTATGGCATTCAGCAGGGCCTTGCCGGGCGCTTTAACCCACTCCCCATTAACCGCCGTCTCTTCATCGGCCGGTATCTCCCACGCCGCCTCAAGCCCTCGAAAATGGTCTATGCGTAAAATATCGAACAGTTCGAGCTGCGTATGCATGCGTTCAACCCACCAGCGAAACCCGGTATGCTCCAGATATTCCCAGTCATAATGAGGGTTTCCCCAACGCTGGCCCGTAGCGGAGAAATAATCAGGCGGCACACCTGCGACGACGGACATTTGACCAGTCTCGTCCAGCTTGAAAACCTGACGGTTAGCCCACACGTCAGCGCTGTCGTATGATACGAAAATAGGAATATCGCCGAATAGCAGCACGCCATGCTGTTTAGCATAGGCTTTTAATTCCAGCCATTGTCTGAAAAAGACATACTGTTCGAATTCAATTCTCTCGATTTCCGATTTTAAACGGCGCCGCGCTTCTTTAATCGCTTTTACATCCCTTTCCTTGAAATGCTCCGGCCATTGATTCCAGCAAAGCTGATTAAACTCATTCCGGAGCGCAATAAATACGGCGAAATCGTCCAGCCAGAACCCTTTCTCCTCGCGGAATTGCGCAAACAGCGCCTTATCCTGTGACTCGGCATGATCTAAAAACCCCTGGAAAGCCTCGGCTATCAAGCTGCTTTTATCCGAGTTCGAAACATTTCGGTAATCCAGGCCGCTTCCGGGCGGATGCAGCCAGCCTTTTTGAACCAGCCAGCCGATATTAATGAACGCCGGATTACCTGCGTGAGCGGATAAACATTGATAAGGCGATGCATCCGCATGAGTCATGCCCAAGGGCAGTGTTTGCCACACAGTGATACCGGTATCGGCGAGAAAATTTACAAAATGATACGCTTCCTGACCCAAATCCCCGTGGCTGCCGGCTCCCGGCAACGATGAGATATGCAATAAAATACCGGCACGGCGCTTGTTTAACATGTTATTCCTGCTTAGAGATTATATATGTTCGATGCCGGGCCGCATTGCGCCGCCCATCGCTGGAGCACCCGAACCCTGTGTAAACGACATGGCTAGATAAGCAGGAGGTTCTTCCCCTAATAATCTATACAAATTAGCTAAATTAAGACGGAATTGTTTTTCAAAGTTACTGACCGCCTCACCGGGATTGTAATCGCCAAACCACCAAAACCAGTCGGAACCCTCACAAACCGCCAACTGTAACTCTGCTTTATGCACTTGCTCATCAGTCAAGCGCCCTGTGGATATGACTTTGTCGAAGGCCCATTTCGCGTCACCGAGCATATCCCATCCGCGGTTTTTATCGGCATCGCCTATCCAGGTTGAAAAAGTGCCATAGACCCAACTGCCGGCAACCAATCTGGGCAAGGATTTAACTTCCACTTTATGTTTCAAGGCTTCTGAAAAAGTCGTTAATTCAATATCCGGGTGACTGGCCAGTCGTTTGTATAAAGCGCTAAGGAAGTAATACCCGTTAGCTGGAAAATACTCCCAGGCGTTTTCACCATCCATGATGATGGAAACCAGCGCATCGCCCGGCTCATGCATGGCGATATTTTCCAGATGATGAATCAAATCACTGACTGCATCATCAGCATGCCATTTGGAATACTCAAAACCGATCAAGTCGGATAATCCGTCATCGCGGAAAAAACAGGCGATATCGGTATTTTTAAGTCTAAACGGATGATGCGAGCTTGGCTTTTCCGCATTTTCAATCAGATTTAAACTGTTATGCAGCACTGAACCACCGCTTGCCGCCCATTCAAATCCAAAATCATCCAGCAGTCTCAAGGTCGGCTCGCTGATGCTGCCTTCCGAAGGCCAGCATCCTTTCGGCTTGTAGCCAAAAAAGCGCTTAAACGTCTGCACGCCTTTTTCAAGATGCCATCTGACCCGCTCCTCTCCGCCCGGATAAGCGTCCAACTCCGGCAGAGGCGCATCCGGCATGGCCTCATGCGTAGAGTTCAAATCCAATAAAAGCGGCATGATAGGATGCGCATAGGGCGTAACCGACAATTCAATTTGACCTTTTCTGGCCAGCACCTTATATCTGAGAATCACGCTGGCCAGTTGCTCACCGATAATCTCTATGATTTCCAGCCTTTCATGCAGGGTATAACCGAAGCCTTTCTCTATTAAGCGTTTTATTCTGCTGTCTGTAATCTTGATGGTTTCGCCCATCCAGGCCAGGTGATACCAGACCAGGATATCGCTGATAAACTGGGAATTAACGTAATTTAAAGACTCATGATGATGTTCAAGCCATTCGGCCATCTCCACCAGTTTTTTAAACGCGGGATAACGATTTATTTGCCTTTCATGGTTGGCGCGCATACAGTCCTTAATCAACTTCAGACGATCATCGGGATCGGCAGGAATGCTCGGTTCAACCAATGCGGCCAGAAGCGGGTCGGTAATTGAAATGCCATCATGCAAATAGCTATTGACCTGCTTGGCATAATCCTCTATCTGCTCCAGCAAAATCGGCGCAAAGTTTACGACCGCCTTGGCTTTCGGCACCGCTTCCAGATGCGCCGCCATGTCGACGTAGTCTTTAATCACATGCAGATACGTCCACGGCAGTTTATACTCGCCTACCTGTAAATCTCTATATTCCGGCTGATGCATGTGCCAGCACAATACTAACTTCAATTTCTTTTTTAACATAATGTCGTCTGCTTTGTCCTTACCCATCCGGCGTAATGAAACCACCTCATCTGGATTAACATGAAACCTTTCTTTCCAAACCCGAACCGCCCCGCCTGTTATCTGACATAATGCCTTCTGTACCCCAACATATCGGGGGTGACCAATACAACTCCGCCGGGGCTGACATAGAATCTCTTTTCATCTTCCTCCCTGTTTTCGCCGATAACCGTACCTTCCGGAATCTCGCAACCTTTTTCTATAATTGCTTTGGTGATGCGGCAGTGGCGCGCGATATTAACTTCAGGCAGAACGATGGTATCCTGCAAAGTTGTATAAGAATTAACCCTGACATTAGAGAACAATAAGGAATGCCGGACCTTTGATCCGGAAATCACGCAGCCTCCCGATACCATGGAATCGACAGCCAACCCCCGCCGTTTGTCATTATCGAAAACAAACTTGGCCGGAGGCGCCTGTACCTGATACGTCCAGATCGGCCAGGTTTTATCATAGAGGTTCAGATCCGGCTTAACGCCAATCAATTCCATATTAGCGGACCAGTAAGCATCGATAGTACCTACATCGCGCCAGTAACTTTGCTCACCGCTTTGCAAATCCAAAAATGGATAGGCATTCACCACATATTTATCAATAATGGAAGGAATAATGTCCTTGCCGAAATCGCGCTGCGAGCCCGGCGTATCGGCATCTTTAATCAATTGCTCATACAAGAACCCCGCATTGAAAATATAAATGCCCATGGACGCCAATGCCGTATTGGTTCTGCCCGGCATGATCGGCGGATTTGCCGGCTTTTCAATGAAGGACTTGACGCGCCGGTTTTCATCGACATCGATAACGCCGAAGGCTGTTGCATCCTGCAGCGAGACCTCTATACAACCAACCGTTAAATCGGCATTTCTTTCGACATGGTCGGCCAGCATGGGGCCGTAATCCATCTTATAGATGTGGTCACCGGCCAGCACCAGAATGAATTCCGGGTTGCGGCTGCGCAGAATATCGATATTTTGATAAACTGCATCAGCCGTCCCTTCGTACCAGGATCCTTCGGCGTGCCTTTGCTGGGCCGGCATTAAATCAACATATTCACCAAATTCGCCGCGTAAAAATCCCCATCCCTGCTGAATATGGCGAATCAGCGAGTCAGCTTTATATTGGGTAAGAACGCCTATTTTGCGGATGCCGGAATTGATGCAGTTGGATAGCGGAAAATCAATAATCCTGAACTTGCCGCCGAAAGGAACAGCGGGCTTGGCCCGCCAATCCGTCATATTCTCCAGACGCGAGCCACGCCCACCGGCTAGTATTAAAGCAATTGTGTTACGTGTTAAATGACTGACAAAACGATCATGATGCTGATTACTGGATGCTGACATTTTTGATCTCCATGTGGAATAGGCTCACAACTGTTGTTTAATTTTGGTAATATTTGCAAAGTCATTATCTTACTAAACAGAGGGCATTCAAAGTGAAAAAGCAGTCGACCAATACGCTTGACTCCGATTCTATTAAAATTATAGAAGCCAGGCACCATGATCCTTTTTCAATTTTGGGTCGCCATCAGAAGAACAAGCTGACTCAGATCAAAGTCTATATGCCTTACGCTGAATCCGTTTTCCTGGAAAAGACCGATCAACCATTCCAGAGAATTACCGGTACGGACTTTTTTGAATATACCGCCGAAAATGGAGAATTGCCAAAACATTATAAGCTCTCCTGGATAGATAAAGACGGCCAGCCGCATGAGAATTATGATCCGTACGATTTTCCGGTGCAGTTATCGGAATTCGACCGGCATTTATTCGGAGAAGGCCGCCACTGGCACATCTACCAAAAACTGGGCGCTCATCTGCATAGCGTTGATGATATTGAAGGCGTGTTATTCGCGGTCTGGGCGCCCAATGCCGGCCGGGTTAGCGTAATCGGCGACTTCAATCTCTGGGACGGGCGTTGCCATCCGATGCGAAATCTCGGGAGCGGCGGCATCTGGGAGTTATTTATCCCGGGACTGAAAGCCGGCTCGTTATATAAATTTGAAATACTGAACCGGGAAAGCAATGAGGTCCTGATCAAGACCGACCCTTACGGACAACAGTTTGAATTTCGCCCGAAAACATCCTCCATCGTGGTTGATAAAGACAGCTACAAATGGCAGGACCATCGCTGGATGAGCCGCCGAGCCAGCCACGATTGGCTGCATGAGCCGATGTCTATCTATGAAGCCCATCTAGGCTCATGGAAACGCGATGCCCAGGGCAATTTTCTCAATTACCGGGCACTAGCCACGCAACTTATCGACTACGTGAAAGAAATGGGCTTTACCCATATCGAGTTGCTGCCCGTGACCGAACATCCGCTGGATGCCTCATGGGGCTACCAGACTACCGGTTACTTCGCCCCGACCAGCCGCTACGGAACTCCGGATGAATTCCGTTATTTTATCGATACCTGCCATCAAAATGACATAGGCGTCATTCTGGACTGGGTACCGGCGCATTTCCCCAAGGATTATTTTGCCCTGGCCCGTTTTGACGGCAGCGCGCTTTACGAGCATGAAGATCCGCGCAAAGGCGAGCACCGCGACTGGGGCACGCTGATTTACAACTACGGCCGCAACGAAGTGAAAAACTTTTTGCTGTCCAGCGCCATTTTCTGGCTGGAAGAATTCCATCTTGACGGTCTGAGAGTGGATGCCGTGGCCTCAATGCTCTATCTGGACTATTCGCGCGGGCCGAATGACTGGATTCCGAACATGTATGGCGGCAACGAGAACCTGGAAGCCATCGACTTTCTGAAGGAACTCAACACGGTCACGCACAACCGGCATCCCGGCACCGTCATCATGGCCGAGGAATCCACATCATGGCCGCAGGTAACGCGGCCGACCTGGACCGGCGGACTGGGTTTCTCCATGAAATGGAACATGGGCTGGATGCACGATACCCTCGCGTATATGAGCCAGGAACCCATCCATCGCAAGTACCATCATGATCAGCTAACCTTCGGCATGCTCTATGCCTTTACCGAAAACTTTACCCTGCCCTTCTCACATGACGAGGTCGTGCATGGCAAAGGCTCGTTAGTCAATAAAATGCCTGGCGACGAATGGCAACGCTTTGCCAATTTGCGGCTGTTATACACCTATATGTACACCTATCCGGGTAAAAAGCTGCTGTTTATGGGCTGCGAATTCGGACAAGGCACTGAATGGAATTTCAACCGGGCCCTGGACTGGTACGTCCTGGATTATGCACACCATCGCGGTGTGCAAAAACTGATCAAAGACTTGAACAACCTTTATAAAACGCATCCGGCCCTGTATTCGCACGATTTCGACCATCACGGATTTGAATGGATCGACTGCCATGATGTGCAGCAGTCCATCATCAGTTACCGCCGAAAAAACAAGCACGAGGATTTATTCATCATTCTTAACTTTACGCCGGTCACCCGGGAACACTACCGGATCGGCGTTCCGGAAGCCGGCGACTACACTGAAATCTTCAACTCCGATTCCGCTTATTATGACGGCGGCAACATCGGCAATGACCGGGTTCAATCGGAACCTGTTGCCTGGATGAATCAGCCTCACTCCATCAGTCTTACCTTGCCCCCCTTAGGAGCCGTAATCCTAAAGCTATAAGAATCGCAAAACGAGATATATGAAAAAAATACTTTTTGTCACCAGCGAAGCACACCCCCTGATCAAAACCGGAGGCCTCGCTGATGTTTCAGGCAGCCTGCCCAAGGCCCTGGCTGAATTATCGCAAGATGTACGTCTGATCATGCCGAATTATCAGGCCCTGAAAATCCATGGCGACGTCCGTTTTCTCTGTTCCGTGCGCGTCGACAACCGCGATGTCAATATCCTTGAAACCCGCATGCCGGATAGCGCCGTTATCGTCTGGCTGGTCGATTATCCCGAATTTTTCAGTTTCCCCGGCAACCCCTACCATGACGAGCACGGCAACGACTGGCCCAACAATGCCGAACGTTTCGCTCTGTTCTGCCGCATCGCCGCCGAAATCGCCATGGATCGGGCACAGCAGAATTGGAAAGCCGATATCGTGCACTGCAATGACTGGCAAAGCGGTCTGGTCCCGGCCTTGTTATCTCTGGAGCATGACCGGCCCGCGACCGTATTCACGATACACAACATGGCCTATCAAGGCCTGTTTCCGGCCTCCAGCACAGTCACATTAAACATACCGGGACAGTTATGGCAGCCTTATGGACTGGAATTCCATAACATGTTGTCGTTCATTAAAGGGGGGCTGGTTTATGCCGACCGCATCACCACGGTCAGCCCGACTTATGCGCGGGAAATTCAAACGCCGGCTTTGGGTTACGGCCTGGAGGGCCTGTTGACGTACCGCAAGGACGTCCTAAGCGGCATCATAAACGGCATAGATACCGAATTGTGGAACCCTGCTACCGACCCTTATATCGAGCGATGCTATAAGGCGGAATCGCTTAAGGACAAGCAACTTAACAAGACGGCCCTGCAGAAGAAGCTATTATTGCCGGCTGACAAGAAGATACCAGTCATCGGACTGATCAGCCGACTGGTCGAGCAAAAAGGCATAGACCTGCTGATAGACTGCCTGTCCGAAATGGCCGCCATGCCCATGCAATTTGTACTGCTCGGCAGCGGCGACAAGACCTTCGAACAAAAACTGCTGGATTTTGCGCAGTTATATCCCGAGAAAATAGCGATCACTATCGGCTATGACGAATCGCTGGCCCATCTTATCGAGGCCGGCGCCGATATTTTTTTAATGCCGTCGCGGTTCGAGCCCTGCGGCCTGAATCAAATGTACAGCCAGCGCTACGGCACCCTGCCGATCGTTCGCAAAACCGGCGGCCTGGCCGATAGCGTCGTTGACGCCTTGCCTGAAACCATCAGTAATAATACCGCTACCGGCATCGTCTTCAATGACGCCACTTCCGGCTCCTTAATGGAAGCGGTCAAGCGTGCGCTGATTTTATACAGCATGCCAGAGACCTGGAAGAAAGTGCAGATTAATGGCATGAAAAAAGATTTTTCATGGCAACACAGTGCCGAGCAGTATCTGGAACTGTATCAGGGCATGTAACCCCGGTCTGAACGGGCGACTGGACAAGTCGCCCATGCCCAAACGTTGCCCGTGGAGTTTGCGTTGAATAAAACACTTCTGTCATTGATGTTCATGGTCTTGTTCGGCAACGTAGCCTTTGCAGGGCAAACCGTAATTGAAGTCATCCCGCTTGCAAACCGGCCCGCTTCCGAAATACAGCCCTTGCTCGAGCCCCTGCTGGATTATGCCGATCACGCGATTGCCGACGGCTCCAACTTGGTGATCAAGACCACGCCTGAGCGACTGACTGAAATCAAAACGCTCGTCAACAAGCTGGATACCCGCCTGAACAATGTGGTGATTACAGTCATGCAGAGCCGGCATCTGACCGCCGACGAACTCAATGCCGCCGCCAGGGTCAGGGTCCGTGGCCCAATCGATGATTTATCCAGAGCCCGCGCCAGCGCGTACGGCCATTATTATCGAACCCAGGACCAGTACGCCAATGAAAGCACGCAAACCATCCGCTCCCTGGAAGGCAATACGGCCTATATTCAGGCCGGCAGCACGTATCCGACAGAAACCCTACAGATTTATGATTCGGGCTATGGCCCGACAGCGTCCAGCACGACCACCTTTATCGATGCGACGGCGGGCTTTGCCGTCACGCCCAGGCTGGCAGGCGAGCACGCCATCCTCGAGGTTTCGCCGTGGTCCGACAAACTCAACGCGCGCGGTCAGATTGAAACCCAGCAAGCCCAATCCACGATCCGGGTGAATCTCGGCGAGTGGGTGGAGTTGGGCGGTATCGATGAAGACAGTCGACGCAGCGGCAGCGGAACGCTGGCCCGGCTTCGGCAAACCAGCCAGAGCAAGCTGCGTATTTTGGTTAAGGTCGATAAAATCGATTAGAAAGAGCGGCTCGGAAACATTACCTTCAGGGGCATGCGACGCCATGAAAACAAGCCATTCACTGGCCGAAGAGCGCCAGAGGTTTTCATAAACCCGATAGGATACGCACATATGCCCTTTAGCAAGGCAAAAGGGTCAAGGCAAAAGGGTCAGGTCTAGATTCATCAAGGCAAAAGGGTCAGCAAAAGGGTCAGCAAAAGGGTCAGGTCTAGATTCATCAAGGCAAAAGGGTCAGCAAAAGGGTCAGGGTCAGCAAAAGGGTCAGGTCTAGATTCATAGCTTTCTTTTTGATCTTGCTGCCCTGATAATTTTACCGACGGTTGTAAAATGTAGTTCAAAAAAATCCGCTATTTGTTGATAGCTATATTCCCCTGTGGCATAGGCCGAGATGATCGCCTCGTTCCGGCTGGCAGAAAGTTTTTGATATTCGGCTAATGGCAATGCGGGCGCTCGTCTTTGTGCTTTTGGAAAATTGACATCGTTGTTTTTCCCTTTAATTTTGCCCTGCATCTGCGATACGAATGTGTCATCCCCGAGGAATATTTGACGTTTTAGCGCTCGCCAGATGGACTCCTGGTCAATCCCTTGTGTGACAAATTCCCTATAACGTTTTATGGCCGTGTTACGATGAGTTGAAAACTGAGCCAACAAGCCATCGGTGGCCAACCATGACGGTACCGGTGCTTCACCGGTCATCGCCCGATAACTGTTCCATACCCAGTCTCCAGGCGATGTCACCATTCCGACTCGGACAGGATTGAGTAAAACATAACGCGTCAGTTCTAAAAGGTAATTTTCGCCATCAACCAGTATCGCTTTGTAGCGGCCTTGAAATAAATGCCCGGAGCGGCCGTGCCGGCGATTCGATGTTTGCGTATAAACACCGTTCAACTGCCGCATACCTTTCGAAAGATTGGCATCAGGCGTTTCTATGACCAAATGATAATGGTTAGTCATCAAACAATAAGCATGACAAACCCAGTTAAAATCCTCTACAACACGCTTCAAAACATCAAGGAATTGAACCCTGTCTTCATCATCTTCATAAATGTTTTCGCGACGGTCACCACGGGAAGTCGCATGATAGAACGCGCCTGAAAATTCGATTCTAATAGGTCTGGTCATGAACAAAGTATATAGCAAGCAATACTACTAATCTAGACCTGCCCCCGCGCCCCTTGGATATCTTTCCGGCTCCAGACATTTTAAGTTGTACTCTAACGCAAAGATCGGCGGCTAAGCGTTAGCGGAGTCCGCTGGAGCGTATGGTTAAGCGTGAAGCGCCGCAATAAATTCGTCGGGGGAAATACCAGCCTGTTTCAGAACTCCGCTCAACGTACCAGTTTTTAGTTCGGCGTGATTAGGCACAACGCAACCCGAGGAACCGCGTCGCATCACGATATGGCTACCACATTGCCGTACAACCACGAATCCCAAACGCTGCAACGCCCGCACAACCTCTGCTCCTGACACAACCGGCAATTTAGGCATGTTCCGGTACTTGGAATGAGGTCAGCAGAGGGCGTCCGGCAATGGTAATAGGAAATTCTTCAAGATAAAGCTCGGTCGCTTCACGTAGATTGCTCAATGCTTCTTCAACGGTTTCACCTTGTGTAGTTGTGCCGGTTTCCGGATTGAAGGCGACATATCCCCCTTCAGGGGATGGCGTTAAAACTGCTGAGAGTTCCATGGATTTTCTCCATTAATGATATAGGGGATTGAAGAGCTTAAAGAAAAGGATAACTTGCCTCAATGATCAAGCTGAATTCGATTATAAATAGCAGACACTATTTTGCTCAATTTTTATATGCTTACGCTTTTCAAGCTCATCGATAATAGTGTCGATATCCGCCTCTGAAATGCCGCCTTGGAATTGAAACATTGACCTTATTGAATTGACTAACGTCTTTTTCTTGCTCGGTCTCAATTTCAAAAGCCTTTCAACAACGTATCCGAAGGTGTCAATTTCATCAGTGGCTTGTGCTTTGGTGATTTTGGAACTTTTTATAGTAACTTCTGATTCTGATCGATTTTGTGGGTTTGAATTCTCTTCTTCCTTTCTTGCCACCTGTATTAACAATTGAGCAAGGCGCAGTTTATCCCTATAACTAAGCTTTTCGCATGCAAGAGCTATTACATCGTATGTCATTTAATTTCTGTTCCCTTTTTGAAGCTTAACGGGTCGAATAAGGAGCGCGTTAGCGTCTGTCTTGATTCGATTGATGGCGATAGGTTAATAGTAGCAGTGAGTTTATTAACTGTTGCGCTCCTTATTCGACCCGATGGCTCCGAAGCCGAGCCATCAAGTTATTATCTAGGTCGGCATATCTTATATTCCAGAGCGTCTATAGGGCAAAATAGTTCTGGAAGTCTTGTGTCTCTAAACGGGATAACATTCATATTAATCGTAATAAATAGACATGGATATTACCGATGATGAAACTTCCTGATGATTTATCCCGGCAATTTGACGCTGAATTGATTAAAAAAATCGTACCCTGACAACATCAAGTATTTTTATAAAAAATGGCTGCGTTTTTATTGGGACTTTTGCAACAAGTACTGTCACAATCCTTTTCAGCCAGCCAGTTTGCCGCTGTTTTTGAAGAAGCTGGAGGACAAACGACAATCGGAGCAGCAACGAGACCAAGCTCGACAGGCTATTGCGTTGTTTTATGAGATGCATGCCGCATTCAGGCCAGCTCCAGCCCGTTCTAACAAGACCATAAAGCCAACCAGAAGTTTATCCACAATCTCCCCAATGCCGCCGACTTATCATCAGGGTGTAGCGCCTGAAATCAACAATAGCGCTCAAACACTTCCTGCCGAAATACTGATTCAGCAAGAACCACCACAAACGTATGTCTGTAAGAAGATTAAAAAGGATGGCAACAGAAGTGTTAAAACCGGAACCAGTTGGGTATTTGTCTATGATACTTTAAACAACGAAATTATAATTCGTCATTATTCACCAAAAACCTTGAAATCCTACCGTGGCTGGGTGCGTCAGTTACAGACATTTACCCAAAGCAAGGATTATCAGATGCTTACATAACAGGATGTGGTTGATGTTTTGACGTATCTTGCCGTCGAAAAAAAGGTTTCCGCCTCCAGTCAAAATCAGGCATTTAATGCCTTGTTGTTTTTATACAAACAGGTGCTAAAAAAAGAGTTTGGCGAAATCAAAGGCGTGGCCAGGGCAAAGCGCAAGCCTGATATCCCCGTGGTACTCTCCCGCGAAGAAATCGATTTGATTTTCGATCACCTCGAAGACCCCGTTAACCTGGTCGCCAAACTTTTATACGGTTGCGGTTTACGGCTGTTTGAATGCCTGAATCTGCGCGTACAGTGTTTCAATCTTGATGCCGGTATTTTGACGGTCCATGATGGCAAAGGTAAAAAAGACCGAACGGTGCCCCTGCCGCAATCGCTTGTTCCGGCGTTAAAACAGCAATTACAGAGGGTGATCGACTTGCATGAAGCGGACTTGAAGGCGAAATACACCGGTACGTTTTTACCGGATCAACTAGTACTTAGTCAGCCTTGTTCTGACGAGTAAAATTTG
Source organism: Methylobacter sp. BBA5.1 (assembly GCF_000746145.1). NCBI lineage: Bacteria > Pseudomonadati > Pseudomonadota > Gammaproteobacteria > Methylococcales > Methylococcaceae > Methylobacter > Methylobacter sp. BBA5.1. The sequence continues at coordinate 71,054 of NZ_JQKS01000006.1, forward strand.
CAGAGCATTCATGGCGTGCGAATAGTGCGAATAAATTCGCACCTACAACTTAACCGCCATAATTAAATGGACTGACTACTAGATCGAAAAGATAAGAACGCCGCGAAAGAACTTATCTGGCAATGGTTTTTTCCGGCCCAATCGCTGACGCTGATAACGGAAAAACAGGAACGCAGGCGTTACCACATTCATGAATCAGTGGTGCAGAAAGCGATTAAACAGGCACAAAGTCCTCTGGATTTTGATCCCAATCCCAATTAAAAAAATACAACGAAAACAAAGTTTTTGCATTCGATCAAGTTGCCTTGTTTTTAAATGGTTTTCTGCTTTGCCGCTGACAGTAGCCCTTCGGAAATCCTGATCGACGCCTCAAGGTCGATTTGAGGTCAATGCCTGATGCAGTTGAGACTACCCCCGGAAACTGTCGGATCAGGCTCAGCGTTTTGGTCTCCGCAAGCATCATCCCGGCTGCCACAGCTTATAGATGCCAGCGCCGACAATCACTAAAGCGACAGTCGCCCAGCCCAGCCGGTCCATGTATTCGCGCAATTTCGACTCCAGCTTTGCTCCGCCGGCCGCCAGCAGCATGGCCACCAGAAAAAAGCGCGCGCCGCGGCCAATGAATGAAGCCAATACAAAAGGCAGAAACACCATATTGAGCGTGCCGGCCGCGATCGTGAAAACCTTGTAGGGAATCGGTGAAAACCCCGCGATGAAGATCGCCCAGAAACCCCACTGCTCAAACCAGGTCCTCGCCAGCAAATAACTGTCCCAATAATGCGTTGTCTCCAGCCAGGGCCTGAGACTATCGAACATGAAATAGCCGATCGCATAGCCCAGCATGCCGCCCAGAACCGAGGCGATCGTGGTAAATGTCGCCAGCCGGAAGGCCTTATCGGGCTGCGATAACGCCATCGGCGCCAGCATGACGTCGGGCGGTACCGGAAAAAACGAGGACTCGGCGAAACTTAGCGTGCATAAATATTTCACCGCATGCCTGTGTTTAGACCATGACAACGCCTTGTCATATAATTTTTGAAACATCATAGTTCTCTCCCTGATAAAAAAGGTACAAAGCTGACCGGTTCCAGTTCTTCAACTTCAAACCCGCCCTGGGTACGGACAACCCGTTGTAATGTCTGATTTCCGCTTTTGCCGACCGGAATGATCATAATCCCGCCCAGCGCCATCTGCCGCAGCAGCGTTTCCGGAATTTCCGACGGCGCGGCAGATACCAGAATGCCGTCGAACGGTGCCTGTTCCGGCCAGCCCAAAATGCCATCGTTATGCTGATAACTGACGTTCTTGAGCTTTAAATCCCATAAATGGTTTTTCGCTTTTTTCTGTAAAGGCCAGATTCTTTCCATGGTATACACATGATCTGCCAGCTGCGCCAGAATGGCGGTCTGATAACCGCAACCGGTTCCAATCTCAAGCACTTTCGCCAGGCGGCCGAACTCGAGCAGCAGCTCCGTCATTTTGGCGACGATATAAGGCTGGGAAATCGTCTGATTGTAGCCAATCGGCAGGGCGACATCTTCATACGCCCTGCTCGCCAGCGCTTCGTCCATGAAAATATGCCGCGGCGTATCGCGCATGGCGTCAAGAATTTTATTGTTGCTAATGCCCTGCTGGGCCAGCCGGTTGATCATGCGCTCCCGGGTACGCCGGGACGTCATGCCTATTCCTTGCAGACTTCGCATCATAAATTTTTCTCCTCAGGCAGCCAGGCCTTTAATCCATTGATGCGTTCATACCAGGTTAAATCGACCTGCAGAGGCGTAACCGACACATAACCCGTGTTGATGGCGTGAAAATCAGTTCCGGGACCTGCATCCTGTTCGGTCCCGGGCGGCCCCACCCAGTAAATAATGCGTCCGCGCGGATCGGTGCTCTTGACTACCGGTTCGGCTTTATGCCGCTGACCCAGTCGCGTAGCCTGATAGCCTTTTAAATCATTAATTGTGACGTCGGGGACATTGACGTTCAGAATCGTATCTTGCGGTAAAGGATACTTGATCAATTGCTGCAATAACGTTACAGCCACATGCGCGGCTGTTTCAAAATGGGTGGGGTTGCTTGATGCCAGGGAAATGGCGATGGCGGGCAGACCTAGAAAACGGCCTTCGGTCGCAGCGGCAACGGTTCCCGAATACAGCACATCGTCCCCCAGGTTTGAGCCGTGGTTAATGCCGGCAAAAACCATATCGGGCTCTGTATCCAGCAGCCCCGTTATGGCCAGATGCACGCAATCAGTCGGTGTACCGTCCACTCTGACAAAATCGTTCTCCCCTACAGACATGCGCAAGGGCCTTTCCAGTGTCAGTGAATTGCTTGCAGCGCTACGGTTTCTATCCGGCGCGACCACTGATATGTCGGCATGTCCGCGCAATGCATCCGCAAGTGCGGAAAGCCCTTCAGCCAAGTACCCGTCATCATTACTTAACAAAATGTGCATTATCAGTCGCCCTGAAGCAAAATAAGCTATAAAATCAAACATATTAGCAACAATACTCGACAAAATCAGCTTTCGTGGCAAAAAAAAATCTCACCTCAGAAGACAGTCATTTGTTCCGCAAAACCATCGGCAAAGTATCCGCCATCAAGAGCGATAAGGTACTGTTAACAAAAGAAAAAAAACCCAAGCCCATTCCCAGGCGCGCGTCGCCCGACATGGAGGAATACTTAGTCGATACGGCTGAAACTGATATTGAAAGCGTGACGCCGGAAGACACACTGAGCTTTCTCGCGCCCGGCGTGCAAAAAAACGTCTTAAAAAAGCTGCGCCGCGGCTATTTCGGGCTCGATGCCGAAATCGATCTGCACGGACTGAACAGCCACGAAGCCAAACGCCAGCTGCTAAAATTTCTGCACATGTGCATAGAGGACGGCTGCCAATGTGTCCATATCGTGCACGGCAAGGGCTATCGCTCACCCGATAACCATCCTGTCCTGAAAAATAATCTCAACTTATGGCTCAGACAACACAAGGAGGTTCTGGCCTTTTGCTCGGCATCGCAGAAAAACGGCGGCGCCGGCGCGGTTTTTGTGCTGCTGCACGTCTCCGAGAAATACCGGGACGAACGCGATGATTTTTAATCCACGGTCCATTGCACCAGGCCGCTATAGGCGGTACCGATGACCAGTACGCCGAATATGATGCGATACCAGGCAAACACGGTAAAATCGTGATGGCTGATATAGCGCAGCAAGGCGCGCACGGCTAGCAGGGCACTGAAAAACGCCGCGACCAGGCCTATCGCAAATACCGGCAAATCCGTGCTGTGCAGCAATTCGCGGTGCTTATACAAATCGTAAATACTGGCGATAATCAACGTCGGTATAGCCAGGAAGAAAGAAAACTCCGTTGCCGCCTTGCGCGACAATCCGAACAGCAAGCCGCCGATGATGGTCGAACCGGAGCGGGACGTACCCGGTATCAGCGCCAGCGCCTGCGCAAAGCCGAGCTTTAACGCATCCAGCGCGGTCAAATCCTCAACCTCATGAATGCGGATTTTATGTTCTCTTTTTTCCGCCCAGAAAATAATAAACGCGCCGATAATAAACGCTGACGCGACGGGAATCGGCTTAAATAAGTGCGCTTTGATCAGGCTGCCGAATGACAGACCCAGAATCGCCAGCGGCATAAAGGCGATCGCCAGGTTAATGGTGAACTTTAAGGCGGCAGGCTGCCATTTTAACAGACCCGCGATGATGGCCCCGATCTTGACCCGGTACTCCCAGCAGATCGCCAGAATGGCGCCGGTCTGGATCACTATTTCAAAAACCTTGCCGGTTTCATCATTAAAATCCAGCAAATCGCCGACCAGAATTAAATGCCCGGTACTGGAAATAGGTAAAAATTCGGTCAATCCTTCAACAACCCCCAGGATAAAGGCTTTTAATGCGATTATTAAATCCATTCTGTAGTCTCTCTGTTTATACTTCGATGATTTCGCGTAATACCGCCGTCGCATAGCTGCCGGCCGGTAAGGTAAAACTAAGCACTAACACCTGATCGCTGATAAACTGCCATAGCAGATTGCGGACATTCACCCTTAACGCGCGCCTGTCCATCTCGATACCGGTATTGATCAGTCCCCGGGCCAGAGGCTCGTATTGCTCGATAACCGCTTGCTCAATCGCCAGGGCATCGGCCGATACGCCTGGTTCGCCCTTGCCCCACAATGCGCCGGTCGGATGTATGTCATGACTCTGTAACCGCTGGACGATGTCCTGCTCGGGCTGATCCGATTTAAAACAGCTGTGCGACTGATCAAACATATAGGTATCGCCGGCAACCGCCCGATTCCAGGTTTGTTGCGCGACACGGCTGGCTAAAATCTGGTTGAACAGATAAGACCGGGCCGCCGATAAATAAATGCCGCGCTGCTCGCGTTTGACTTTCACACCCTGAAATAATGCCAATGCATGGCTGACATTGCGCCCTTCATGGCCGAAACGCTGGGGGCCGAAATAATTGGCGATGCCGCCTGCTTTCATGGCTTCCAGACGAGCGATGGTCTGTTCCTGATCGCCCTGCCAGTCCCGCACGACAAGCTTGAAGCTGTTGCCGGATAAAACCCCGCGTTTTAATTTTCTGGCGTGGCGGACAGCGGTAAGCACCTTGACGTTGTCGGATTCAAATTGCTTCCAGTCGGGATCTTCCTTGCCCGGCAGCCAGACACTGAACCACTGCGTTGTAACGGCATGACGGTCTTTCAGGCCGGCATAGCTGACATCCCGCTGCCTGACATCGGCAAACCGGGCCAGCTGCCTGGCCACGTAATCGGTGTTTTCATCCTTTTTTTCGATGTGCAGGAACACATGCTCGCCGGCGCCCGACGGTTCAAAGGCAAGATGTTCGTCGACAACAAAGTCTTCCGGCAGCGTGCGGATTTTGCCGCGGCCGGCGGGACCGCCATACACACAGGGCCACTCGGGTAGTTCAATCGATTGTGTCAAGTTCGGCTCGGCTGGTTAATAGGGGCTGGGTAGCGATATGATGGCTTGCTTAGGGACAGGCATAAAATAACGTCATCAAGGGTGCGGATGATCTCCGATGCAGGTGCGAATTCATTCGCAAGGTCCCATACCTTCTAAGGCACAAGTGAATCCGCATCGACACTCCCTGATTTATGTCATGTCCCTTATTTAGTCACGTCACTGTTATTTTTCTATCAAGACGACGGCCTGAACGGCGATGCCCTCTTTGCGCCCTTCAAAGCCGAGTTTTTCCGTCGTGGTCGCCTTGACATTGATGCAATCGACATCGACTTTCAGGTCATCGGCGATATTGCGGCACATCGCACTGATGTAGGGCGACATTTTAGGGGCCTGGGCGATGATCGTGATATCGGCATTGACCAGGCTGTAGCCTTTTTCCTGCACGATGCCGTAAACATGGCGCAGCAGAACGCGGCTGTCGGCGCCTTTAAATTCGGGATCGGTATCGGGAAAATGCTTGCCGATATCGCCTAATGCCGCCGCGCCCAGCAGGGCATCGCTTAACGCATGCAGCACGACATCGCCGTCGGAATGCGCTTCCAGGCCTTTTTCATAATCTATCTTTACGCCGCCTAGAATGACGTCGCCGTCCTCTTTGAAGCGATGCACGTCATAACCTTGTCCAACTCTGATCATTGTTGTTCCATATAAAATTGTGCTAACGGTAAATCTTCCGGCCGCGTGATTTTTATATTGTCCGGGCGGCCTTCGACGATTTTCGGCCGCAGCCCTTTCAATTCCAGCGCACTGGCCTCGTCGGTGATGGCCGGATTGCCCTCGGCCTCTTCCAGGGCGTTTTTTAACATGCCGTAACGGAACATCTGCGGCGTCAACGCCCGCCAGATATGATTCCTGTCCAGCGTACCGGCAATACGGCCATCCTGTACATTTTTCAAGGTGTCGTGCGAAGACAGGGCCAGTATGCCGCCCACGTCGTCATGGATCAGACAGGCGATCAGATGATGAATGTCGCCAGCCGTGATACATGGGCGGGCCGCGTCATGCACCAGAACCCAATCGGTATCCGATGCCTTGTCCCTTATCGACTTTAACGCCGAAAGCACCGAATCAGCCCGCTCTTTGCCGCCCGGGGCGGTCAGAATCCGCTCATGCCGCGCTATGGCCAGATCGGGCCAGTAAGGATCTTCCCTGGATACGGCCACCGCGATGGCTTCAAACACATTGGTCTGCAGCAGGCGCGACAAGGTCTGCTCGATCACGGGCTTGCCGGCCAGTTCAAGGTATTGCTTGGGCCGGTCCGCCTGCATGCGCTTGCCGACACCGGCCGCGGGCACAATACCCCAGAATTTTGTAGTCTCGGTCATTTATTACTAATCGAATAGTGCGATGGCACGCTGTGCCGCTCACCGCTTTATCGGTAAAAAGACGGACAAACGATCAAGCCGTCCGCCCCCGCTATCTTGGACAGGCAACACCGCGCCCATCACTATAAGCTGATTATTATTCCAAAACCTGGAAGAAAGTCTCATCTTCCTTAATCATCCCCAACTCATACCGGGCTCTTTCCTCTATGGCCGCTTGTCCTCTTCTCAAGTCCAGCACTTCGGCGTAAAGCGCTTCATTGCGCACCTTTTTTTCTTCCACGCGTTCCTTCAAGTCATCGAGACGTTGTTGATACGCTTGAATCTCCCGAATGCTGCCATCGCCGAACCATAACCGGTATTGAAGATGAACGATCAGCAAGATGATAATTATTATAAGATTTTTTATTGGTCTGCCCTCGGAACGAGATAGCGGGCGGCCTGCCGGCCGCCCCTGCGATTATCCGAAAATCATCACCTGCGATTACAGCATTCTGAACGCACTGCGGCCTGCATATTTAGCCAGGTCGCCGAGTTCATCCTCGATTTTCATCAGCCGGTTATATTTGGCAACGCGATCGGAACGGCTTAAAGAGCCGGTCTTGATTTGCCCGGTACCGGTGGCCACGGCCAGATCGGCAATCGTGGTGTCTTCGGTTTCGCCTGAACGGTGCGACATAACCGCCGAATAACCGCCGGCGTGCGCGGTGTTGATCGCGTCCAGCGTTTCCGACAAGGTGCCGATCTGGTTGAGCTTGATCAGAATGGAATTGGCGATGTTTTTATCGATGCCCTCTTTCAGGGTGGCCGGATTGGTGACAAACAGATCATCGCCGACCAGTTGGATCTTGTCGCCCAGTTTTTCGGTCAGTACTTTCCAGCCGGCCCAATCATTCTGATCCAGGCCATCTTCAATGGAAATAATGGGATACTTTGAGACCCAATCCATAAAGAAATCGGTCATCTGCGTCGAATCGAAACTTTTGCCTTCCGCCGACAATTCATACCGCCCGTTCTTGAAATACTCGGAACTGGCCGCGTCCAGGCCCAGGCAGATATCGACTCCCGGTTTGTAACCGGCCTTTTCTATGGCTTCGATGATGACGGAAATCGCTTCTTCGTTGGAACTGAGATTCGGCGCGAACCCGCCCTCGTCACCGACGGTCGTGGCCAGGCCTTTTGCCGTTAACACCTTTTTCAGATGATGAAATACCTCGGCGCCATAACGGATCGCTTCCCGGAAAGACGGCGCGCCTACCGGCAAAATCATGAATTCCTGAAGGTCAACGCTGTTATCGGCATGCGAGCCGCCGTTGATGATATTCATCATCGGCACCGGCATGATGAACTCGCCGCTTTTGTTCAAATGCCGGTATAACGGCATGCCTGCTTCCCTAGCGGCCGCGTGGGCCGCCGCCATGGAGACCGATAAAATGGCATTGGCGCCTAAGCGCCCCTTGTTGTCGGTACCGTCCAGTTCGATCATTTTCTGATCGATCGCGGCCTGGTCGGACGCATCCATGCCGATAATCGCGGCACGAATCTCGTCATTGACATTGGCCACGGCCTTCAATACGCCTTTGCCCAAATACCGGCTTTTATCGCCGTCGCGCAGTTCTATCGCTTCGCGCTCACCGGTCGAGGCCCCGGAAGGCACCATGGCGCTGCCGGTCACGCCGGAAGCTAAAACAACATCGGCTTCAACGGTTGGATTACCCCGCGAATCAAGAATTTCTCTAGCGTGAATATCGACTATTTTAGCCATGATGACTCCTATTATTATTTAAATTATATGGTTGTTTCTATTAGCTGAGTTGATTTGACGGCCCGGTCGATCGTGGCCAATGTTTCCAATAATTCCTTCATCCTGTGCAATGGCCAGGAATTCGGACCATCACTTAACGCTTCGGCCGGATTCGGATGCGTTTCCATGAAAAGTCCGGCAATGCCGACGGCCATGGCCGCCCTGGCCAATACCGGCACAAATTCGCGCTGGCCGCCGGAAGACGTGCCCTGTCCGCCCGGTAACTGCACCGAATGCGTCGCATCGTAAACGACGGGGCAGCCGGTGTCTCTCATGACGGCCAATGAACGCATATCGGACACCAGATTGTTATAGCCGAATGACACACCGCGCTCGCAGACCATGATCTGCTGGTTGCCTGTGGCCTTGGCTTTATTGGCGACATGGAGCATATCCCAGGGCGCCAGGAACTGGCCTTTCTTGATATTGACCGGAATGCCCTGAGCGGCGACGCTCTGGATGAAGTTGGTCTGCCGGCACAAAAAGGCCGGCGTCTGCATGACATCGACAACCGAAGCCACTTCGGCCAGCGGCGTGTCTTCATGCACATCGGTCAAGACCGGCACGCGGATTTGCTGTTTGACCTTTTCCAGGATTTTCAGCCCCTGTTCCACGCCGGGCCCGCGGTAGCTTTCATGCGAGGACCGGTTGGCCTTGTCGAAGGATGACTTGTAGATAAACGGAATATTCAATACCGAGGTGACTTCCTTGAGATAGCCCGCCGTATCCAGCGCCATTTGCTCGCTTTCGATGACGCAGGTACCGGCGATCAAAAAAAACGGCTGATCCAGACCGGCTTCAAAATGGCATAATTTCATTATACGGTTTCCTTCTTATGTTTAGCGGCGGCAACGACGAATCCTGAAAACAGGGGATGCCCTTTTCTGGGCGTCGAGGTGAATTCGGGATGGAACTGGCACGCCAGAAACCAGGGATGCTCCGGAATTTCAATGACTTCGACCAGGCGGCCGTCGATCGATTTGCCCGAAAAGCGCAGGCCGGCTTTTTCGAGTTTTGCAAAATACTGATTATTGAATTCGTAACGATGGCGATGTCTTTCGGTAATCACATCTTTATGATAAAGCTGGAAAGCCAGCGAATCAGGCTGCAGCACGCATTGCTGGCCGCCCAGACGCATGGTTCCGCCCAAGTCGGAGTTGGCATCGCGCGTTTCGATCTGACCGCCTTCATCCATCCATTCGGTAATCAAGCCGATAACCGGATGCGGTGATTTAGGCAAAAACTCCGTACTATGCGCGCCCTCCAGGCCGGCCACATCACGCGCATACTCGATCACGGCAACCTGCATGCCCAGGCAAATGCCCAAATAAGGCACTTTGTTTTCACGCGCGTATTTAACCGTGGCGATTTTGCCCTCCACGCCGCGCTCGCCAAAGCCGCCCGGCACCAGAATGGCGTCGATGCCTTTCAGTCCGGCCACGCCCTCGTCTTCGATGATTTCCGAATCGATATAATGGATATTGACCTTGTGGCGCGTCCGGATGCCGGCGTGAATCAAGGCTTCATTCAACGATTTGTACGCATCGGTATGATCGACATACTTGCCGACGATGGCAATATTGACCTCATCAATCGGATGAGTCAGCGCTTCGACCACATTTTGCCATTCGGTTAAATCGGCCGGCGGCACGTCAAGCCTCAGTTTATGCACGACGATATCGTCCAGCCCCTGATCATGCAGCAACAGCGGGATGCGATAGATCGAATCGGCATCGACGGCGGTAATGACCGCTTTTTCCTCGACGTTGGTAAACAAGGCGATTTTACGCCGCTCGCTGATCGGCACCGGCTGTTCGGAACGGCAGATCAGGATATCGGGCTGGATGCCGATAGTGCGCAATTCCTTGACCGAATGCTGGGTCGGCTTGGTTTTCAGTTCGCCGGCGGAACGGATATACGGGACCAGCGTTAAATGGATAAACAGCGACCTGTCGGCGCCCAATTCAACGCGTAACTGGCGGATGGCTTCCAGAAAGGGCAGCGACTCGATATCGCCGACCGTGCCGCCGACCTCGATCAGTGCCACATCCATGCCTTCGGCGCTCTTGTAAACGCGGCGTTTTATCTCGTCGGTGATATGCGGAATGACCTGAACCGTAGCCCCCAGATATTCGCCTTTACGCTCCCGGCGCAGTACGCTTTCGTAGATCTGGCCGGTGGTGAAATTGTTCTTTTTGGTCATTGTGGTTTTAAGGAACCGCTCGTAATGGCCCAAGTCCAGGTCTGTTTCGGCGCCGTCCTCGGTAACGAACACCTCGCCGTGCTGAAAAGGACTCATCGTGCCCGGATCCACATTGATATAAGGATCCAGTTTGGTCATGGTGACTTTGAGGCCGCGGGCCTCAAGAATAGCAGCCAGCGAAGAAGCGGCAATGCCCTTGCCAAGAGATGATACAACGCCGCCGGTAATGAAAATGTATTTTGTCATGTAGAATTTTTAGACTTCAGATGGTAACTGATGAAGTGATGCCGGCAATTGCTTCCTGCATTGCTCCTTGTACCCCGGAGGGTGTAGCTCCTGCATAAGCCACGCGGATGTGATGCCTGCCGAAATTGCAGCAGCAAATATCGCCTCTATGCAGCAGTTGCAAGCAATCGTCCCCTGCATCGCCCTATCCCCGTCCATGGAGCCGCAAAACAGGTGCATTTTAATCGACAATGCCAAATTCGTCATTGTCTTTCAGGTTTTATTCTTGGCTTTTCCGATACAACCTGACGCAAGCGTCCGTTTCTTCGCTATAAAATTCGGCGCTGATCCATTTATCGCCGACAGCCGCGAGCTGATCATCCAGATAAACCAAAGGCATGCCCTGTCTTTCCCATGGCGGAATGCCCGCCTCCTGAAACAGGTTTTTAAGGACATGATGCCCTTCACGGCCCGGTAGCAGAATCTTTTCACCGCCGCGCCGGAATCTGACAACCACTCTGGCGCGCCGCCACCGCTCACGCGCTATTCCGGCCGATGAAGGCTGGCAAAGCAGATACTGATCATCGGCCAGTTTCACCGAGGCCTGCCCGGCGGGCCAGTCAATATCCTGCAAAATCGCTTTTGACGCGTGCTTCAGGCAGTACAGCTTGTCGCGGTAGCGCCGTATATTATGGCCCTGCCCGGACAGCACAGGATGGCTCTCCCTGCTTGCCGCGACGACCTGGGTGAGAATCCGCTCAACAAACCCCTGGGGCGGCATTTTCAGGCCCAATGTCTGAAACCAGTGTCTGATGACCAGTTGCTGCCTGTGCTTGTTTAATTGCTTCAACCGGCTGATCGACAGGGTCTTGTCGGCTTCATTGAAAACGGCATGGAATAAATCATCGGCAATGACCGACATCACGGTCTGCGCCTCGGCGCAATGCCTTGCCGAACGGGCGACTGTTTTATCGCAAGCCGGCCAGCGCTGTTTAATTAGCGGCACGACGGTATTGCGCAGGTAATTACGGTCGTAATCATTATGCAGATTGCTGGGATCTTCCACCCAGCTTAGTGCATGCGATTCGGCATAATGCCTTATCGCCTGCCTGGATACATTAAGCAACGGCCTGAGCATGACGCCCCGGCCGAAAGCCATGCATTCGGGCATGCCGGACAATCCACGCAGGCCGCTGCCGCGGAACAGCTGCAACAGCACCGTTTCCAGCTGGTCTTCCCGGTGCTGCGCCACCAGCAGTACGTCATTAGCGCCGATCAACGCTCTTAACGCATTATAGCGCGCGTTTCTTGCCGCCTCTTCCGGACTTTCGCCAGGCCCGGCAACGGCATTGACCCGCAAGGCCCTGAATTGAATACCGAGCGCTTCAGCGGTTTTGCGGCAATGCTCGGCCCAGACTCCGGCTTCCGCCTGCAGGCCATGATGGACGTAAACCGCGGTCATTTTATCGCCGAGACCTGCTATTGATGCACACAGATGCAGCAACACATGAGAATCGACACCGCCGCTGTAGGCAATATAAAGATGCGCGTTCGGTTTAACCTGATCCAGCGCCGATTCTATGATTGATGATGACAGCATGCGGTATAGCCTGAAAGGCAGGGATAAGAAAACAAAAGGCCGGCAAATGCCGGCCTGAAGATCCGATTAATTAACCGAAATTTATCGGCCTTCCTCCATAAAGGCGCCGAAGCTCATAATCCGCTGATATCGATTTTCCAGTATGGCTTCAATAGACTGTGCCTTCAATTCATCCATATGGCGAATCAATGCTTCCCTTAAATTCAAGGCAATCGTCTGAAAATTCCTGTGTCCGCCGCCTAGTGGCTCCCTGACCACTTCATCCAGAAGCCCCTGCTCGCGAATACGATCGGAAGTAATGCCCATCGCTTCCGCCGCCAATTGCGATTTATCGGCGCTTTTCCATAGAATGGATGCACAGCCTTCTGGCGAGATGACTGAGTAGGTGCTGTATTCGAGCATGATCAGCCGGTCGCCTACGCCGATTGCCAGCGCGCCGCCGGAGCCGCCTTCGCCGATAATCGTGCAGATAATGGGAGTTCTCAGTTTCGCCATTTCAAACAGGTTTCTGGCAATAGCCTCGCTCTGGCCGCGTTCTTCGGCACCGATGCCCGGGTAAGCGCCCGGGGTGTCGATCAGGCAAATGACCGGCATTTTAAAGCGCTCGGCCATCTTCATGACCCGCAGGGCCTTGCGGTACCCCTCGGGACGCGGCATGCCGAAATTGCGATAGATCTTTTCCTTCGTATCGCGCCCCTTTTGATGGCCGATAACCATCACCGGTTGACCTTCCAGCCGGGCCAGGCCGCAAACGATAGCGGGATCATCGGCATAGGCACGATCGCCATGCAACTCATGGAAATCGGTAAACATGTGTTCAATGTAATCCAGCGTATACGGGCGACCGGGATGTCTTGATAATTGGGAAATCTGCCAGTCGGAAAGATCTGAAAAAATCGACTCGGTTAAGGAAAGGCTTCTGTCTTCAAGCTGCTTAAGCGCATCTGAAATATTAATATTATTATCAAACTCCACATTGCGGAGCTCTTCAATTTTCGCTTCTAATTCAGCGATGGGTTGTTCAAAATCGAGGAATTTTAGATCCATGGAGACTTGGCTGTTAAATTTTGCTGAAAAGGGAATTTTATAGAAAAACCATATTTAATTCTAAAAAATTTCCCGTTTGTTTAAAGAAGCCCGACATTTTCAATCAGTCTGGGCAAATTATTAGTGCTCAATGAAGGGCGCAAGGTTTTTAACTGGCATTCTCACAGTGTGTAAATGCTGGGTTGATAAACCCAGCATTTCGAAGCCCCTTATGCTGGGTTTCCGCAAAGCTCCAACCCTGCCTACCCGCTAAGGATTTGGCTGAAAATGACTTCCTGAAACTGGAATCTTGCATAGGATGTTGACTCAAAGTAGGCGCTCTAGGCGGCACAGCGAAACGCATCGCTCGCAAACGATGCGCCTCCTGTCGTCGGCACATCCTATGTTTAAACAGGGACATTATTGACAACCAAATCCTAAGCCACAAGGATGCGGCGAATGTCGAAAACGCAGGAGCAGTTTTTCTATCCGCCTTCTGCATGCATCCTTGAATTGATTGAATGAAGCGTAAAAACAAGGTCACTTTGAGCGCCGGTCGAGCTCTTGCAAATGCCTCAGCTTTTCCTTGATTTTAATCTCCAGTCCCCGGTCCACAGGCTGGTAATACCGGGTCCCCGCCAATTCATCGGGAAAATAGTTCTCGCCGGCCGCGTAGGCTTCCGGCTCGTCATGGGCATAACGGTATGCCTTGCCGTAATCGAGCGACTTCATCAACTTGGTCGGCGCATTGCGCAAATGCACGGGCACGCCCAGGCTGCCGCTTTGCCTGGCGTCGCGCATGGCCGCGTTATAAGCCATGTACACGGCATTGCTTTTAGGCGCGCAGGCCAGATAAACGACGGCCTGGGCCAGTGCCAGTTCGCCCTCGGGACTGCCAAGCCGCTCCTGCGTTTCCCAAGCGTTAACGGCAATCTGCAGCGCCCGGGGATCGGCATTGCCGATGTCTTCCGAAGCCATCCGGACGATGCGCCTGGACAGATAAGTCAAGTCGCAGCCGGCATCGATCATCCGGCAGAGCCAGTAAAGCGAGGCATCGGGAGAACTGCCGCGCACCGATTTATGCAAGGCTGAGATCTGATTGTAAAATTCCTCGCCCTGATTATCGAACCGCCGCACGCCGCCGGTCAGCACTTCCCTGGCGATTTTCTCATCAATGACCCGGCTGTCATTGGCGGTGGCCAGTTCCACAGCGATTTCGAGCAGATTCAGCAAGCGCCTGGCATCGCCATCGGCCGCCTGGGCAAATTGCTGTTTAATGCTGTCGTCCATTTCGACAGCCCGCTTGCCCAGTCCTCGATCCGGGTCCGTTAATGCCTTGTTCAATACGCCCAGCAGATCGTCGGGCGTCAACGCATTGAGGACATAAACGCGAGCCCGCGACAATAACGCATTGTTAAGCGCAAAAGACGGATTTTCAGTCGTCGCGCCGACAAAATAAACCGTGCCGTCTTCCACATGCGGCAGGAAAGCGTCCTGCTGCGATTTATTGAAGCGATGGACTTCGTCGACGAATAGAATCGTGCGCCTGTGCTGTTGCTGCTGGATCTTCCGGGCCTCGGCGACAGCCGCACGGATCTCCTTGACGCCGGCCAGCACGGCGGAAATGGGCATGAATTCGGCATCGGATTGATGGGCGACAAGACGCGCCAGCGTTGTTTTGCCAGTGCCCGGCGGTCCCCAGAAGATCATCGAATGCAGTCGGCCTGAAACGATGGATTCATACAAGGGCTTGCCGGGCTTCAAAACATGCTGCTGGCCGACGTAATCATCCAATATTGCAGGCCGCATCCTGTCGGCCAAGGGTTGGGTCAAGTCTTCAAACATACAAAGGTCGAGAAGATAAAAGGCTAAAGATACACCCGTTCGGACAGTTTTTCCTGATTATTGCTGCATCGCTATAACTGAGATTTTTACCGCGACGCTCATTCAGGGTTATATTTGCTTCGTATCCTGTTTGGTGTTTATGTCTCGCGCAATGGCGATCGACTATTCGGAAAAAATATCGACACCCTTGGGTGCGCGAAATTGAAACAAATCCGGCCTGATTGCCTGATTGATCCTGACATTGGAAAAATAAATGCGCGTCAGCTGGCCGAAGTTATCGCTTAATTCCATGCCGCCCAATATCCCGCTGTTCAAACCGATCAAAACATATTTAAATCCGCTTTCTTCGTTTTTAGGCAGTAATTTTACCCAAAGTAGCCCCTCATCCTCGCCCTGTTGCTCCATAATAAAATTATCCTCCAGGGATACCTCGCCGCTTAACAGCAGTGCCGGCGTGGAGCCCAGTGACTCATCAAGCTTTTTAATGGTGACTTGCTCCAGATCCGTGTCATAAAACCAGACCTTGCCGGAATTGGCTATGATTTGCTGTTGAAAAGGTCTTTGATAATCCCAACGAAATTTACCGGGCCGTTGCAGATAAAAAATGCCATAACTGGTTTGCACCGGATCGCCGGCCTCATTGATCAGCACCTGTTTAAAATCGGCTGTCAGAGTCTTTGTCGTATCCAGAAACGCTTTCAGTTCCCGGACCGGCCTGTCTTCCGCATGGCCGGCGGCGCTAAAAAAGGCGAATGCCAGCAAAATCAAGTGAAAATAACTAACTTTGTTCATAGATACCTTAAATTATTGCGGAAAAATACTCTTGAAAAATGTATTAAACTCATTGACAGGCGCATCGACGCATGCCGCGTATTCAACTGGCGCGGAACCGGCGATATAAGGATACTCGCGCGCGCCCTCGCAGGCTTCATTCGCCAATAAGCCGCTATAAGGATCGACCCAGGCCATTTGGATATTATCCGGAGGAATCAGGTTTACCGGTTGCGTCGATATCTGCCGCATCAGTGATATCCAGACCTGCAAGGCTCCGCTTGAGCCCGTTAAACCGACCGGTTTATTATCATCGCGCCCCACCCAGACCACCGATAAATAATCACCGGTATAGCCGGCAAACCAGCTGTCTTTGGAATCATTGGTCGTGCCGGTCTTGCCGACCAGGCCATAATCGCCAGGAAATGCCGAATAGGCTGAACGCCCTGTTCCCTTATGCATGACTTCCTGCAGGATGGTATTAACGATATACGTGGCGGCAGGATCGACCGCCTGCCGGACGATGAACGGATAACTTTGCAGATGCTCGCCATTGGCCGCGACCACGGCTCTGATGCCGCGTATCGGCGTTGAAAAACCGTCGCCGGCCAACGTCTGATACATCTGCGTGACTTCCATGGGCGTTAACTCCGCGGCTCCCAGCAAGAATGACGGAAACAGGTCAACAGGCCGGGTAACGCCCATGTTTCTCAAGGTCTTGGCCGTTCTGGCAATACCGACATCCATGCCTATGCGTACCGTCGCCAGATTATAAGAATGCGTCAGGGCTGTATGCAGGCCGACATTGCCGTGCTCCCTGTGGTCGTAATTTCTAGGCGCCCAGACCTTACCATTGGCGCCCTTGATATGGATGGCGGTATCGCTTATCGGGGTGGTAATCGTATACTTGTCCGGATACTCCAGCGCGGTCAGGTAAATGACCGGCTTGATCAGGGAGCCGATCGGCCGGACCGCATCCAGGGCGCGGTTGAACCCTGCCGCCGTGTGTTGCCGACCGCCGGCCAGCGCAACAATTTCACCGCTATCTCTACGGGTCACTACAACAGCCGTTTCCAGCTTTTTGGCCTTAGGCCGTTTTTCCAGCTGATTCAGCTTAGTGGTAATGGATTGCTCCAATGCATCTTGAGCCAGGGTATCCAGCGTCGTGAAAATCCTCAACCCCTCGGACGTCAAATCTTCCTCGCGGTATTCCTGTTTTAATTGCCGCTTGACCAGGTCGAGAAAGGCAGGATAGCGGTTGGCCGAGCGATGGGTGCGCGCAACGACATTCAGCGGTTTTGCCTTTGCCTCCTCCGCCTGCCGGTCCGTGATATAGCCCTCGGCGGCCATCTCGCTCAGGACCAGGTTACGCCGCTGCAGGGCGCGATCGGGGTTGCGCCGGGGATCATAGTAAGAAGGCCCGCGCACCAGGGCGACCAGCGAGGCAATCTGTTCCAGCGGCAGGTCTTTTAAATTGCTGCCAAAATAAAATTCGCTGGCCAGGGCAAAGCCATGCACGGCGCTGCCGCCGTCCTGGCCGAGAAAAACCTCATTTAAATAAGCTTCAAGAATGGCGTTCTTACTGAACCGGGCCTCCAGTATCAACGACATGAAAACTTCATTGATCTTACGCCACAGGCTGCGCTCAGAGGTCAGATAAAAGTTTTTAACCAACTGCTGAGTGATGGTGCTGCCGCCCTGGACGATGCCGCCGGCGCGAAAATTGGCCCACATGGCCCTGGCAATGGCCTTCAATGAGATACCGAAATGGTCGTAAAAATCCCGGTCCTCGGTCGCCAGCAAGCCTTTGACCAGCGCGTCGGGCGCATCCTGCCATTTGATTAATATCCGATCTTCCTTGATAGTCGGATAAAAGCTGCCGATTTGCACGGGATCCATGCGCACGATGGCGACTTCCTTAGACTCCGCCAGATCAACGATGCCGGCTACGGTCGAGCCGGAAAAATTCAGACGGATCAGACTGGCGGGTTGAGGCTGATCCCAGAAGGCAAAATTACGGGTTTTCAAGCTAATCGATTGTCCCTGTCTGAAATAGGAGCCTTCCGACAATAGCCGGGCATCCTGACGATAATGCAGCCTCTGCAGTAACTCTTCAAACTTGGCGGCAGAAATACCATAGCCGGCATAAAGCTCAACCGGACTGGCGTAGACCCGGGCGGGAATCGCCCAACGATTGCCTTCAAACTTCTCGCGTACGTTGTAATCCAGATAACCGATATAGCTCAGTAAAACGAATGTAAATCCAGCAACAATAATCCAGACTGTATTTCTAACCCAGTGAGAATCAGGTTTCTTTGGCTTTTTTTTCTGGACATACCGAACACCGCGCTTTCTTGTTTTTTCTACCATAGCCTCATACTACATTCATCATTTCATTAAGTATCATCCCTGACAGCACCCTGTATTATACATAAATAGGAATACCTGAATCAGCAAGCCTCAATCTATCCGTATAACATGAACAATAAATGAATAATACCGTCCGGCCTTTAAAAAACGATTAAATGAACGCCGCTAAAATTATCGTCAGGTTAGAGTGAGCGACAGCATTTCCCTATATAGCGGCCTGACTGCCAGTTAACCGGCAACATGGCCCGCCCTGATAACCGGCTCAAGGAAATTTATTGAGCAAATACTGGATGGGATTAGCTAAAACAGTGGTTCTCGGCCAAATCATGCGTCTGAAAGGCGCTCTGAGCCGACAGTTGCTCGAGAGGTTGGCCAAAAATGCTGCCTTGGCCGTAATTGATACCGATTTCCCTCAAAATTCTGATAGTCTGCGGACATTCAACATATTCGGCAATGGTTTTTTTACCCAGCTTCCGGGCAATCTGCTGCATCGAGCGCACCAGCATTTGGTCCGTTTCATCATTGACCAGATTTTGTATAAATTGGCCGTCGATTTTCACATACTCAACAGGGAATATTTTTAAATAGTTAAACGAACAGAAACCGGCGCCGAAATCATCTAATGCGATATGACAACCTAATGCCCGGATCTGATCAATCAGGGATCGGGTCTGTTCAAAATTATCCACTGCCGCCGTTTCGGTGATTTCAAACGTGAGACGGTCGCCGCTGACCCAGGACATATCCAGTTTTTGCCGGATAAAAGCCGCTATCGAATCATCTTGAAAGGCCATGCAGGACAGGTTTATCGCCAGGCGGATATGCGAAAACTCCGGCGGCAGCGAGGATAAGAAATCGATGGCTTTATCGACCACCCAGGCATCAATGCCATGGATAAGCCCCATTCTTTCCGCCACCGGAATAAACTCGCCCGGACTGATAACGCGCTCGCCGCCATCCCTCATTCTGATCAGGACTTCGTAATGGGATATTTCGCCGTCCAATAAACCGACTATCGGCTGAAAAACAAGAAAGAACTTGTCGTTTAACAAGGCATCCCTGATCAAGGGGACCCAATAAATATCGCGCTGCCTTTCCTTGAAAGCCTGATCGTCCTCGCAATATTGCCATACCCTGTTACGGCCCTTGCTCTTGGCTATCGCGCAAGCCTGGTGCGCTCTTGAAATCAATTCACCGGGATGCTTGACAATTTGAAAGGATTTTAACGAGGCAATGCCGATAGAGGCTGTAATGTGATAGCAGGCATTGGCCATGATAAAGCGAAACTCATCCAGTCTTTTACAAATGTGTTCCGCGATAATACTTGCGTTTTCAATAGTGGTATTTTCCAGATACAGACACAGTTCGTCGGAGCCGACGCGGGCGAACAGGCCTTTTTCGCAAGTGGCCGTTCTGATCATGTTAACCACTTCAATAAGAAGCCGGTCCGCGGCCTCAAACCCCTCCAGATCATTGATCAATCCGAACCGGTCCAGATCGATAAACAGCAGCACGCCATTTTGCTGAAATTTGGCGTGTTTATGCAGCACCAGATAAAGATGCTGCTCAAGATTGCGCCGGTTTAGCAAACCGGTCAGATCATCATGAACGACCAGATATTTCAATCTTGCATCGAGCAGTTTGCGCGTGGTCAGTTCGGTAATCAGTTCTTCTTTCTGCTTATGACGCAGGAAACGCTCATTCTTCAAGACCAAAAGAAACTCAACCAGAATAAGCAATTCGGTCGGCAGGAAGGGGCGGGCAAGCATGTAGAACTGGCATTGGTTTTTTACTGACGCAAGATCACTATTTTTTGACCGATCGCTGACGAGCACAATGACAGGCAAGAAAACCGCTTCGTTCTCGTGCGACAGGTATTTGCGCAATTCCTCGCTCCGAAACTGGGGCAGTTTTTCATCAATAATCATCAATCCCAATTGCTCAGGCTCATATTGATAAGCGCGCAGCATTTCATAAATCCTGTTGCCGTCAATGACAACAGTCAGATTATGAAATCCTCTCGCTTGCAAACATTCCACGGTTTCGGCTCGTGAGTCAGGGTCTGCATCAGCAATAATAATCTTTTGTTGTTTTTGTAAACTGCTCAACATTTTTACCTGCCTTAACACAGAGTTAACTTTTTCTTCTTAATATTTAATATATTTACAACAGATGAAGTTAAGACGATTGAAATAATCAAAAAGCCTGACTGCCGCTATTGTAAAAATTAATATCAAGAATATTTTTCAGTATAAATAAGAAACCTGGAATTCCCATGATATTGCTCATTTATACTGATATTCATTGCCGGTTTTTTATGACCCTTTACAACTGACAATACCCATTATTCAACTGGCGCTTAATTAACAATCGATAAATCTGTTCGGCTTTGATCCTTTAATCAAATCGGTTATATCTCGAGTACAATTTTTCCGGTCATATGCCCTGCCCCGATCAAATGGTGCGCTTCCGATGCTTGATCAAGTCTTAAAAGATGACTGACGTTGACCTGCAAAACACCCTGGTCGAACCATTCGGCACAGCGCTTTAAAATTTCCACGTGTTTTTTCCGCGCGTCGTCCAGGCCTCTTAGCATGGGTGTTAGCATCAATTCAAAACCGATTTTCAAGTTACGCATGCGCGCCTCGGCCAGACTGATCGCGCCGGGATCCAGCAAGGTCACAATCGAGCCGAAATGGGCCGTAGCTTCGATGCTGGCTTTAAAGGCTTCAGGGCCGATCGTATCAAAAACCAGGTCAGCGCCATGGCTCTCGGTCAGGTTGTTGACGCGCTCCAGCAGATCCTCATGCCGGTAAAAAATAACGTCATCGGCGCCCAGGCGACGCACAAAATCGGCTTTTTCCTCAGAACTGACCGTCGTGATGACACGCGCGCCTTTTTGCTTGGCCAACTGTATCGCCACATGTCCCACGCCGCCGGCGCCGGCGTGAATCAAAACCGTTTGCCCCGACTGCAAGCCGCCGCGCTCGAACAGGGCGCCCCATGCCGTAATCAAAACCAACGGCAAAGCCGCTGCTTCCGTAAAAGAAGCGGTCTTGGGTTTCAAAGCCAGCCAACGGTTGTCGATCACCGTATATTCGGCATAATTGCCCTGTTCTTTTCCCAGGCCGCCATTGCAGAACCAGACTTCATCACCGGGCTTAAAGCCCGTAACCTCATCGCCGACAGCAACGATAGTGCCGGCGCCATCGCAACCTAATACCGCAGGCAGTGCATCCGGGTAAAAAAGCCCGTTAGCCCTGACCTTGGTATCAATGGGATTGATGCCGGCGGCTTTAAGGCGGATTTTGACTTGTGCCGGATTTGTTATTTCAGGCTCTGCCATGTCCTGTAAATGCAGAACTTCAGGCCCGCCCACTTCGGTCATTAACACTGCTTTCATTGTCATAACCCCGCTGGTTAAAATTAAAATCTAAAAAACTATTGTCTGTTTTCTCGCGCCTGCTCGCATCGCTTATAACCGACTGGCTTGTTCAAGGCAAACTGTCATCATGAAACAAGCTCATCACTGAGCCATTGGCTACGGTAGTCCCGATAACCATAGTGTTTTAATAAAGTGACGCTTTCTTGCAAAGCTCCATAGACATCAGGCAAGTTATAACCGTTAAAGCGATTGGCTTTAATCAGGCTGTAGGCCCCGACATGTTTAAAAACCACGCGGTCGCCCACTGTCAACGGCTCATTAAAGCGGTAGTCGCCGAATACATCGCCGGCCAGGCAGGTGCAGCCCACCAGCATCGCCGTATGCCCGCCATCCGGCGCATGCTCGTGCAACTCGGGCCGACGCTGATATTCAAACACTTCCGGATTATGATTGACCGACGTATCGAGCACGGCGATGGCTTTGCCGTCGCTGACAAAGGTATCGATCACGGTGGCGATCAGATATCCCGCGCGTCCTACGACCGCCTTGCCCGGTTCGATATAGACTTCGATGCCGAAATCGCTTTTCAGCGAGCGGACCAACTGAACAAACCGGCTATGATCTTCCATCTGGCCGAACAAATAGCCGCCGCCCAAATTCAACCACTCGAGTCTGGCGAATCTTGAGCCCAAACAGGACTGAAGTTTTTCTATCGTTTTAATTAACGGCGCGAAATCCAGCGCCGAAAAAACGGTATGGAAGTGCAGTCCGCTGATCTGCTCGAGACAAGCGGAATGGCATAACGCCTCGATATCGACGCCCAGTTTTGAATACGGCCGACAGGGATCGAAACGCGCGTCCTCAAGAAACGACAGCTTGGGGTTCAGCCTGAGACCGACCGAAGCCTGGGCGCTGGCCGCCGCGCCAAAGCGCTGATACTGATTTAAAGAATTGAAGCTGATATGCGAACACAGGCCGGCCAGTTCGCCGACCTCATCCGGCCTGATGCCGGGCGTGGTCAAATGCAGGCTGCCCCGCCCCGCCAAAACCTCATCGGCGAGCCGCGCCTCAAACAGGGAACTGACCGAAAAGCCGTCTACAAACGGTTTTGCCAGCTCAAGAATAGCGGAAAAAGGCAGAGCCTTGATCGAATATAAGACCTTGCAGCCGCACTGGCGGCGCAATGCATCCAATACTTTCAAGGTATCAATGATCTCGACGGCATCCAGAACAAAAGCCGGCGAAGAGGCAACGCTGTTTTTTAGCGTCTGAACATCCATTAGCGTGACGACGGTCGGGCAGGAGCGGTATAAATCGCTTTTTCCGTAATCACGAAATCCATGGCCACATCATGGGCTTCCATGGCGATCCGATCCAATAACTGGGATTCGTAACACACCCCGACCAAGACGGTATCCGCTCTGACCGATCGCAATAAGCGGTCATAATAACCCGCGCCGTTGCCGAGGCGTCCGCCATGACCGTCAAACGCCACGCCCGGCACGATAATGCAATCGAGCTGTTCCGGCGCAACTTCCCTGCCCGCCTCGCCCCATCGTGATCTGGGCGGCTCCAGAATCCCCCACATGCCGGGCACCAGCTCGGTAAAATGTTCCAGTCGCCACAGGCCCAGTTTATTATGGCCCTGCTCATCCTTAGTACAGTAGGGAATGACGATATGTTTACCGGTTGAGATTTCATGCAAGACGGCCGGTTCGGTCCTGACTTCCGATCGGCAGTGGATGTACCACATCACGGTTTCTGCCTGACGATAAGCCGGCTGCACCATGACTTGGTCACAAATGATCCGGCTGACTGCCTCCTTGTCCGCCTGGGCGTTGCGTGCATCGTAAGCTTTGCGGCGTTGCTGGGCTTTTAGATCATTCATCGTATTTGACTGACAGGGGCGACCTCAGGCCGCCCCCGCATTGGTTAAGAATTTATTGCATGGCGGCAATAATGGCATCGCGCATTTCGGTCGTGCCGGCTTTCGAATTCCGGTTCAAATCCGGCGTGACAAACTCGCCATCGCCGATGACTTTTTCAGTCGCGGCCTTGATGCGATTCGCGGCCTCATGCTCACCCAGATAATTCAGCATCATGACGCCCGCCATGATCACGGCGGTCGGGTTCGCGATGTTTTTGCCGGCGATATCCGGCGCGCTGCCGTGCACGGCCTCAAACAAGGCCGCGTCGCTGCCGATATTGGCACCCGGAATCAGCCCCAGGCCGCCGACCAGACCGGCCGTCAGATCAGAGAGAATGTCGCCGAACATGTTGGTCGTCACGACCACGTCGAACTGAGACGGGTCCATGACCATGTGCATACAGATGGCATCGACGATTTTCTCGTCGCATTCGATATCCGGGTAACGCGCCGCCACTTCCCTGGCCACATCCAGAAACAAACCCGAGGTGTACTTGAGAATATTGGCTTTATGGCAGATCGTGACTTTTTTGCGGCCGTTTTCGCGCGCGTATTTGAAAGCATACTCAACGATACGTTCAGAGCCTTCACGGGTCACAACGGCCAGGCTTTCGGCTATATCCTTCTTGCGGGTCAGAAAGTGCTCCAGCCCCGCATACAGGCCTTCCGTGTTCTCCCTGACAACGACGATATCGACATCTTCAAAACGGGTTTGCGCGCCTTTCCAGGTTTTGGCCGGGCGGACATTGGCATAAAGATCATATTGCTGACGCAAGGCGACATTGATGCTCCTGAAACCTTTGCCGACCGGTGTCGTCAAAGGCCCCTTGAAAGCCACGCGGTTTTTTTCTATCGAGGCCAAGGTTGCATCGGGAATCGGCGTGCCGTGCTTATCAAACGCGGCCATGCCGGCATCGGCTTCTTCCCAATTTATCTTGGCGCCGGACGCATCAATAATCTTGACCGCGGCCTCCATAATGGAAGGACCGATTCCATCACCTTTAATCAACGTCACGTTGTGCATTCATTTCTCCGAACAAATAAAATAGGCCTGATAATACACAGATTCGCCGAGTTTTTAAAATCCAAAAAGCCTGAGGCGGTGTTATTCTGATACTTTTTCTTTTATACTTGCGAGCTAAACACATAAAGGGGATATCATGGAAAAACCATTCATTTTACACATGCTGACCACTGCCAAAAACCTCAGCCCGTTTGACGTCAACATGGCGATGGATGCCGGTTGGGTTTCGGCAGTCCCATATATCAATGTCGAACCCAGCGAAGTTCAGGGACTGGTACAGGACGCCATTTTCTCACGCAGCCAGAAAAACCTGAAAAGAACCGCTATTTTCATCGGCGGCCGCGATACCAAACAAGCCATGGACATGCTGCGAGCGGCCAAACATGCCATGGTACCACCCTTTGAAGTCTCCGTTTTCGCCGATCCCAGCGGCGCATTCACGACCGCGGCCGGCATGGTTGCCGCCGTCGAGCGCGAACTCATGACAAAATTCAACACCACGCTGGCGGATAAAAACATTCTGGCGCTCGGCGGAACCGGTCCGGTCGGCCAGGCAGCCGCCGTCATCGCCGCTCAGGCCGGGGCCCATGTAAGAATTATCGGCCGCCAGCTGGACAAAGCGCAACGGGTCGCCGATATGTGCAGCAACGAGTTCGGCGACGGTAAAATCACCGTCGAAGCCGGCGCCGACGCCGATAAAGCCGAATATATCAAAACCGCGGACGTCGTCTTTGCAACCGGTGCCGCCGGCATTGAATTATTAAGCGCGGAACTGATTGCCTCGGCCCCACAACTGAAAGTGGCCGCCGATGTCAATGCCGTGCCGCCCTCAGGCATCGCCGGCGTTGATGCGTTCCATGACGGCGCGCCCATCCAGGGATCAAGCAGCGGTGCTGTCGGCATTGGCGCGCTGGCCATCGGCAATATTAAATACCAGGCTCAAAACCGCTTGCTGAAAAAAATGATCAGCACCGAAAAACCTGTGTATCTGCATTTCGAGCACGCCTTTGAAGTTGCCAGAGAGTACATTAAATCTAAAACTTAAACCTAATAAGCCGGTTAAACCTTAACTTGACCCGCCCTAATGAAAGAGGATCTCTAATGGAGAAACGCAGCATCATTCACATGCTGGACCCCATGCCAAATAACAGTCCCTTCGATGTTAACATGGCACTGGATGCCGGATTTGATGTGCTTGTGCCCTATAGTAACGTCAAACTGGACAGAGTTTATGGCCTGACTCAAGACGCCATATTCTCGCGCAGTCCGTCAGGGGTTAGACGCACGGGCATTTTTATCGGTGGCCGCGATTTGGGCCTGGCCATGGACATGCTGGACACCTGCAAACAGGCCATGGTCCCGCCTTTTGAAGTGTCCGTTCTCGCCGACCCCAGCGGCGCTTTTACGACAGCGGCCGCATTGGTGGCTTGCGTGGAAAAAGAACTGAAGGCAAAACATGGCAAGGAATTGAAAGACTGCAATGCCATCGTCTTTGGCGGAACCGGTCCGGTTGGCGTTGCCACAGGCGTTATCGCATCTTTGGCCGGCGCCGATACGGCCTTGATCGATCACCTGTCGATCGATACGGCCCTCGATATACCAAAGGAATACAACCGCCGTTTTGGCTGCAACCTTAGAGGCACCTGCGCCAGTTCAGAAGCCGACAAGGCCCGGTTGGTGGCCAATGCCGATATCATCTTTTGTACCGCAAAAGCCGGCATTCAGGTCTTAAGTGCTGACGTTTTGAATGAAGCGAAACGATTAAAAGTGGCGGGGGATGTGAATGCTGTTCCGCCTTTAGGCATAGAAGGCATCAAGCTGAAGGACATGGGAGCACCGCTGGTCCATGCCGTCAATGCACCGGGGGCGGTAGGCGTCGGGGCACTGGCTGTCGGCGATATTAAATATCAGCTACAGCATGAATTATTAAAATCGATGCTGGAAACCGATAAGCCCTTGTATCTTGATTTCAGGGATGCGTTTAACAAGGCCAGAGAGCTTTTGTAATCAGCCCGGGGTTCCCCATGCCTGGCATGGTGGAGCCCTTTTTCCCTACCAACTGTTTTGTTTGCGTTTAAATCAACGCGGAATCAATGTGGCCGAATTTAACCGCCAGGCGCGTCAATTCAACGTCATTTTTTATGTGAAGTTTGTCGTAAAGACGATAGCGGTAAGTATTGACGGTCTTGTCGCTCAATATCAGCATATCCGCCATCTCCTTGATGGTTTTTCCCTG
This sequence comes from Methylobacter sp. BBA5.1, assembly GCF_000746145.1. Lineage (NCBI taxonomy): Bacteria > Pseudomonadati > Pseudomonadota > Gammaproteobacteria > Methylococcales > Methylococcaceae > Methylobacter > Methylobacter sp. BBA5.1. The sequence continues at coordinate 97,799 of NZ_JQKS01000006.1, forward strand.
AAGAATTAAAGTCACCACCTCCGCCTCTCGCTGAGACAATTTTGAAAATGGCGATTCACTATTGCCGGACAACCCCTGAAAAGCCAGATTATTGGCAACTTCCGCGCACAGATAGCGCTTGCCTTCCATGACTTTGCGAATTGCGCTCACCATCTCCTCAGCCGAAGACCCCTTGGAAATAAATCCCAGAACGCCCAGCTTGAGTAACTGGCGCGGAATGGGCCCGTCATTATGAACCGATAACGCAATGATTTTGACTTTAGCATCATGCTGCAAAATTCTACGACAGGCTTCCACGCCACCTATCCCCGGCATATTCACGTCCATCAACACGACATCCGGAGACAAACCAACGACCGCATCGACAGCCTCTTCACCGGATTTGGCTACACCGACAACTTTAATATCATCCGCTGCATTCAACAATGCTTCGATACCGGTCCGGACAAGCTCATGATCATCAACAAGCAAAACACTAATCATACTTTTTCTTGTTTTTCAATTAGTTACAAACCAAGCACTTGAACAATAAAAATGCCCTACTTTAAATAATGAAATATTATAGGATAGTAAACAGGCAATATACATACGTAACTTTACCTAGATCCGGATAATATATCTCTTACTCAATTTATTCCCAGTTTCTTACAAATCAATCATCGTATGACTGTAAAGCAGCATTATTACAAAATGATGAAAAATACCACTTGCTTGACAAAAACCATATATCGCCTGCTCTCATAGGCATTTGCCATTCATGTTTTTATCATCATACCTGCAAACAAGGGCTTTTTTCAGTTACTTTTCAAAATAGTAAACTGTTTAAGCCATATTAAATTGATCAAGCTCATTTTTAATATAAAAAGCAGAAGAACAGGGTGTTAATGACACAATTGCAGTCACCTGATCATCAACAAATAAATCCCCTTATTAGTATAGACGATCATATCAAGAAAATCCCTCACTCATAATGGCGGCGAGTGCTTAAAAAATTCATAAATAAAGCTTATACTCTTGAATATTATCTTCCTGACTCAGGATATTAAAGCATGTCAAATACAGAAAATAACCGTCGCCATACGCGCTTGATACATCGCGCAAAAATCCAGTTAAGCAGCGCTGGCGAATCTGTTATTGGCTATACCAAAAATCTGTCCGACAGCGGATTGTTTGTATTTGCAACCTTCAGCACCCCCCTTGCTATCGGCGACATATTGGAAGTTCTGGCGCTGGATATTGAAGATGCCCTGCCTAAGCCGGTTATCGTCAAGCACATTGAACCGGGGACCGGCGTAGGCGTGGAATTCATATAAACCAACCCGTCCAGATTCGCATCAACATAACCGATCCCTTAAGCCATAAAAACGAGGCAAGCTCATGATTAAAACCCAAGTTATAAAATCCGCGCTATTGCTGCCGGCAATAGTTGCAACGATACTCGCCGGCCATATAAACACCGCCTCGGCGGAAGAAAAACCGGCGTTAGGCAGGACCGTTCTGTTGGAAAACCAAGTAGCATCGCCCGGTAAACATATCAATACCCAAGTGATACGTATAACCTTCCCGCCCGCCTTTAAAACCCCCGAACATACGCATGAAGGCCCCGGGCCTCGCTATATCGTCAAGGGCAAATTGAAAGTGATCGAGAAAGGTAGAACCCATATTTATTCCGCTGGCGATGTATTCTGGGAATCCGGCGAATTGATGTCGGTGGAAAATGTTGGAAAAGGGCCGGCCGAACTGATCATTTTCGAATTGACGCCGGCCGATTAAATAACCGCGAGAGGATACCACTTTTACAACGCGCAGACTGGGGCCGGAACTTTGCGGATAGTCGGCACGGCCGGCTTTAAAATTGCCGGCCTGGCCAACCCGGCCTGCACCCCATACCGAAGAGCTACTGATTGAAATCGGCCAGCACGGCCAGTAAATAGTCCAGATCTTTTTCGGTATGATCGGCCGCAACCTGGAATCTGATTTCCTGCTCGCCTTTCGGCACGACCGGATAATTAAGCCCCGTGGCCAAAATCCGGTGCGCGAATAAATGCGCCACCAAAGCCGAGGTTTTTTCCGTGTCCCTGATCAGAACTGGCACGATAGGATGCTCGCCCGGCAAGATTTCAAAATCCAGCCGCTCCAGCCCGGATCTGAGCCGGGCACTCAGTCCGCGCAATCGCTCCAGCATTTCCAAGCCCTCCCGGCTGTCGACAATATCGACCGCCGCCATAGCCGCGGCCGCTTCGGCGGGCGTGATTGGATTCGAATAAATATATAATGGCGCCGTCTCGCGCAAATAAGCAATGACGGCCGAACTCGCCGCCACATAGCCGCCGTTGACGCCGAAAGCCTTGCCGAGCGTGCCGATCAGGATGTCGGCCTGACTGCCGGTATATTCCTCGGTACCGCGTCCGCTCCGGCCGAAGACGCCGACCCCGTGCGAATCATCGACCACCGTGATAATGCCCTCTTCATAGCCGGCTTCATGGCGCCGGCAGCACGCGTTGAGCCTATCGAGCGGCGCATGATCGCCGCGCATACTGAAAATGCCGTCCGTCACCACGCAGACGCGCCTGGCCTGGCCCTTATTGGCATCAAGAAGGCGCTCCAGCGCATCGATATCGGCATGCGCATAGACTTCCTTCCTGACCGGATGCGACAGGCGGATCGCATTGATGATGCAGTTATGGTTCAGCGCGTCGCTGACAACCAGCGTCTGGTCCGAGATCAACTGCGGCAGAACACCCATCATGGTCGCGTAAGCCGCGCTCATGGTCATCGCCGCTTCGCGCCCGTGAAAGGCGGCCAGTCTTTGCTCCAGCGCTACGTGCGGCCGGTAGGTCCCGCTAATAAAGCGCACCGCTCCCGGCCCCGTGCCGAATTGCTCAGCGGCTTCGGCTTCGGCCTTGATCACCCGAGGATGCCCGCTTAATCCCAGATAAGAATTCGAGTTCATGCGCAAGAACGCCTGATCGCCATGGCCCTCCAGAAAATAGCGCGGGCCGAAACCGTCCGCCGGCGCCAGCCTGCCGGTGACGATTTTCTCATGGCCTTTGCGCATACCCTGCTGTTGCAGCTCGGTTAATCGGGCCTTGAATAACGGCTCTATTTTTGTCAGCGACATAAACGTCTCCTCAGCTTTTGTCCAGTTTGACCGCTATCTTCTCCAGCATATCCTTGACCATCTCCGGCAGACCGAAACACGGCCGCCAGCCCCATTCCGCGCGTGCGGCACTGTCGTCCATGTGCCGGGGCCAGGAATCGGCGATCACCTGGCGCACCGGATCGACGCGATAACTGATTGTGAAACCGGGCAGATGCTTTTGAATTTCCCTGGCCAATTGCCCGGGGGTAAAACTCATGGCCGTGATATTGAAGGCATTGCGATGGCGCAGCTTTTGGCTGTCCGCCGTCATCAATTGAATCGCGGCCCCGATGGCATCGGGCATATACATCATGTCCAACTGCGTGTCGGCGTCCAGAAAACAGTCGTAATGCCCGTTTTTGACGGCCTCGTAGAAAATATCCACGGCATAATCCGTCGTTCCGCCGCCCGGCAGCGCGATGTTCGAGATCAGCCCCGGATAGCGCACACCGCGCGTATCGACGCCGAAATGATGGTAATAATAATCACACAACAGCTCCCCTGAGACCTTGGTAATGCCGTACAACGTGGACGGCCGCTGAATCGTGTCCTGCGGCGTGTCCATCGCCGGCGTGCCGGGACCGAAAGCGCCGATGGAGCTGGGAAAAAACACGGCACAGTCATGCACGCGCGCGACCTCCAGCACATTGAGCAAGCCGTTCATATTGATATCCCAGGCCTGCCGTGGCTTTTCTTCCGCGACGGCGGACAACAGCGACGCCAAATGAAAAATCGTATCGATTTGATAATCTTCGACCAGTTGGCGCACGGCCTCGGCATCCCGCACATCGAGACGGCAATAAGGCCCCGACTGCCGCAAGTGACTGAGTGGCGGCCGGCTGTGCCCGGCCGCCACAACATTGGCCGCGCCGAACCGGTTGCGCAGAGCCATTGTCAATTCGGAGCCTATCTGGCCCGTTGCCCCCGTCACTAAAATCTTTTCCATAGCCGTACTCGCTGTTTTTATGTTTTTTACTCATTAGCGGACAGTTAGACTGGTACGCCCAGCATTCGATGCCGCCCTGTGTGTCATTTCATTCCTCATTGATACCCGGTCAGCTCGACATAGCCCTGGCCTGAAATCGGCCTGCCGTTTTTTGTTCCCTTGACGCTGACCGCGCCTTCCCAATACCGGTAACTGACATTGAGCTCCTGATCGTTGATCAGCGGCACAATATCAAGCTCAAGCTTCTGATCGGGTACGCTCAAACGCCACGACGACGGATAACGGATGCTGGAATGCGGACTGGTCCAGCTGTCCACAACCCTGACCTTGGCATCCCGCGCCTTAAGCGGCACTTTAGCATTGTCGGCCTGAACGATGGAACCGGAGCTGTTGCTGTCTATCCTGCCGTCCTTGCGCCTGAGCTGATAAAACATCAGCTCACTGTTATCGGAGAGCTGCAGTGCAAACCAGTCCCAACCGACCTGTTCCTCAGACAGGGAGCTGGTGCTCCATTCCCGATCCATCCAGCTATGGCCCGTTACCGGAAACGCCGCACCGCCGATGCGGACATTGCCCTCGGTCATCAAGCGCGTATAGGAATAATAGTACGACGCGTTGCCCGGCTCATCGCTTTTCCGGCTCAAGCCGTCCTCGCCTTGAAAAACCGGCCCCTTCTGTGTTTGCAGCACGAGATCGACGGCAAATTCGCCGCTTTTTGCCGACAGGCGCAGCGGAAAATCGGCACTGCCCTGGGCTGATGCCGACCAGTCATACAGCCAGACCTGATACCGCAGACCGGAAGCGCCGGCCAGTCCATTGCCGGCCCGACTGAATCGCTCATCGGTATAAAAGCGCTTGTTCTCGACATCGGTCAGGGTCAAATGAGCCATATACATCTGATTGGTCCGCCAGGCCGACTTCGATTCCGGCGCGTCGGGATTCAATGCGAAACGGAAAAACGTCAATTCATAACCGAACCGGCGGCCCTGGGCATTGCGCAGGTTGCCGGTGAAATACCACCACTCGGCCCGGTATTGATTGTGCGGGCCATGATCTTGAGGGAATGAGAACCTGCGCGGTTTCAGGGCCCGAGCAAACCCTCCGTCGTCTTTCGATAACAGTTCGCTGAAGGCGGTGTCTTTTTCCGACGCGGTCTTGCTGAAAGACCGCTCCGCATCAGGCTTGACATCGAACGGAAGCTTGACCGGCGGCCACCAGAAAATCGCCAATAAAACAATCATCAGTATGAGTGCGGCAACAAAAATCCACTTCGCCATTATTCATTCCGTAGTGCTTCAACAGGTCGGGTCCGCGCCATTTTCAACGCAGGCAGGACACCGGCGAATAAAGCCGCGCCAAACGCCAGCGCCAGCCCCTGACAAATAATGGCTACATTAACATGAAACGCCATGGTCCAGCCGAACGAACGCAGGTAGATGACAAAAATCAGCACATACGCGACGATATAGCCGACCGGCACGGCAAACAGGCCTGCCGCCAGTCCCATCAGTCCGGTCTCGCCGGTAATCAGCGCCGTCAACTGTATCGGCGTGATGCCTATGGCCCGCAATACGCCCAGCTGGCGCGTCCGCTCGAACTGCAAGGCCATCAGGGCGCTGAAAACGCCGACAAACGCGATAATCGCCGACAGCCAGCGCAAGGTTTCCGTAACCGTGAACGTCTGCTCGAACAGGTCCATCGAAGCCTGATAAATCGCCTGACTGGATCGTATCGACTGCGGCGCCTTCAGGCTCTGTCCAAGCTGGTCTTCCAGCTGCTTTAAGTCCACGCCGGGCTGGGCGTAAATACCGATGCCCGAATAGCCCAGGTCGGGCCAGTAGCGCTGATAATTCCGCTGGCTCATGGCCAGATGCCCCGGGTCGCTGTAATCGGCATAAACCGCCAGCACTTCAAAAGGCTGTTGGCCCTGTTCCGTGCGCATCATGATCGTCTGGCCGACTTTAACGTCATGATGATACGCATAAGGCTCCGTGACGATGACCGTCTGTTCGCGCTCGAACCGGTCCCAGACCCCGCCGGGCGCCGCCTGCTTGAAAGTAAAACCGCGCCGGGCCCGCGCATTCAGATCAAACACCGAGACTTTGGTAAGCGCCTCATCGGCGATGATGTGCGTGGTCAGCACACTGCTCAGCATTTGCACGCCGGCATGAGCGGCCAGCCTCGCTTTTAACTGCCGATCCCCGGCCGCTCCGGCAATCGATTTCTTCTCGCCCGGCAATGACACATACAGGTCGGCGCGCAACGTACCTTGCAGCCATTCCTGCACGGTCTGGCGAAAACTGCCGATCATCAGATCCATGCCGATGGTCGCCGCGACGGCCATCATCAGCGCCGCAATGGCGATACCGGTGCGGCTGATCTCGGCCGACACCATCCGCGCCGGCAGACGCCCCAAGACCCCTAAAAAGCGCCCGAACACGCGTTCGATCAGGGTCATGGCCAGCAGCGTGAAAACCGGCGTCAACAAGGCGAAGCCGAACAACAACAGGAAAATGCCGAGCAGCCCCGGCATGACGCTTTTACCGGATAACAATGCCAGAGCCAGTCCCGCCGGTATCAACAGCCCGCCCGTCAGCCCCGTTATCCTGACCAGGCGCCGCACGCCCGATTCCAGCCGCGATCTGACCAGCACCGTCATGGGCGGCAGACGCGTCGCCTCCAGGGCCGGCGGCAACACGGCCAGCAACGTCGCGCCCAGGCCCAGCAAAATGCCCTTACCGAGTTGTACGGGCGTCACCCTCAATGCGGCCGCATCGATCCGGAAATAAAACGCGTCGATAGTGCCCGAGATCAGATGCAGCAGGCCCTGAGCCAGCGCCATGCCGAGCACGACACCGATGGTCGTGCCGGCCACGGCCAGCCAGAAAGCCTCGCCGATAATCAACTGAAAAACCTGCCGGCGCGTGACGCCCATGGCGCGCAAGCTGCCGATCAGTTGCCGGCGCTGCACGACCAAAAACGTCATCGTGTTGTAGATCAGAAACAGGCCAACCATTAACGAAAGCAGCCCCAGGGCTTTTAAATTGATCGAAAACGCGCGCGTCATCTCGCGCATGGCCTCCGACTGTTCGCCGGCCGACAGCAGCAGGGCATCGGACGGCAATACCCGGCGTATCTGAGCCAGCGTTTCGGACGCCTCGTCATCGATTAGCGCGTCGATGGAACTGAGCCTGCCGAACAGGCCCAGCGTCTCCTGAGCCGTGGCGATATCAGTAACGATCAAGCCCGATAACGCCTGCTCCGAAATGGCATGTGACGGCGATAGCAGGGCGATGATTTTTAACCGCTGTTCGCCGTTACCGGTCGCGACCATGATTTCGTCATCGACTTTCAGATTCAGTCGCGCGGCTGTCTGCTCGCTGATCAGCACGGTACCGGGCTCGGTGATCAGGCGCGCAAAATAATCCGTGTCGCTGTTTTGTTGTTGCCAGGCCGATCGAAAGGATTTCTCCACGAACGGGTCGACGCCGACCAGCCTGAACCTGTCGTCATTGGGCAAGCCTACATAACCGCTCACGATCGGCGATAACTGCTGTATGCCCTGCTCCACGCGCAGCCGGGTGTAGAGTTTTTCGTCGAGCCCGCCGTTGCCGGCAAGAATTCTGTGCGTTGCCGTTCCCGAAAAGGCCTTGCGCGTCTGGTCGAAGGCGGTCAGCGCGCTTTCCATGGCCAGCTCGATAGCGATCACGACCGCGACGCCCAGGGCAATACCCAGCAGCGCCAGGGCCAGTTGCCAGGGATGCCGCCACAGAAAATTGCGGCTGGCGCGGCTAAGAACCGAACGCATCAGCCGAAACCAATGATCTGTCGCGGATGGAAACAATGCGGTCGGCCTGGCCTATGACCTCCCGACTGTGGGTCGCCATGATTAAGGTCTTGCCGGCTTTCTTGACCAGCGTATCGAGCATTTCCAGCACCTGCCGGCCGGTCTCCAGATCCAGATTGCCGGTCGGCTCATCGGCAAGGATCAGGTCAGGCTCATGAATCAAAGCCCGGGCGATGGCGACGCGCTGCTGTTCGCCACCCGACAGGCGGTCGGGATAGGTATCGTAACGATCCGCCAGACCGAGCTTGTCCAGTAATGCCGCGACTGCATCGCGATCCGCTCGTGTCAGGGGTTTGACCAGTTCCAGCGGCAACAGCAGGTTTTCGCCCACGGACAAGGTAGGGATAAGATTGTAGGACTGGAAGATAAAGCCCAGGTTATGGCGGCGGAACAACGTGCGGTTATGCTCGGAAAGCGCCGTGATCTCGGTGCCGTTGATGATGACGCTGCCGCTGTCCGGAAGGTCGATGCCGCTGATCAGATTCAGCAATGTCGATTTGCCGGAACCGCTGCGGCCGAGCAGCACGAGAAACTCGCCACGGTTTACATGCAGGTTCAGACCGCTGAAAATCCGATGCCGCCTGCCCGACTCCTCATAGCTTTTGCCCAGTTGGTGTATTGCAATAGCCGCTTCTTTTGACATCTAGGCAAGAAAATTATCGTCTCTTTTGGCGAGTTCGGCTTTTTCTTTCTTATCGGTCCGATGCATCAGAACTACGAAATAAAGCGCAAGCCCGAAAAGAATCCAGGCTTTAATGCGAAACAGAAATACCATCTGCGCGAGTAGCGTCGGATGACTGTGTAGATAAACATTTAATGTATCGAAAATTTCCATGAAATTCCCCTTTAAAAGCCTCTTCAAGCCATTTTATAGAACTGATTTTAATCAAAGAATTCAAGATTATTTTGATTAATACAAACTTATGGCGTTAGAATCATGAACTTAGAAAAACCTTGACAAGTCGAAACAGGTATGAACAAGGAAAAAGAAATAGCAGGCCTAATGCCGGAAGTTATCAAAAAATCACGCCGATACAGCGATTTCTTTGCTTACCCTGAAGATCGGGAACTCGAGGAATTAAGAATCGTTCATTCGCTGAAGGAATCGCTGGAAATTACCAATGTCGCATTTTTTGACCAGGCCAACACCCGTGGTCGCGGCAATGATCCGCCCGATTGCGAAGCCCTGCTGCTGGATGGCAGGAGACTGGGCGTTGAAGTGACGGAACTGGTCGACCCCGAGGCCATCATGGCCCACAAAAACGGCGCCCTCACGCAATGGGCCGAATGGGATGAAGACAAGCTGATAAACTCGATCACGCAACGCCTCAAAGCCAAGGATATCGCCAAGAACATCAAGGGCGGCCCGTACGATATCTATATGGTGATCATCCATACGGACGAGCCTATCCTCAACTTTGATTACACGTTTCCGATCCTGTCGGACTATCCGTTCCGCTATTACTCGGTTATAGACCGGGCTTTCCTGCTGATGTCCTATGACCCGAAATACCGCTGCTGTCCCTATATCGAATTGAACATCAAAAATTAGAGATGGTTGGGTTGGTTTTTCCGTCAACCCAACCTATGGAATAAAATTACCGAAGTTGAACAATTTTTATCTCTGTTTTTTAACTGACGTTATGTACAGACCGATGGGTATGTCGGCCGGGTTGTCAATGCAGGTCCAGCGGTGAGCGCGATGTCTTTATGCCCTTTGGGTATACATCGCGACGGACTGGTCAATTTTAAGTCGCGATGTGGGCATCGCTCCCACGGAAGGTCAATGATTGGCTCAGGGCCTAAGATCCCCTGAAGACATATAAGTAAAGAGCATGGGCATAAGCACCAAAATAGCGTAAAGAAGTACTACGCCCCCGATAACCAGTAGGAAATTATACAAATTTTTCATAATACAGCGCCTATTCTCTTGTTGATTTACAGAGTCATCAAGCACTGGCGTTATATCCCTGCCTGAAGACAGGCTCTATGGCGCTTTCAGATTCAAAACAATGCCGGCACCATCGACCGACGGCTGTTTTTCTCCCTCCACCTCTTGCGTCATGACCGCGCTACCGCTTAATTCCAGCGTTCGTTGCTTTTTAGTCGAAAACAGATCCTGCGAGGCGGCATTTGACTTGCTCTTCTGCCCGGCGTTTTCACCCACTTCAAATGGAATGGAGAGATCGAGCGGTTTTGGAAGTTGAGTTGCCTGGTCGGCATTGTCCGCGTCCAGTGCGGGCGCGTCTTTCGCAACGGGGAGATTCTTTCGCCCGGCTAGTGTTTTGTTTTCGGCCTGATCCTGTTCCGCGCTAACGGATACGCTGGTTTTTTCCACGTCGGTATCGGCAACGGCTGCATATCCATATAAAAAAAGGCAGAAGCCCATCATAAGATTCAATAACGCTATGCTGTAATTTCTCATCGTCTATTCCACTTCAGCCATAAAGTCATACATCCAGAATGATCATGCTATATCTGTGAACCGCACTAAAATATGACAAATATCAGGATAAAAAAATCCAAAGCAGTGTCTCCGACAGATCGGATTGGACTGTGCGTGATCCGGCATAAGGACTTTGAAAGGCCGGGTTATTCAATCCCGCCGTCTATTATCCGCCCTTCGCGGCACGCCAGTCCCGATGCCGTAACCTTGAACGAAAATAGTTCCCGTCAGTCCTATTTTTTATTAATGAATGCAAGCGATTAATCCCGGAGTATGGATTTTTATGCCCTGTTTCCATCATATTTTACTGAAATCAGTCAGTTAAGGAGATCACCCATGAAAACGTGGTTTTTTCTCATGATGACATCGATAGCAACCCTCTTCGCATCCAACCATCTGAATGCCGAGGAACAACCCAAAACTCCGGCCCAAGGCTACAATATCCATGTCACCGCGCCGCATCGCCATGAAGATGGCTCCGTGCACGGCCCCTATCACCATTACTGCAAGCCGATCAAACCCGAGATCCTGCAATGCATGATCTTTTTATCGGACGATCCCAATGCCGAGCTCATTGAGATCGAATACTTCGTCGACCAGAAACTCGCTCGCTCCAGCGTGACGCTGGAACAATGGAATAAGCATTTCCACGACCACAAGGTGGAAATCGCCTCCGGCCGCGTGCAAGTACACGATGTGCCGCCCGAGAAAGCCAAGGAAATTGCCGATGCGGCCGCCAAAACCGACGGCATCATCTTCCATCTATGGCCCGTAGGCGCCAAATTGCCGAACGGCGAGGTGACATTTCCGACCGCCGTCAGTCATAAGCCTGTGGACAAGCTTGAGGTGTCGGAATAGAAGGATTAGGGCAGGTTCACAAGTGTTTTATATTGTGGAGGCGACCCAACCTACTCCGCTAAGGATTGGGTTAACCTGAATATTTCACCACGAAGGACACGAAGTACACGAAGGCTTTTCAATTCAATTACTTGCAAATATTTCATAATGAGCTCATGAAGTTATCGGTGAGAAATGATAATGCCATGATTTTCTTCGTGTTCTTCGTGTTCTCTGGGTTTCATGAAATATCCGGGTTAGTGCTGATCCGCGTCTTGAGACAAAAGCCGCTGCCGCGCTTCCGCTTTGATCGCGTTTATATCGGCCAGACGGCCGGGGCCGCTTTCGAGGCCAGTCCGCCAAAGGCTACGTAACTCCGCGAGTTCATTTTGTTGCAAAGCACGTTTCAGCTTCCAATCGCGCAAAGCCTCCCGGATGACCTCACTGCTACTGGCATATTCGCCGCTTTCGACGCACTGGCGAACAACAGCCGCCATTTCAGGAGTTAAAGCAATACTTAATTTTTCAACATGAGCCATAATTAGCACCTCCTTTCTCTTATGGTAATAATAATTCCTACCAATGACAATATCCTATACAGTACTTTATAAAAGGCTTTTGATTGTGTCTTGATGGCTCTCGTTAAATTGGCCAGGCATCGGATTTTCGGCTCGTAGAATTCATGCAGACCGGCACAAACTGACCTTTTTTGTCATTATCTGACACAGACTGACGTTTTTGACGGTATTGCCAAATAGCATTTCGACCTTCCCCCCATCCCTGAAACCCTGCAAAATCACGCTTCGCACATTTTGGCACGGCCTTTGCAATATTACTGACGTAACTCTAACTTTCCATAATAAAAAAGGAAAAGCACCATGAAAACTCAAATAAGAAAAGCACAACAAGGTTTTACCTTGATCGAATTAATGATCGTCGTTGCGATCATCGGTATTTTGGCGGCGATTGCGATCCCTGCTTATCAGGATTATGTAACTCGCGCTCAGGTATCAGAAGCAGTTGAGCTTCTTGGCGGATTAAAAACCCCATTAGCTGAATACAGTGCAGATGCAGGCGCTTGGCCATCAGCAATCGTTGCACCAACTGCAGCTGCGACAGCCACGGAAATTCCAGGCACTATAACTGGCAAGTACGCAACTGTGACTGCCACTGTTACGGGTGCATATCCTGTCGGCAGCATCACTGCTACGATGACATCCGGCCAAGCAAACACAAAAACAGTAATAATGGCTACTGCTGATGGCGGCGCTACCTGGACCTGCAACACTGGAACTGTAGACAAAAAATGGATGCCAGCCGCTTGCCGTTAAGCCTAATAATTATTTAAACAATAGTTTAGAACCGCTCAGGGAAGTCTGAGCGGTTTTTTTGTCCTCTTGAAATATTTTTGGCTGATAAAGCCGCGCTCGTGCCGCTCATCGCTTTGGGAATCCATATATATTACGAATCTTCAGGTTTTATAAAAATGACTATAATTTAGTCATTCTTTAACAACAATCCCTGTTGACCTACTTATGACTGATATTCTCCCCTTTAAGCTGGATGCCGAGTCTGTATACGCCTGGCTGGCCACTTTGGAGCCCCTATCGGCCAATGACAGAATCAACCGGCTCTATACGGTTATTACCAAACTCGGCAGCTCAGCTATTGAAGCGCCTGTGCTCTGTTCTGTTCTGGATCAATTAGCGCCGGCTATTTTGAAGGCGTCCCACAGCCTTGAGCAGATGATGTCCAGTAACAAGCCCTCTCACTCCGCGGATAAAACAAGGAAATTGGTCTATTTTTCCATCCAGCTTACCCAAATGCTCTGTTTCGCTTATGCCGGTATCAGCAATGACAAGGCGCTGACTAAATCACAGCAAGCCTCGATTATTTATAAAGCGATGCAATTGGCCAGTTTATTGACAAGGCGCGGCGCTGTTTTTTATCAGGCCCCTGACTCTACGCTCTGGGCAAGAATCAGCAAGCTTTATTTGCATGCCCAGTCGCTTGATGTTCTAAACCTCGCTATCCAGGACGTTGTTCCCGGTCTGGCCCGGCATCCGACTATTGAAGCGGTTCTGAAGCAAACACTGTTGTTTTCCATTTGTAACGCCTATCGATATTCCGCATTGGAAATTGGCGATATTTTTTCCGCGACGGGCAGGCTCTGCCATTTGCTGGAACTTGACCCGAACCCGTCGGAATCATCATTTTTCTGTTGGCATCCTGAATCGCTGGCAGCCCCGCGCTATACCGATCCCTATAGATCGGAAGAAGATACCTTGTATATTAATACATCCGGTCTCATTCATTACTTGAAATCCAATACAGCGCATCAGCAAAATTACAAAACCTTCCTGTCGACATTGAACCGACTGAACGCTTTTGAAACAATCAGGAAATCGACTGATCCCTTGAATCCTGTCGAATGCAATATAGCGATAGGAATCGCCAAGACGGCCCAATTCCTGACAATGCTGATCAACAAATATCGCATTCTTGAGCTGAGCGGGGCTATGGAAGAGCAAGCACAGCCTGCAAAACTGGAACTAGAGCCCATGGAACATGAAAAAAACACCTTCAGTTTGCTTACAGCCAAGCTTTTGAAGGATGAAAAACCGGCATTTATCATCAATACCCGAGCCTTTAAAACCCATACCCCTTACTTTTACATGGCAAAAATCAGCCAGGATTGCGCCATCGGGGAACCGCTGGTTTTCATACGCGAGAATAAAAGGCCGTTACTGGCTATTATCCGGCACCTGCGCATCGAGCCCGTAGTCAACATGAAAAACATACTGCTGGAGATTCTGGACGGCGATGTTTATCCGATAGAGCGCAATGAAAAAGAAGGATTCATCATTAAGTATCCGGCCGGAACAACCGAAGTGATTCTGACCCCGGATAACCATGCGACAGGAACCGAGTTTTTTATCGATAAGGGGTTAATAAGCGGGACCTTTCGACTGGATAGATTCATTGAATCAACGGCGCACTTTATGCGCTTTCAGGTGAGCCGGGTTATCGACTGATTGTCGGATTAGCCGCGCCAGCCCAAGCTGTAAAACCCGGCCGCTATAAAACAACCCCTTCCAGGGCCATTTTTACGGTTTGTTTCCTGATTTGCCGCCGGTTTCCGGCAAATTGTTTTCTTATCACTTCGGAGCCGCCGTTTTTGCATTGCCAGGCGATAAAAACCGTACCTACCGGCTTGTCCGGCGTGCCGCCATCGGGCCCGGCTATGCCGGTTACGGCGCAGGCGCAATCCGCATCGCTGTTTGCCAGGGCTCCAGCCGCCATTTCCATTGCCGTCTCGGCGCTGACGGCGCCGTATTGTTCCAGCGTGTCCTGCCTGACGCCCAGCATTTGTACTTTGGCGGCATTGCTGTAAGTCACAAAGCCCCGATCAAACCATGCCGAGCTGCCCGGTACTTCGGTAATGGCTTGCGCGATCCAGCCGCCGGTACACGATTCGGCTGTGGCTATTTTCTTGCCTCTGGCTTTTAGCAAGCCTCCCAACTGTTCGGCTCGTTCAAATATTTCATTATCCATGATGGTGACTCCCGCGACTTCGGATAAAATAGGCGTATGAGTATAAAACAAAATTCCACTACCCCACACACACCGATGATGCGGCAATATTTGCGCATCAAGTCCAACCACCCCGATACACTGGTCTTTTACCGCATGGGGGATTTTTACGAACTGTTCTTTGACGATGCCAAGAAAGCGGCGCAACTGCTGGATATTACCTTGACCAGCCGCGGCCACTCGGCCGGCATGCCGATTGCCATGGCCGGCATTCCTTATCATGCGGCCGAAGGTTATATTGCCAGACTGTTAAGACAGGGCGAGTCCGTCGCGATTTGCGAGCAAATCGGCGATCCGGCGACTTCAAAAGGCCCTGTCGAACGCAAGGTGGTGCGCATCGTAACACCTGGCACGGTCACGGACGAGGCCCTGCTTGAAGACCGGAAGGATAATCTGCTGATCGCTGTCTGCGTCCTGAACCAGCAGCACGGCATCGCAACCTTAGACTTGACCAGCGGCCGTTTTATCCTGCAACAGGTCGAATCCGAAGACCAGTTGCTCAGCGAAATCGGCCGCCTCAACCCCGCCGAACTGCTGTTCAGCGAAGACTGGGCGATGCCGGCCGCCATCAAGCAACGCAGCGGCCTGTGCCGCCGTCCGCCCTGGCATTTCGAGACCGAAAGCGCCAGGCAACTGGTGTTAAAGCAATTCAATACGCATGACCTGAAGGGCTTCGGCTGTGAACATATGCCGGCCGCCGTCGCTGCCGCCGGCGCCCTGCTGCAATACGTAAAAGATACGCAGCAAAGCGCACTGCCGCACATTCAGGGCATACGCATTGAAAACAGCGACGACAGCATCGTGCTCGATGCGGCCAGCCGCCGTAATCTTGAGCTGGACACGCATCCGTCCGGGCAACTGCAGTACACCTTGTTCGGCGTGCTGGACAAAACCGCCACGGCCATGGGCAGCCGCTGCCTGCGGCGCTGGATCAACCGGCCGTTGCGGGATCGTGCCGTGCTGAACGATCGCTATGCCTGTGTCGATACCTTACTGAACGGCCAGCTGTACCGCGAGGTGCAGACCCAACTGCGGCAGGTCGGCGACATTGAACGGATCAGCTCGCGTATTGCGTTAAAATCGGCGCGGCCTCGGGACTTGCTGGTGCTGCGCAATACGCTGGCGGTTCTGCCGGCCTTGCAGCAGGTGCTCGGAGCCAGTGACAATGCGCAGCTGACGCAGTTAAGCACCAGAATCGGCGAGCAGCCGGTGATGCTGGCATTGCTTGAGAAAGCCATCATCGATAATCCGCCCGTGCTGATCCGCGACGGCGGTATCATTGCGCCGGGCTACAGTCAGACGCTCGATGAGTTGCGCAACCTGAGCCAGAATGCCGACCAGTTTCTGATCGACATGGAAAACCGGGAAAAAGCCGCGACCGGCATTACTAATCTCAAGGTCAATTACAACCGCGTGCAGGGCTACTATATCGAGATATCGCGCCTGCAGGCCGAGAAAGTGCCCGACCATTACATCCGCAAACAGACTCTGAAAGGCGTCGAGCGTTATATTACCGAAGAGCTGAAATCGTTTGAGGATAAAGTCCTCAGCGCGCGCGAGAAATCGCTGGCGTTCGAAAAATCCCTGTATGAGGAACTGCTGACGATCATCGCCGCGTCCCTGATCCCGCTGCAGGAATGCGCCGCCGCGCTGGCTGAGCTCGATGTCCTGGTCAATTTCGCCGAACGCGCCGATACGCTGAATCTGTCGGCTCCGGCGCTGGTTGACGAGCCCGGCATCGACATCGAGGCGGGCCGGCATCTGGTGGTTGAGCAGGTGTCCGATATTCCGTTCGTGCCCAATGACCTGTCCTTTTCCAGCCAGCGCCGCATGCTGATCATCACCGGCCCGAATATGGGCGGCAAATCCACGTACATGCGCCAGGCGGCGTTGATTGTGCTGATCGCGCATATCGGCTGTTATGTGCCGGCCAAAGCGCTGACCTGCGGCCCCGTGGACAAGATTTTCACGCGCATAGGCGCATCCGACGACCTGGCCAGCGGACGGTCGACGTTTATGGTGGAAATGTCCGAAACCGCTAATATTTTGCACAACGCGACTTCGCAAAGCCTGATTTTAATGGATGAGATCGGCCGGGGCACGAGCACCTTCGACGGCCTGTCGCTGGCCTGGGCCTGCGCCGATTATCTGGCCAAGGAGACCCAGGCGTTTACCTTGTTCGCCACGCATTATTTCGAGCTAACGACCCTGGCCGATGAGCAGGCCTCCATTCATAACGTGCATCTGGATGCCATGGAGCATGGAGACCGGATTATTTTCCTGCACGCCGTCAAGGAAGGGCCGGCCAATCAGAGTTACGGACTGCAAGTGGCCTCGCTGGCCGGCGTACCGCGCTCCGTGATCGACAAGGCCAAAGCCAAATTAGAGCATCTGGAAAACAATGCTTATATCGAGCAGCAGGCGGAAGCCGGGACTAATCAACTGGATTTATTCTTAGCCAAGGAATGTCATCCTGCCGTGTGTTTATTGGAGGAAATGAATCCGGATGAGGTCAGCCCCCGTGAGGCTTTAGATTTGCTCTACCGGCTTAAGGGGATGGTTTAGAAGAGTAAGCTAGCAATCAGCCGTTACTTGAAGGCAACGGCTGTTGTGAAAATTGAGTATTGTTATTGACAGGCCTGCCTGAAAAAGACAGTAGGATTTATGAAAACCTCTGGCGCCTTGCCAGCCAGTGAATATGGATTGTTTTCATGGCGATGAAGCCTGTAGGCAATGTTTCCGGCCGACAAGCAAACGCTCCAGACTTAGTCAGTCTTGCTCTGACGAGTAAATTTTGCAGAGTATTCATAGTGCGAATGAATTCGCACCTACAATTTACCCGCCATAATTAAATTGACCGAGCACCAGGACGATAAACCCGGCATTTATAAGTTCAGCATTTTTCAAGAAGGGCGACCAACCGGTCGCCCTCACAGGGTTTATTTCGCGGCTTTTTCGTTTTCCAGAACTTCAACCAACTGTTTGGCCGGCAGATAGCCCGGATAAATCGCGCCGTTTTCAGTCACGATCATCGGTGTGCCTCTTGCTTCAAATTCCGCGCCGAGTTGCATGTGCTCGTCAACCGGATTGTCACAGGTTTTGGCTTTCGGGGTTTCGCCTTTTTTAGCCGCTGTTAAGGCCGCATTGCGGTCGTCGGCGCACCAGACGGAAACCGCCTTGTTGTAGGAATCGGAACCTTTTCCGGCTCTCGGGAAGAACAAATACTGGATGGTAATGCCTTCGGCCATGTATTGATCGAGTTCCGAATGCAGTTTGCGGCAATAGCCGCAATCGATATCGGTAAACACGGAAACCTTATATTTGCTTACCTTCGGCTTAAACACGATCATTTTATCCTGGCCGACTTTTTCGAGAGCCAGTTTGCGTGTGCCGTTTAATTTTTCCTCCGTTAAATCGGTACGCGCCGCCACATCGATTAAATGACCCTGCAGCAAATATTTACCGTCATCGGATACATAATAGATATTCGCGCCGATGGCGACCTCATAAAGCCCGTTGATTTCGGAAGGTTTGATGGAGTCGATTTTTACTTCCGGCATGGATTTGGAGAACGCCTGCCGGATAGCGTCTTCATCCGCATGAGCGGCGGACAAGGCCAGGCCGAACAGGGACAGCGCAGCAATCTTGATAACTTTTTTCATGGTTTTTCTCGTTTTTCCTTTGCATTGTAGGGTACGCATTGCGTACCTTTATTGTGACTCACCCGGAACTCATCCGAAACATTTATATTAAGGAGGTACACGATGCGTGCCCTACGTGACTTGGCCGGACAGGTAAACTGAATGCATAACATCAGTGATTAAACAGCAGACCTAACCCTGAAATAATCGCTCAATATCCAGCACCATGGCCAATGCCATCAAAAACACCAGCAAGGCGATACCGATCTGCTGGAAGAAAAGTTGCATTTTTTCTGAAACGGGACTGCCCTTAACCGCTTCAATGGCGAAAAACACCAAATGCCCGCCATCCAGCACTGGTATAGGCAATAAATTGAGCACGCCCAGACTGACGCTGACCAGGGCAAGAAATTTCAGGAAATGGGTCAAGCCCATTGTGGCTGACTGCCCTGCAAACTGGGCGATGCTGATTGGACCGCTTAAATTTTCCACGGAAGCTTGGCCGATCAGCATTTTGCCCATCATTTTCAGGGTTGATACGGAATAACCATAAGTCTTTTCCAGAGCAGCGGGCACTGCCTCCAGCGGCCCCAAGGCATACTCGACACGTATGGATTCCATCAAATCTTCCGGCACATGAACGGATGCCCCGATTTTTCCCTCGGGCTTTTGTTCGGATATGACGCGCTTAGGCGTCAGCGCAATCGGCAAACGTCTGTCATCTCGTTCGATAATCAGCTTGATCTCGACGCCGGGATGCTCTTTCACATAGTCCACCCACTGTACCCAGTTATTGATTTCATTACCGTCGGCGCTGATGATCAGATCCCCCGACTGCAAACCGGCTTCCGCGGCCGCGCCGTCGGTAAGCACTTGCCCTATGACCGGCTTCAGGTCCGGTGTCCAGGGTTTAAAACCCAACCGTTTATACAAAACCTCGGGGTCATGGCTGTCCGATTCGGAAATGTGCAGGATTTTGGTACTTTGCTGATCCTCGAAATTTCTGACTTTGACTGCTATTTGCTGCTCGCTATCAAGCGCGGAAGCGATTAAGACTCCCATGGCTTCAGCCCAGGTTGGCGTCGATTTATCATTGACGGCGATGATCTCATCACCTTCGGCAAAACCGGCCTCCGCCGCTAAAGTGCCCTGCTCGACCGGACCGAGTATCGGCTTGATGCCCATCTCGCCTATGACCAGCACGCTCCAGAACAGGGCAATGGCAAGCACCAGGTTGAATATAGGACCTGCCGCCACGATCGCCGATTTTGCCAGCAAGGATTGCCGATTAAAAGCATAAGGCAGATCCTCTTTTTTGACCTCGCCTTCGCGCTCATCGACCATTTTGACATAGCCGCCCAGCGGGATAGCCGATATGACATACTCTGTTGAGTCAGGATTTTTCTGATAGGACCACAACACTTTGCCGAAGCCCACGGAAAACCTGAGCACTTTGACCCCGGCTCTACGGGCTACCCAAAAGTGCCCGAATTCATGAAATGAAACCAGGATACCGATAGCGATGATGAAATAAAACAGAGTATGCATGAAAATTGTCAACCAGTAAGCTCGTCAATAATTTGGTTAGACAACTTTCTGGCTTGTTTATCCACGTCTAGAATAATTTCCAGGCTATCGGCCGGTTTGGCATCGAATTCCTTCATGCAACGCTCAATAATGACCGGGATATCGGTAAAGCGCACGCGCTCATTCAAAAAGGCGTCCACCGCTATTTCATTGGCGGCATTCAAGACGGTCGGCATGATGCCGCCGGCATTGATGGCTTCATAAGCAAGACGCAGACAGGGGAAGCGCTCAAGATTCGGCTCTTGAAAATCCATGCGCCCGACATCGAAAATATTCAGCGGTTCGACGCCGGAATCGAACCGTTCCGGCCAGGCCATGGAATGAGCGATGGGAATGCGCATATCCGGGTTGCCCATCTGCGCCAGCACGGTCCCGTCCACGTAATCGACCATCGAATGGATGACGCTTTGCGGATGGATGACGACCTGTATCTGGTCCGGCGTCATATTGAACAAAAGACAGGCTTCGATCATTTCCAGGCCCTTGTTCATCATCGTGGCGGAATCGACCGAAATTTTCCGGCCCATATCCCAGTTAGGATGGGCGACCGCCTGAGCCGGGGTCACATGCGGCATTTGCTCTAATGGCATCTCGCGGAACGGTCCGCCCGAAGCGGTCAGCAGAATGCGTCTGGCCTGTGTTGCCCGTACGCCGGTTTTATAGCCGGCTGGCATGCATTGAAATATGGCGTTATGCTCGCTGTCGATCGGCAGCAACTGCGCTCCTGAATCGGCTACCGTCCGCATGAAAATATCGCCGGACATGACCAGCGCTTCTTTATTCGCCAGCAATACGGTTTTGCCGGCTTTTGCCGCGGCCAGACTGGGCAGCAGGCCTGCCGCGCCGACGATCGCCGCCATGACTGAATCGACGTTATCGAGTGTGGCGACATGCTCCAACGCATGGACGCCGGACAGGACCTTGATATCCGCCACTGGTGAATTTTTCAGCTTGTCCTTGAATGCGTGAACCTTGCTTTCATCGACAACAACCGCGTATTCAGGATGATGCGCCAGACATTGTTCGTATAACGCATCGATGTTGGTATTGGCCGTTAACGCGACAACCTCGTAAAGATGGGCATGTCTGGCCGCCACATCCAACGTACTGACGCCAATCGAGCCGGTCGCTCCGAGTATGCAAATGCCCTTTTTCATGACACCAGCCTGTAAATCAGGAATATGCCGGCATAGAAAAACGGTGCCGCGGCAATCAGGCTGTCGATGCGATCCAGAATGCCACCGTGTCCGGGCAGAATGGACCCACTGTCTTTTACGCCTCGCTGGCGCTTAACCAGACTGAAAAACAGGTCGCCATAAATAGAAAGCAGTACGGTCAAGACCGACAGCAGGACAAAGTCCGATGCGATCATCAAGTCAAAGCCATAGATCAGGCTCAAAGCAACAGCGCAAACCAGGCCGGCTATTAATGCGCCATACATGCCGGCCAATGTTTTGCCGGGGCTGATTTCAGGCGCCAGCTGGGTTTGTCCGTATTTTTTGCCGACAAAATAGGCGACAATATCGGCCGCCCAGATCAGGATCAGGAAATAAAAAGCCATTTCCACATCGTAAAAAGCTCTCAGCCGGCTAAAGAACATCCAGGCCGACAATAACACAAACCAGCCGATCAACGCTTTATAACGCGTTTTCAACTCCAGTTTCAGCAAGCCGGATGGCGTGTTTCTGATCAATATCATGATCAGTATCCAGAATAACACCGGGATGATCACCAGCCAGTCCAATGCGCCTGAATAATCCCTGACATCGGGCCAATCGAAGGCCTGCGCCACAATCTCCAGCAGTTGGGTCCAGAAATGCACGCCCAGCATCGGCAGAACCAATGCCAGCAATAACAGGCTCCGCTTTACCGGCGAACTGATGCCTGCCAGATTGCCCCATTCCCATGCCGCAACTAGAATGATCAACCCAAAAACTAATGAAAAATATGTCGAGGACAACTGGAACACAGCCAGTATGACCAAAGGAGCCAATATTGAGGCCGTTATAATTCGCTGAAGTAACATTATATTAATTATTGTGATTATTAAGGTTTTAGAGGGTGACAGCTTTATTAAGCACCTGCTCTCCGGTATGGCCAAAGCGCCGCTGCCGGCTTTTAAAGCTCTTAATAGCGTCTTCAATTGAATTCTGGTCGAAATCCGGCCAGAGCGTTGATGTAAAGTACAGCTCTGTATAGGCTAATTGCCAGAGCAGAAAATTACTCACGCGTTGCTCGCCGCCTGTTCTGATGAACAGGTCGGGCTCGGGCAGGTCAGCGGTGGATAAATACCGTTCGATCAACTTTTCACTGATTTCCTGGTTTTCCAACTCTCCGGCCGCCATTTTTTCAGCGATTTTCCGGAAAGCCTGACACATATCCCAGCGACCTCCATAATTTGCCGCCACAACAAGGGTTAAGCCCTTGTTATCCTTTGTCCTCGCCTCTCCTTCGGCAATCTTAGCCTGTAATTTATCTGGAAACGCCGTCCTGTCGCCGATAAATCGCAAGCGGATATCGTTACGGTGCAGTTTGTCGATTTCTCGTTGCAAGGTTGTGATAAACAAGCTCATCAACATGGAGACCTCTTCCTGCGGACGTCGCCAGTTCTCACTGCTAAAAGCGAACAATGACAAGACCTCGATCTCCTGCTTTGCGCAGTATTCGACAACCTTTCTGACAGCTTTGACCCCGGCCTGATGCCCCATCGGGCGCGGCATAAAACGTTTTTGCGCCCAGCGGCCATTTCCATCCATGATAATGGCAATATGGCGCGGCTTGTTATTATCTGATTCTAAACTGATGGAATCATCATCTGACATTGTTAAATCTCAGTTAAATTGACAGCAGATCCGCCTCTTTGGCTTCCAATAATTTCTCCACTTCCTTGACATATTGATCGGTCAATTTCTGGATTTTTTCCTCGGCAGCACGTGCTTCGTCCTCGGAAATCATTTTTTCCTTCAACGCCTCCTTTATTTCCGAGTTGGCATCGCGGCGAATATTTCTGATCGCCACACGGCCATTCTCTGCCTCATGCCTGACCACCTTCACCAGATCGCGGCGACGCTCTTCAGTCAGCGGCGGCAATGGAATGCGGATAGTCATGCCGTTGGTAGCCGGATTCAATCCCAGATCCGACTTCATAATCGCTTTTTCGATCGCCTGTACCATGCCCTTCTCCCACGGGGTAATGGTCAAAGTACGCGCATCTTCAACAGCCACATTGGCCACCTGCGACAGCGACGATTCAGTACCGTAGTAGGAAACAGTTATTTGATCCAATAAGCTCGGATGCGCCCTGCCCGTTCTTATTTTTGAAAATTCATGTTTTAACGCTTCTATGCTTTTGCCCATGCGGGTGGCAGCACTTTGGTGGATATCACTAATCATTATGTGTTCCTCGTTGAATAAGGGAGCCGATCTCTTCGCCCATCATCAGTTTCATTACCGCGCCTTTCTCAAAAATATTCATGACCCGCATGGGTAAATTATTGTCCCTGCATAATACCAGTGCGGTTGCATCCATGACATTCAAACGTTGATCCAGCGCCTCATCATAAGTCAATCGTGAATAAAATACTGCATCCTTTACTTTTTCGGGGTCCGCCGAATAGACACCCTTGACCTTCGTCGCTTTAATCATCAACTCTGCATTGATTTCAATCGCTCTAAGACTGGCTGCCGAATCGGTTGTAAAAAAAGGATTGCCCGTTCCGGCCGCGAAAATGACTACGCGACCTTTTTCCAGATGCCTGACGGCACGACGCCGTATGTAATCTTCGCACACCTGATTGATTTTCAGGGCGGACATCACCCTGACCTGCAGGCCTAAATGTTCCAGCGCGTCCTGCATGGCCAAGGCATTGATGACCGTGGCCAGCATGCCCATCTGGTCACTGGTTACGCGATCCAGACCTTCCGAGGCTTTTTCCGCACCACGCAGGATATTACCGCCACCGATAACCAGTCCGATCTGGATACCCACATCACATAAATCTTTAATTTCCATGGCGAGACGTTTAACAATATCGGAATCGATACTGCCACCTGCCTCACTCATTAGAGCCTCACCGCTTAACTTAAGTAAAATTCTCTGGCAAATCAGCTTAGTCATATTCAATCGGGGACCGGTATTCATTAGCACAAGGTTCCCCGGCCGGCGGCCGGGGAGTTTTCTTAACTGCCTCTAACTTGAGCCATAACCTCTTCGGCAAAGTTTTCTTCTTTCTTTTCAATGCCCTCGCCCACTTCATAGCGTGTGAAACGAACAACACTGTTACCTTTTGAAGCCACCAGTTTGCCGACGCTGATTTTGTCGTCTTTAACAAAAGGTTGACCCAGCAAGGTAATTTCGGCCAGGAACTTGCTGATCCGGCCGGCAATCATTTTCTCGATAATTTCCGCAGGCTTTCCGCTTTCCGCCGCTTGCGCCGAGAAGATTTCCTTCTCTTTCTCAATCAGTTCCGCGGGAACTTGATCTTCGGAAACACATTCAGGCTTGCTCGCGGCAATGTGCATCGCGATATCCTTGCCCAGCTCGCTGTCCGCTTTGGCCAATTCGACGATAACGCCGATTTTGCTGCCATGCAGATAGCAGGCGGTGCCGCCTTCCGCGGTATGGTACTTTGCAAAACGTCTAATAGTAATATTCTCGCCCAGTTTTGCAATCAGACCACGACGGACATCATCAACGGTATTGCCGTCGGCCAATTTCATAGCCAGTAATTGCTCTTCTGTGTCAATATCTGAAACCAGCAAAGCAGCCGTTACATTATTAACGAAAGCAACGAAATCATCACCCTTGGCAACAAAATCAGTTTCACAGTTAATATCGACGATCACCGCTGTTTTCGCATCATCGCTGATTTTAGCGCCGATAACGCCTTCGGCGGCAGTACGGCCTGATTTTTTATCGGCTTTGGCCAGGCCGGATTTACGCATGTTTTCAATAGCCAGTTCCAGGTCGCCATTGGTCTCAACCAGCGCTTTTTTGCATTCCATCATGCCGGAACCGGTTCTTTCACGCAGTTCCTTAACCATTGCTGCAGTAATACTCATTCTTTTTTCCTCACTGTTCGTACTATAAAAACGCCCCCGTGAGGAGGCGTTTTTTCTTGATCTAAACCCTAACTCCTCACAGGACCCTGCCTGCTAAAAATCAAGGGCGCAAATTATTCTGTTGCCGCGGATTCTTCAACGAAGTCATCGGTTTTTGCCGACAGTTCCAGACTTGCCGATTTAGCTTCCATTACAGCCGCGGAAACACTTTGACAATATAATGAAACCGCTCGAATTGAGTCGTCATTACCCGGAATAACGTAATCGATTCTTTCCGGAGAGTTGTTGGAGTCAACAACGCCGACTACCGGAATGCCTAATTTCTTCGCTTCGCTGATCGCATTTTTCTCATACCCGACATCCAGTACGAAAATCACATCAGGAATGCCTTTCATATCTTTAATGCCGCCCAGGCTGCGCTCGAGTTTTTCGAGTTCGCGCTCCATGCCCAGCGC
Organism: Methylobacter sp. BBA5.1; assembly: GCF_000746145.1. Lineage (NCBI taxonomy): Bacteria > Pseudomonadati > Pseudomonadota > Gammaproteobacteria > Methylococcales > Methylococcaceae > Methylobacter > Methylobacter sp. BBA5.1. Next base: position 123,355 of record NZ_JQKS01000006.1, read on the forward strand.
TTCTTTCTTGCTGAATCGTTGATAAAGCGTGCCGTCAGCTTTCATGGCTTCCAGTTCTTTAAGACGATTGATTGATTTCTTGATGGTTTTGAAGTTGGTCAGCATGCCGCCTAACCAGCGATGATTGACATAAGGCATGCCACAACGTTTCGCTTCTTCCGCAACCACTTTGCGTGCTGCTTTTTTAGTACCGACAAACAGGATGGTACCTTTGTTTGCCGACATTTGACCCAGATAATTCATTGCATCATTAAACAACGGAAGCGTTTTTTCCAAATCGATGATATGGATTTTGTTACGCGCGCCGAACAGGTAGTTAGCCATTTTCGGGTTCCAGTAACGGGTTTGGTGTCCAAAATGAACACCCGCCTCAAGCATTTGACGCATGGATACTGCTGCCATTAATTTCTCCTAAGATTAAAAATCGGACGCTTGTCCGAGCTGGGTTACGCCTCCACCTATCCCGCCTGGAAACCAGTCCGATAAATCAGGCCAGCACCCTGCCAGACGTGACGATAAGCGTGAGTATTAATACAAAAATGAACTTAGCTTTATACCATAATTAGTTTTTTACAACAAGATAATCTCTGTTAAACTCTGTCCCATGTCATATACTGACCAACTTTCAAAACCAGACAGTTATCTTGTCGCGCCTGTCATCCGTCACAAATAACCCTAAACAAGTAAGAATCTCCATGAGCATAATCATCAAAACCGAAAATGAAATCGAAAAAATGCGTATCGCCGGAAGACTGGCCGCCGAAGTTTTGGAAATGATTGCGCCCCATGTGGTTCCGGGAGTTACCACTGATCAACTCGATAAAATCTGCCATGATTATATTGTCAACGTGCAGAAGGCCATACCGGCGCCGCTTAATTATCACGGTTTTCCCAAATCCATATGCACCTCCATCAATCATCAGGTCTGCCATGGCATCCCCAGTGAAAAGAAACTTAAATCGGGCGACATCGTCAATATCGATATTACGGTTATTAAAGATGAGTACCATGGGGATACCAGCAAAATGTTCTGCGTAGGAGAAGTCAGCCCGCACGCCAAGAGACTGGTCAACGTCACCCGCGAAGCCATGTTCCTCGGCATCGAACAAGTCAAACCCGGAGCCACCCTGGGCGATATCGGCCACGCCATACAGAAGCATGCCGAGGCCAACCGATACTCCGTGGTCAGGGAATTTTGCGGCCATGGCATCGGCAAGAAATTCCACGAAGAACCCCAGGTTCTGCACTATGGCAAAGCCGGCACCGGTGAAGTGCTGAAAGCCGGCATGATTTTAACCATCGAACCCATGCTTAACCTCGGCAAGCGCCATGTCAAAGTATTGGCCGACGGCTGGACCGCGGTCACCAAGGACCGGACCCTGTCCGCTCAGTGGGAACATACTATTCTTGTCAAGGCCGACGGTTATGAAATCCTAACCCTGCGCCAGGAAGAAATGTGATCGACTTGAGTTCCCCCAAGCCTGCGACCCTCGCCGGAAAAGACAGCTTGCTGCAATACAAACAACTACTGAAGCAGAAAGACGACGACCTGCGGCAAAAATTCGATCCGCACAGCTCGGTTTCCGGACTACTTGAGGAAAAGTCCGATTTCATCGATGAAATCCTGAGCCGCTGCTGGCAACACTATCTCGGTGATCACGCCCAATCGCTGAGCCTGATTGCCGTGGGGGGCTATGGCCGCAGGGAATTGTTTCCCTATTCCGATATCGATATCGTTATCTTGCTTGATTCCAACGACACCACCCCTTACCAGGAATCATTGACGAATTTTTCCATATTCCTATGGGATATCGGACTAAAGCCCGGGCAAAGCGTGCGCACTATCGAGGAATGCATCAAAGCCGCGCAAGACGATCAGACAATTATGACCAGCCTGATGGAAATGCGCCTGATCACCGGCAACACCGCGCTTTATGAAACACTTAAACAGGCTACCACGCCAGATAAAATCTGGCCTTCCGATCAGTTTTTTATTGCCAAAATGGAAGAACAGCGGCAGCGATACGCCAAATTCCACTGCACTGCCTACAATCTGGAACCCAATATCAAGGAAGGCCCGGGCGGACTGCGCGACATGCAGATTATCGCTTGGGTATTCAAACGCCATTACAATTCCTCCACGCTCAAGGAACTGATCAAATACGGCTTTCTGCCGGAATCGGAATATTTGCAATTGGTTTCAGCCCTGGACGTGCTCTGGCGCATTCGCTATGCGCTGCACCTGCTGACCAATCGAGCCGAGGACCGGCTGATTTTTGATTACCAGCGCGATCTTGCCGAGCAATTCGGTTTCAGCACGGAGGACCAGGCTTACAATCAGGACGTCGAGCAGTTTATGCAGTTTTATTTTAAAACGGTACTCGGACTCGAGCGCCTTAATGAAATGCTGCTGCAACTATTCAACGAACGCTTCGTCTGCGGCGAAGGCGTCTACAGACCATTGCCTTTTAACGCTAAATTTTCCGTTATCAATGGCTATCTTGAAGCAACCGAGGACAGCATTTTCGAGCAGGAACCGACCGCTTTACTGGAAATCTTTTTAATCCTGCAACAAAACTCCTCGCTCAAAGGAATCAGAGCCACGACCATTCGCCTGATCCGCAAGAACCTGTACCTGATCGACGACGGGTTCCGCCAGAATAAAACGGCCAACCGCCTGTTCATGGAAATATTTCGTCAACCGCGAGGCATTACCCACCAACTAAGGCGCATGAACCGTTACGGCGTGCTGGCCGCCTATATACCCGGCTTCGCCAATATCGTCGCGCGCATGCAATATGATTTATTCCATATCTATACCGTGGATGAACATACGATTTTCGTAATCGGCAACCTGCGCCGGTTTGCACTGGAAAAACATATTAATGAACTGCCTTTTTGCAATGATATTTTTCTCCTGATCGCCAAACCGGAGATTCTATATATTGCCGCCCTGTTTCACGACATTGCCAAAGGCCGAAACGGCGACCATTCCACGATAGGCGAGGAAATCGCCAAACGCTTCTGCGTTCAGCACGACCTGTCGCCGCACGACACCAAGCTAATCACCTGGCTGGTCCGCAACCACCTGATCATGTCGATGACCGCCCAACGCAAAGACATCGGCGACCCCGATGTCATCCATGAATTCGCCCAGCAAGTAGGCAGCATCGAATACCTGAATTATCTGTATTTACTGACCGTGGCCGATATTCGCGCCACCAATCCGGAACTGTGGAATTCCTGGAAAGACGCCTTACTGCAAGAGCTTTACTCGGTCACGCACAGCGCCCTGCACAGAGGCCTGGAGAATCCGGTAGCGCTGGAGGACCGGATACTCGAAAACAAAAAAGAAGCGGAAGACGAACTACTCAAGCTTGGCATATCAGAACCGGCGATTCACAAGTCCTGGCAACATGCCAGCGATGATTACTTCCTCAGATATTCGGCTGATGAAATAGCCTGGCACACGATCGCCATCGCCTCTTCCAGCGAGGACGACCTGCCCCTGGTTCTGCTGCGCCCTCAAACCCAGCGGGGCAGCGCCGAAGTGTTTATTTATACCCAAAATGAAGAGGCTGTTTTTTCCATCAGCACGGCCACCCTGGACCAGCTAGGGCTTACGATTCTGGACGCCAGAATCATGACCACGCTGGATAATTATGTGCTCAATAGTTTCCAGGTACTGGAACAGTCAGGTGAACCCATCAATGAACTGTTCAGGGAAGTCCATATCTGCACGACCCTGCGCCACAACCTGCTGCACCGGGAAGTAAAAGCCCATAAAAATATTCATCGCCAATCAAGACAGGCCAAGCATTTCCCCATCCCGACCAGCATTCAATTTCATACCGACCCTTTAAACAGGCACACCATCATAGAACTGATCACGACCGACCATGCCGGCCTTCTATCCAAAATCGGCCAAGCCTTCATGCAGCAGAACATCCATCTGCACAGCGCGAAAATCACCACGATCGGCAGTCGCGCCGAAGATATGTTTTATATTACCGACTCGCGGTTGCAGCCCATCCACGACACGGCCAAGCAAGAACGGATACGCGATGAAATCCTTAAAATGCTGGAAGTCGGCGGTAACTGAAATAGCCGCCATACCGGTCAAAAGGCAAAGCCATCGTTTGACGCCAGGGTTTTTTCGATAAACCGGACCAACCGGTTGTAGTCACTCCTTCCCATATCGACATAGCGCATGCCGATCTTACAGAGATCGCTGGAGATACGCCGTGAATAGGAAATATGGCAGCGCGCCGCGACAGGCGATATCTTCCCATCCTCATCAGGCAACTCCAGACTGATGGACCACTCTACCGGCCTGCCGCCGCGTACGTAACTGCCGCCCGGCGTCATCACGTTGCGTTGCCTCATATCACACTGAATACAGACCTCCGCGCCATTGGTATCCACCGCTAAGACATTTAACTGCACACCATCCTCGTTGGCGACAACCGCTGAAAGTTGCTTTGAAATTTTGGGATAAAATTTTTTATGCATTGCTTCGGTTCTCAACAAATTGGTTGCTAGCAATTCTAGCCCAAAAAAATACCGGCTTAAGCTGAAACGAAGACGTAATTAATTTTTTTCACCAAAACATGAACCCGATCACATTAATTTATAATTTTAGGGTAATGCACTGCCGATAAAGAGATTTTAAAACTCGCCATCCGGCAAAAAGACGCTAATATCCCAAGGCAACGCACCAAGACAATCGACGCATTGCCGGCACACCCTATGCGAGAGACAAATCCCGCCCGCTCAAACAATGGGCTCCCCCCTGGCGAGTTTGGGCAAATTACCGTCCAACCCCATGGCCATACGCATGACCTTATTTTTTGCCGGCACAAGACGTTCGGCCAATCCCAAGCCCAGATTACGCAAAAACTTGACCGGCAACACCTCATTACTAAATACACGGTAAAAGACATCCATTACCGTCATCATTTTCAGGTTTTCATTACGACGCAATTTTTCGTAGCGTTTCAAAACGGCTATATCGTCGATAGCCTGCCCATGGTTCCGGGCCTCTATCAAGACCTCACCCAGGGTTGCCGCATCCAGCAAGCCGATGTTCACGCCCTGCCCCGCCAGAGGATTGATCATATGCGCCGCGTCGCCGACCAGCACAACACCAGGCTTGACATAATCCTGCGCATGCTGCCGTTTTAAAGGGAAACTGGCGGTACCGAGAATACCCTTGACCTTGCCCAGACAGTCAGGAAAAGCGGTCATCAATTCCGCCATCAATTCCGCTTCAGGTAATGCCTTTAACCGCGAGACCTCATCCGGCGAGTTATACCAGACGATGGAACCATAATGCCCCGTTAACGGCAAAAAGGCCTGCGGACCGCTAGGGACAAAACGTTGCCAGGTGATATCCTGTTGCCCATAATCCGTCTCGATATAAATAACCAGGGCATGCTGCTTATAATCCCAACTCGTCACCCCCAAGCCTACCGCCTGCCTGACCCTTGATTGACCGCCATCGGCGGCAACCAGCACTTTCGCCGACAACTGGCGGCCATCGCTTAATTCCAGCGTGGAATGATCGCCTTGATGCGCAACCGAATAACGGATTTTATTAATCATAGCCGGACAGATCAGTTCGACGTTATCGAAATCAGACAAACGATCCAATAAAGCCAGTTGCGTTACACGATTCTCAACGATATAGCCTAGCTCCGCGTGACCAATGTCATCGCTGCGAAATTCGGTATCCCCGGCCGTTTCCCAAACGCGCATGCGCCGAAACGGGCAAAATCTGCGACCGATAATCCCCGGCCAGGCGCCGACGGTCTCAAGAATGTTTTTTGACGCGATACTGAGCGCCGAAACCCTCAAATCATGCGGCTGATCGGCGGAGAAAGACTGAGGCAGCGAACTCTCGATAACCGCCACTTTCAACCTACTGCCACCCAGACTGCAAGCCACAGCCGCGCCCACCATACCGCCACCCACGATCACAACATCAAAATTCTCTTTCATATCAATCAATTATAAGGCAACCTATATTTTTACGGTCTGATAAAACAAAACACTAGCACATAAATGACAGACAACCTGCATCGTGGTATTATTAGCAAGTTTCACCAGATGAAATTTATCTGAAAGATTTCGTAGCGACTTTGATGTGCTTGCCTGAATTAATGCTTAATTATTCGACTCTAACACGCATTGAAACAAAAAACGAACTATAAACGCCGCCTCTCGACGGCATGATTAGAACGGGCTGGAAAATGATTAAAAATCCCCGATTAGGTAATAAAGAACAAATGCTGTATAACGCTGAATTATCGCAGGACAGCTGCGGCGTGGGTTTTATTACTCACAAAAAGAGTATACAAACTCATGATCTGTTGGTTAAATCCCACGAAGCGCTCTGCACCATTCCCCACCGTGGCGGCATGAGTGCCGAAGGAATTGGCGACGGCGCTGGCGTTAACATTGATTTATCCCTAAAGTTCTTTCGCAAGATCACCGGTATCGACAGCCTGGAACTGGGTCAATTCGGCGTGGCGAACTTCTTTTTCCCTGAAGATCACGACCATTACGATTCCACCGCGAAAGAACTGGTCGAGCGCCATTTTAAAGAGGCCGGCCTGCCGGTTATTCAATGGCGCAACATACCGGTCGACAAATCCGTACTCAATCCTGCGGCTGTCAAGGCGCAGCTGCCTATCAAGCAGGTCATATTCGGGCGCCCGGACAACTTGAAGACCGCGACGCACGAACAGTTTGAAAAGCATATTCAGGCTACCTTGCTGACTATTGAAGTTGAAGGCTTTTCGCGCCCCGAACTGAACGGCTTCTATCCGTTGTCGATGAGTTCGCGCACGCAGGTTTACAAAGGCCGGCTCAACTCCTTTGAAGTCATTCCATACTTCATGGACCTGTACGACAAAGACCACGAGATCAACACGCTGTTTTTCCATACCCGGTTTTCAACCAACACGGCCCCGGCCACGATGATGGCGCAGCCGTTCCGTTACATGGCGCACAACGGCGAATTGAACACCGATAAGAAAAACCGCTTGAGCGAAAACGCCATCGCGCGCCAGCACAACAAGCACATCGTCTTTCCGTGCGGACAATCGGACTCCGGCCGCCTCGACCAAACCCTGACCCGCCGCATCAACGAAGACAATCTCGATATCGTCACGGCCGTGCTGGCGATGATGCCGCCGGCCTGGGAAAACGACACGACATTGTCGCCGCAAGTGCGCGCCATGCTGGAATATTTCAGCCTGTACGAAGAAAAGAACGACGGACCGGCCGCGTTGATTTTCAATGACGGCATACGCGTCGGCGCGCGCCTGGACCGCCTTGGCCTGCGTCCGCTGCGCTCAGTGGAAACCGAAGATTACCTGGCCGTCATGTCCGAAGCCGGTCAAATCGATTTCCCCGCTCAGGATGTCCTGAAGCGCGGCCGCATCGAAGCCGGCGGCATGCTTTATTTCGATCACGAAACCGGTGAAGCCTATAACAGCCTCCAAGTCATGGAGCGACTGGCGCAGGAACAAGACTATCAGGCGTTACTGGCGAAAAGCTGCATCCATATGTCGGCACTGCCGGAGGTCGGCCTGTCCGAGATCGACAACAAACACGTATTCACGATAGACCAGCGCCATACCGCATACTCACTCAACCAGGAAAGCTTCAGATTCCTGCTCGATCCCATGCTGGCAACCGGCATGGAAAAAGTCTCGGCCATGGGCTACGGCATCGCGCCTAATGCGTTGTCCGGCACCGAAGGCGGCATGTCGCGCTATTTCAGCCAGCGTTTTGCCCAGGTGACCAATCCGCCGCTCGACTCGCTTCGGGAAAGCGACGGCATGACCTTGCGCGTCGCCCTGGGCGCCAAGCCGACCTTTTCCGACGAATACAGCAAACAACTGGTCATCGACTCGCCGATTCTGCAGCGCACCCAACTGGAGCAGATCCGCAAACAATCGGCCGTCAGCGTTGTTACGCTGGATATGCTGTATTCGCCCGATTTTAACGATCCGAAACGCAACGGAGACGCGCTGGAGGCCGCATTGCTGGACGTCTGCGAGCAGGTTGAGAAAGCCGCCCGCAAAAACACCGGCATCATCATCCTGAGCGACATCAATATCAGCGAGGAAAAAGCCGCCATTCCGGCACTGCTGATGATCGCGGCCGCCAACCAGCATCTGGTTAAACAAGGTCTGCGCTTCAATTCCTCCTTAATTGCGGAAACCGGACAAGCGGCCAGCCCGCATGATATCGCCACGATTTTAGGCTTCGGCGCATCAGCGATCTGCCCTGTCAGCGTACACAACCGCGTTATCAGCCATTATCCGGTTAGCGAACAGCCGAAAATATTACAGAACTTCCAGAAAGCGGCTGAAAAATCGCTCATGAAAACCATGGGCAAATTCGGCCTGTGTACCGTGGAAAGCTATATCGGCGGGGAGTTCTTCGAGTCCAATTATCTCGATACCGACGAGCCGAAGTTAAGCCCTTATTTCCCTAACATCCATGCCTCGGTCGGCGGCGCGCGTTATGCCGACATCGCCGCCAGCGCAACGGAATGGCATCAAAAAGCCCTGGCCGTGCGCGAGGAAAAAGACATTCCGTTCCTGGGCCTGTTCAAGGAACGTCAGGAGGGTGCAGGCCACACTTTCGGCAATACCGCGGTCCGGGAATATATCAATATGACCGATGAGGAGATTCTGTATCTTCCTCAGGATAAATCACCCGTGGCCAGCGATACGGCCTACGTCGATTTCGGCTATGAAAAACGCACGCCGGAACAAATCGATGCCTTCGGCATTACCCCGGCTTATCGCAGTTTTACCAAAAACCTGTACCTGGAGCGCGAATCCAGACCGGCGGCCTTGCGCGACATCATGGATTTTCCGGCCGATATCAGCAGCGCCGAAACGGTTGCCGACTTCGACCGCATCCTTGGCAAACAGAATCTGTATGGCAATAACAACTACCTGATCCGCGGCCTGAAAGCCACGCAAACTGGCGCTGCGACGTTCAGCATCGGCTTTACCGAAAACTCATCCGAAGCGCGCCTGGATCAACTGGCACAGCATCTAAAAAAACGCTTCGCCGATACCGAGTTCAGCTTGGCTGTAGCTGGCGATGCATTAACCGTCAATGTCGCCGATGCAGGCAGCCTTTTGGCCGGCTATTTATCATCCATCCAGCCTGCGCGCGACCCGCTTGCCTTGGCCGACGTACAGCCGGCCCATGAAATCACCACGGTACTGGCTTCCGGCGCGATGAGCCATGGCGCGCTACTGGCGGAAGCGCACGAAGCGGTCGCCCAGGGCACGAATATCGTCGGTGCGCTCAGCAACTCCGGCGAAGGCGGCGAGCACTCCAGCCGTTTCAACACGCTGCGTTCAAGCAAAATCAAGCAATTCGCGTCTGGACGTTTCGGTGTCTGGGCCGGCTATCTGGCCGACCTGAATATCCAGGAAATCGAAATCAAGATCGCCCAGGGCGCAAAACCCGGCGAAGGCGGCCAATTACCGGCGCCCAAAGTCTCGGTCGAAATTGCCGCCTTGCGAGGCGGCACGCCCAAGGTGGAGCTGGTCAGTCCGCCGCCGCATCATGATACCTACTCGATCGAGGATTTGGGGCAGTTGATCCACGATGCCAAAGCCGCGCGCGTAAAAGTCGGCGTCAAACTGGTGTCATCGGAAGGTATCGGCACGATTGCCGTCGGCGTCGCCAAAGCCGGGGCCGACGTGATCAACGTGGCCGGCAATACCGGCGGCACTGGAGCCGCGGCCGTGACCAGCCTGAAAAACACCGGCCGCTCACCTGAAATCGGTATTGCCGAGGTGCATCAGGCATTGGCCACCAACGGCCTGCGCGACAAAGTCGTGTTGCGTTGCAGTGCCGCGCATCAGAGCGGGCTCGATGTCGTTAAGTCGGCTATTTTGGGTGCCGACTCATTTGAATTCGGCACCACCGCTTTAATGATGCTGCGCTGCGTCATGGCCAAAAACTGCAACATCAAATGCCCGGCCGGTCTGACCACCGCGCATGAAGAGTTTAAAGGCGATGCGCGCGTACTGGCGCAATATTTCATGAATCTGGCTCACGAAGTCAGGGAAATACTGGCGGTATTAGGCTACCGCAGCCTGCGCGAGATACGCGGCAAAACCGAATTGTTGCATTTGATCAATCACGAATCCATGATCGGCCAATTGGATTTGACGCGCCTGCTTGCTCAGGTGAGCGAAGTGAAAGTTGAAAAACCGATCTACCTGGAAGCCGACTTCAGCATTGACGATGCCATTATCAAACGGTTTAAAGCCGATATTATTGACGGCAACAAACAACAGCTCATTATCGAAGGCGACGATTTCAAGCTGAACAACCGTAACAAAACCGTTGGCGGTCAGACGGCGATCGATATCGAGCGCATGTTGGCCTATGAGCTCAGCGATGAGCAGGCGGCCGCCTCCAGAATCATTTATACCAACCAGCACGGCCGTCGCTATCTGGCACCGGACAGCGTGATTATCCGCACGCACGGCTCGGCCGGACAGAGCTATGCCGCGTTCATGAATGACGGTATGCGCATGGAACATACCGGCACCTGTAATGACGGCGTCGGCAAATCGGCCTGCGGCGGTACGCTGATCGTCGAGTCGCCAGGCGGCGGCACCAAAACACCGGGCAACAACGTGCTGATCGGCAACTTTGCCCTATTCGGAGCCAGCGGCGGTAAAGCCTTCATCAACGGCGAGGCCGGCGACCGTTTCGCGGTCAGGAACTCTGGCGCCATGGCGGTTGTTGAAGGCGTCGGCGATTTTGCCTGCGAATACATGACCAACGGCGCCGTATTGAATTTAGGCCGGTTCGGCAAGGGCTTCTGCAATGGCATGTCCGGCGGCAATGCTTATCAATACGACCCGGAAGACCGGCTGGAAAACCTGTATGACAAGTCGTCCGTGGAACTGCATCGCCTGACTGAAGACACCGATACGGCCCGCGCCCACGAACAATTCATTCTGTATATGCTCGAGCAGCATGCCGACTATGCCAACTCAAGCAAAGCCAGACGATTGCTCGATAACTGGGCTACCGAGCGCGTTCATTTCAAATTTGCGCTGCCGTTATGGCTTTACAAGACACAGACGGCCAAGTACTTGCAGCAAGCACTGGATCGCAAGGAAATGATCGAGGAATTGTCGCTGGAACTGGCTGCCGCGCAAATTGAACAGGTCAGGGAGGCCTACCAGACAACGCAACCGTTGTTCGGGGGCGCGATTCCGGATTACGGCACGACCGATACGGTCCTGATGTTCAGACTGGTCAACAGCTTTGCAGTATTCGAGAAAGCCCGGTCTTGTGCTCGCGACATGCTGAAGCACTTGCCTGAAGCGTTGCAAACTCAAAGCCAGATCGAGCAGGCGGCGCGGAAATTAATCATGGAGCGCCCGCGCAAATTGCAGGAAGCCCTGGTTAAAAACACGCGCGAAGCTTACAGCAATTACAGCGATGATCAGCTTGCCTGTCTGCTCGCGGTTAAACGCCTCAACGACTACAAAAAAGCACTGATCAAGCGCGACGTGCAAAGCATTTACTCGATAGGCTCCACCGCCTGGATCATTGAGCAGGAAAATATTAATAGAGAAGCCCTGGCCGGCATTCCTTGTATCGAGGAATATCTGGCCGGGCTCGTCGGATTGGGCATTGTCCAGGACATGATGAGCGAGCAGGCGGCTTAACCTAACCTTTTTAACACATCAGCCTCCTCGGGTTAAATACCAGGAGGCGGATGCACAGACATTGATTTGTTAGTAACTCAAATGAAAACACCTCATATCCCATTCGACGCTCCCTACAGCGAAAGTCAGCGCGCATGGCTAAACGGCTTCTTTGCCGGCATGCATACGCATATGATTCAAAGTGCCGGCTCTGTTAATCAAGTGGATGCCCGCGTCATCCACATTCTGTACGGCAGCCAAACCGGCAATGCCGAGTCCATCGCTCATGACGCCGCCAGCGTGGCGAAAACACACGGCTTGAAACCGCTGGTAAAAAGCATGGATGAGGTCGAAATCGATCAACTTGCCGCCATGGAATACTTGCTGGTCATCACCAGTACATACGGCGAAGGGGAAATGCCCGATAATGCCCAAATGCTGTGGGAGGCCGTAGCATCCGACTCGGCGCCCGATCTCAAAAACATCAAATTCTCCGTACTGGCATTAGGCGACACCAGCTATGACTTATTCTGCAAAGCGGGCATAGACTGGGACCAAAGACTGGCTGAACTGGGCGCCACGCGAATTTACGACCGTACTGACTGTGACGTCGATTTTGAAGAACCGGCGGCGAGCTGGATCAGTGCCGTCATTCCGCACATGGCTGAAGGCGCGTCGACCACGGTCATTGTCGACATCGAGGCAGCCGCTCAGGCCGAAAAACCCCAATACAACCGCAAGAACCCGTTCCCGGCCAAAATGGTCGCGAACCGGCTTCTGACCGCCGAATCGTCGTCAAAGGAAACACGGCATTATGAAATTGCCATTACCGGTTCCGGATTAAGCTATGAAGCCGGCGACGCCCTGTGCGTGATGCCGACCAACTGCCCCAAACTGGTCGCCGATATCCTTGAAGCCATCGGCTGCAAAGGCGATGAAGACGAACCGGTCAACGGCGAGTCGATCGCGTTACACGAAGCCTTGCGCACACAATTTGAAATCAAGCTGCCCAGCAAGGAATTGATCGAGGAAATCGCCAGCCGCTCAGGGGACCAGGAGCTCAACGGCATTCTGGAATCGGGCGACAAGGACAAACTGGCGGATTATTTATGGGGCCGCGACACGCTGGATTTGCTACGGCAATTCCCGCAAGTGGAATTCTCGGCCGCTGAATTCATCAGCCTGCTGAAACCCTTGCAGCATCGCGCCTACTCGATTTCCTCCAGCGGCAAAATGCATCCGGACACCGTTCATTTAACCGTGGCCAGCGTGCGTTATGAGAGCTATAACCGTCTGCACAAAGGCGTCTGCTCGACTTTTCTGGCCGACCTGGTCGACGACGAAACCGATGTACGCGTCTTCTTCACACCCAACAAGGTCTTCAGAGTTCCCGACGACAACAGCCTGCCGATGATCATGGTCGGCCCCGGCACCGGCATCGCGCCGTTTCGCGCCTTCCTGCAGGAACGCGAGTACCGGAATGCACCAGGTAAAAACTGGCTGTTCTTCGGCGACCGCAACTCGGCGACTGATTTTATCTACCGCGAGGAACTGGAAGTCATGCGGCAAAAAGGCCTGCTGACCCGACTGGATCTGGCCTTCTCCAGAGATCAAGAGGAAAAGATTTATGTACAGGACCGCATGCGTGAAAACGGTGCCGAACTGTTCGCCTGGCTGGAACAGGGCGGTTATTTCTTCGTTTGCGGCGATGCCTACCACATGGCCAAGGATGTCGACAAGGCTCTGCACGACGTGATTGCCGAACACGGCAACCTCTCGGAACAGCAAGCCATTGATTACGTCAATCAGCTGAAAAAAGACAAACGCTACGTCAGGGACGTTTATTAATCAATATTCCTTTCTGATTTTAGATCTCGACCTTCAGGCCGAAAGGATGTTTCCTTATTAGAGCAATCAGCCGTTACCTGAAAGCAACGGCTGTTGTAAAAATTGACTATTGTTATTGACAGGCCAGCCTGAAAAATACAGTAGGGTACGCAGTGCGTACCTTTTCCAGCGGTTCCGGTGAAAGTCATCCCAAAAGGTACGCACTGCGTACCCTACCGGATTTATGAAAACCTCTGGCGCCCTGTCGGTCAGTGAATGGCTTGTTTTTCATGGCGACGCATGTCTGAAGGTAATGTTTCCGGCTAATAAATAAACGCTCTAGCCGAATCCTTAAGCGGGCGCATGCTTTTTGCCCAGATACTTTTCTGACTGCATTTCGATCAGTCTTGATTGTGTTCGCTTGAATTCAAAAGGCCTTTTATCCGTATAAAGCTGATCGGCGGGCGCCTCGGCCGTACAAATCAGTTTTACGTTATGCTCATAAAGGACATCAATCAAAGTGACAAATCGTTGCGCTTCGTCCCTGTTTTCAAAGGAAAATTTGGGGATATCCGCGACCAGCAACGTATTGAATTCCCGGGCAATAACCAGATAATCGGCCGCTCCCAGAGCCCTGCCGCAAAGTTCATTAAATGAAGTAAACAGGATGTCGCCATGCGCCGCCGCAAAATGAACGTGCCGGCCCTGCACTTGCAGAACCACTGATTCCGTCGCGCCGCTATTGGTAAGGTCATTGTAGCTTTGGCGCAGGAACGCTTTACCCCACTCGTCAAGCGGCGCATGGAAAGTCGTCGACAATGCCTTAAGATGAATCAACCGGTAATCTTCCTTGGCCACCAGTTCCAGAATTTCAGCGGATTGTTTCAGCAGCGCGATAAACGGCAGAAACAATTCCCGCTGCAAACCGTCTTGATAAAGCGCATCGGGATGATAGTTAGAGGTGGCGACCATAATAATGCCCTTTTCAAACAACTGTTTGAACAAACGCGCCAATATCATGGCGTCGGCAATATCGCTGACATTAAACTCATCGAAACATAACAACAGGGTGGATTTTCGAATATGCTTCGCCAACGCGGGAATCGGGTCGCCTTTGCGGGATTTTCGCCATTGATGAATAAAGGCATGGATTTCCAGCATGAAAACGTGAAAATGCACACGCCGCTTCTGCTTGATCGGACAGGCCTGAAAAAAGAAATCCATCAGCATGGATTTACCCCGGCCGACATCACCGAATATATAAAGACTTTTACTCTTTTCGGGTCTGGCCGAGAGTAGTTTGCCTAAAGCCAGCTTGCTATCGTAATCGGCTTTTTCAGAAATCACATCCAGCAGTTGCTGCAGATGCCCCAGCACTTCCACCTGAGCGGCATCATTCTGGATATGGCGTTTGACGACGAGTTCACGGTAATGCTTTTCCAGTATGCCATTATCCGTCGCCGGATGATCTGGCACTATATATTCGTATTGTCGGAGAAAAGGCTTGAACATGGTGGGCCGTTTACCGGAGTCCTTAAAGAGCTTTGGATTTGATTTTTGCGCACCGCCCGCATTGATAAACAGTAATCAGCTTCCCCTGCTTGACATCGAACTGTTTTTCCTTGAGTACTTCCCATTTATGAAAGCCGCTGCGGCATAAAGTATTGCCTTTATGCCGTTCCGATATTTTCGGTCGTTTAAACTGAACAATATCACCCATATTTTTATGTTAAAAAATAATAAATTGGATTACCTTTTGGCGATTGCGTTCCATGCCGCGAGCCAGGCCTGCGATTGATAGACCTCGGCTTTCTTATCCAGAGCGCCGGTCAACAGCAGACACAAGGTCTGATTGATGATGCCGAAAAAATACGCGTATCCGAGAACCGGGTCCATAGTGCGTATTTCTCCGGCCTTCATGCCAGCCTGAATGATTTTGATAATTTTTACGAAAGGCGCCGTTTCCAGCAAGGGCTTTTCTTCCGGCAAAAACTCATGGATTTTCAAAATCAGTAAAAATCGCATGACATCGGGCGCCTCACTGGTAAGCCTGAATAACAAATCGACAATTTCACGTAATTGCTCCGATGCTTTTTTATTTCTGCGCCGGATATCGTCGATGGATATGTTCAAGCTATCGAAAATGTTGGCATATAACGCCGAGGCTATCATCTGTTTGTTTTTAAAATGCTGATAAATGCCACTCGTGGTTTTTATGCCCGCCGCATCTTTGATATCCGCTAACGAGGTGTTGAAATAACCTTTTTCGGCAAATAATTTTAAAGCCGCTAGTAATATCTCATCCTGTGTTTCAGATTTTATCTGTATGTTTTCTTTTTCCTTATCCATTTTCTTCTTTCACAGCCAATTCAATGTGCTGTATCTCATATGTTAATAAAATCCCGGAAACTTACCCGGATCGGCTGGTGGTTATTGTTCCGTGATCGCTGTCAACGCCGCCCTGAGGTAATTGACCATAGACCATAATGTTAATAAGGCGGCAATATACAAAAGGACATACCCCACGACGTTAACCGGGATGCCGGCCAGGTCCTCGCGATACAACAACAGCGTAATGGCCAGCATTTGCGCAGTCGTTTTCCACTTACCCAATTGAGAAACCTTGACTTTTGCGCGCTTGCCGATTTCCGCCATCCATTCTCTCAGTGAAGCGATGGTTATTTCCCGACCGATAATAACAGCAGCGGCAACAGCCATATAAGGATTTGGCTGTTGCTGAACAATCAGCACCAGGACGATGGCCACCATCAATTTATCGGCCACCGGATCCAAAAATGCACCAAACGGCGTTTCCTGCTCCATTTTTCTGGCCAAGTAACCATCCAGCCAATCGGTAACGGCCGCGATAATAAAAATCAAGGTACAGGCTAGATTGGAATATTGCCAGGGCAAATAAAAAATCACTGTTAATAAAGGAATTAATACAATCCTTAACAGCGTTAACATTGTGGGTAAATTAAATTCAAGTGTCATCTTGATGATGGAATTGTTCGTAAATTCGTTGCGCTATTTGTCGGCTTATACCGTCTACACTGCAAAGAGCATCCACGCCAGCCCGTGAAATACCTTGCAACCCCCCAAACTGTTTCAATAAAATCTGCCGCCGCTTTGGCCCCAGCCCCGGAATGGTTTCCAATACCGATTGTTTTTTCGTCTTACCGCGCCGCTGCCTGTGCCCTGTTATCGCAAACCGGTGCGCTTCATCGCGGATATGCTGAATCAGCAATAAACCGCTGGCCCCCGGCGTTACATCAATGGGTTGATCCTGCTCCACCAGAATCAGCTTTTCCATGCCGGGCTTTCTGTCCGGCCCTTTCGAAACGCCCACTATCATAACATTGTTTATGTCCAATTCCGCTAATGCCTTTTGGGCGGCATGAACCTGACCTTTACCGCCGTCGATCAATAATATGTCGGGCGCGGCATGCTCGCCCTGCTTAAGGCGCTTAAAACGCCTGAACACGGCCTGATGAATCGCCGCATAATCATCGCCTCCGGTTATGCCCTCAATATTAAAGCGACGATAAGCTGATTTTACCGGACCTTCCCTATCAAAAACAACGCAGGATGCAACCGTCTGATCGCCCTGGGTATGACTGATATCAAAGCATTCCAGGCGTTTGGGCAGTTCCTTGCAACCCAGTTCTTCCTGCAGACTGAGAAACCGGGCATAGAGCCCCTGTTTGTCCGATAATTTGCTCAGTAGAGCGTTTTCCGCATTCGTGCAGGCCATTTGCAGCCATTTTAATCGCTCTCCTCTGACTCTGGGAGAAATATTAACGGCGTGTTTGGCCTGATTGGCCAGGACTTCCGCCAGCAGTTCGGTTTCCTCCAGCTCATGACTGACGATTAATTCATGAGGCGCTTGTCTGTCCAGATAATATTGCGGAATAAATGCCTGCAGAATACTGGCCGGATCATGCTCATCAGTCATTTTAGGGAAATACAGCTTGTTGCCAAGATGCTGCCCGTTTCGGATAAAGAAGACCTGAATGCTGGCCACGCCAGCCTTGGCGGCACAGGCGATAATATCCACATCGCCGCGCTCGCCATGAACGAAGTTCTTTTCCAGCACGGAACGCAATTTCAAGATCTGATCTCTGTAAATGGCAGCCTGCTCATAATCAAGATCAGCCGCTGCTTTCTCCATCTTAACAACCAACTGGTCGATCAGCAGACTGCCCTTGCCTTCCAGAAACAGGATCGTGCTGTCCACGTCCTGGGCATAGCCGGCTTTGTCAATCAGCCCTACGCACGGACCGGTGCAGCGTTCAATCTGATACTGCAGGCAAGGCCGGGTGCGGTTGTTATAAACGGAATCCTCACACTGCCGGACCGGGAATATCTTTTGCAGCAGCTTCAGCGTTTCCCTGACGGCGCCGGCGCTGGGATAAGGGCCGAAATAGCGGCCGCGCTTGTTCTTTGCGCCGCGATGCAGGGTGACGCGCGGGAAATCCTGTTCACTGGAAAGGAAAATATAAGGATAGGATTTGTCGTCCCTCAGACAGATATTATAACGGGGCTTATAACGCTTGATTTGCTGGCATTCCAGCAGTAAAGCCTCACCTTCGGTATGCGTGACGGTCACTTCGATGCCGGTCACTTTGGCGACCATGGCCTGTTGCTTAGGCGAGGCCGTTTGCGGCTTGAAGTAACTGGAAACGCGGTTTTTCAGATTTTTAGCCTTCCCGATATAAATTATCTCGCCTTTTTCATTGAGCATTCTATAAATGCCCGGGCGGGTGGTCAGGTTTTTTAAAAATGCTTTTACATCAAAAGCATTTTCTGAAATATCGGCATTCACACTTGATCCAATACGGTCCCAATAGTACGAAAAACATCGGCAAACATATCTTTTGTCAGCCTGTTGGTCTGCACGTTATAGCGACTGGTATGGTATGAATCGATCAGCCGCCGGCCATTTGGCAAATCGTGCAATTGATTATGACCAAACTTAGCGCTACCCAGTTTCAATCCAAAGGCTTTTAATACTGCCTGGTGCGCAATAGTTCCCAATGCCAGTATGACTGCGCCTGGCGGCAATGCCGTTAACTCGGCCGCCAGAAAGCTGTTGCATAAGGCGATTTCACTGCCTGTCGGCTTGTTTTGGGGCGGCAGGCATTTTACCGCATTGGTGATGCGGCAATTCTTGAGTACCAAACCGTCGGTTAATGATGTGGATGTCGGTTGGTTGCTGTAACCGAATTCATACAGCGCCTCGTACAGCAGTAACCCCGCATAATCGCCCGTAAACGGCCGGCCGGTGGCATTGGCGCCATGCATGCCGGGTGCCAAACCGACAACCAGCAGCCGGGCATGAGGATCGCCAAAAGGGGCCACCGGGCGGGCGTGATAATCCGGATGGTTCTGTTTGACTTCCTGTAGAAATTCATCCAGCCTTTTGCACTGCCGGCAATCTTGATCGAATATTTCTGTTAACTTCATGCTCACAAAAAAGGGCCTTAACGGCCCTTTCTCTCTTAACAGCGTTATTATTCTTTTTCCGCTTCTTTCATACTCAGCCTGACTCTGCCTTGACGGTCAATTTCGAGCACTTTCACTCTGACTACTTCGCCTTCAGACAACTTATCGCTGACTTTGTCGACATGTTCATCGGAAATTTGCGAAATGTGCACCAGGCCGTCCTTACCGGGAAGAATCGTGACGAATGCGCCGAAGTCCATTAACCGGACAACTTTACCCTCATAGACCTTACCTACTTCCACTTCGGCCGTGATTTCCTCGATCAGATGACGCGCTTCCTCGCCGGCCGCCTTATCGACAGAGGCAATTTTAACCAGACCGTCATCGGTCAAATCAATACTGGCACCGGTTTGCTCGGTAATGCCGCGAATAGTCGCGCCGCCTTTACCAATCACCTCACGGATCTTGCTCGGATCGATTTTGAAGGTAATGATGCGCGGCGCATAATCAGACATGTGCTCGCGCGTTGTGGACAATGCCTTGTTCATTTCGCCCAGGATATGCAGACGGCCACGTTTTGCCTGCTCCAGCGCTGTCTTCATGATTTCGGCGGTGATGCCGTCGATCTTGATATCCATTTGCAGCGCCGTGATACCCTGTTCGGAACCGGCCACTTTAAAATCCATATCGCCCAGATGATCTTCATCGCCCATGATGTCCGACAATACCGCAAAACTGTCGCCTTCTTTGATCAGACCCATGGCAATGCCGGCTACTGGTGATGAAATAGGCACGCCCGCATCCATCAGCGCCAGACTGCTGCCGCACACGGAAGCCATGGAACTCGAACCGTTCGACTCGGTGATTTCAGACACAACGCGAATCACATACGGAAATTCATCCATATTAGGCAAAACCGCCTGAACGCCGCGCTTCGCTAAACGGCCATGACCGATTTCACGACGCTTTGGCGAGCCGACAAAACCGGTTTCGCCGACGCTGAACGGAGGGAAGTTGTAATGCAACATGAAAGGTTCTTTGTATTCGCCGGACAACGCATCGATAATTTGCGCATCGCGTTGCGTACCAAGCGTCGCGACTACCAGCGCCTGCGTTTCACCGCGGGTAAACAGGGCGGAACCGTGAGTTCTGGGCAATACGCCGGTTCTGATCGCAATGGGCCTGATTGAATCCAGATCACGACCGTCGATGCGTTTACCTTCATTCAGAATGGAACTGCGAACTATCTTCTTTTCCAGATGCTCGATAATGGTGCGAATATCCTGTTCCGCATATTGTTCATCGGCTGTCAGTTTTTCAACAACTGCATTTCTGATAGCTTTCAACTGCTCTTGTCTGACCAGTTTTTCAGGCACTTGATAAGCCGCTTTAATGCCTGCCTCAACTTCCGCAGTTACCAGTTTTTCCAGTTCGGCATCCATTTCGGGTGCCACCCACTCAACCGTTCCGGTACCGGCCTGTTGAGCGAATTCATTAATGGCATTAATGGCGGTCTGCATTTGCTCGTGGCCGAACAAAACTGCTCCCAGCATGACCTCTTCGGACAAACCGTGCGCTTCCGATTCAACCATTAAAACGGCATGCGCAGTACCGGCAACGACCAATTCCAGCTGAGAGTCCTGCAATGCTGTCGGCGACGGGTTTAATAAATAGGCGCCGTCTTTGTAACCGACGCAAGCCGCGCCTACCGGGCCATTAAAAGGCAGTCCTGAAACCGCCAACGCGGCAGAAGTGCCCAACAGCGCAGGAATGTCGGGATCAACATCCGGATTCAATGACACGACGGTAGCGATAATCTGAACTTCGTTCGTGTAACCCTCCGGAAAAAGAGGACGGATAGGTCTGTCAATTAAACGAGACGTTAATGTCTCTTTTTCGCTGGGGCGTCCTTCTCTTTTGAAAAAACCGCCGGGGATTTTACCTGCAGCGTAAGTTTTTTCCTGATAATTAACAGTCAATGGAAAAAAATCGCCGCCATTAGCTTCTTTTTTACCAACGACTGTGACCAGCAGTGAGGTGCCATCAACATCGATCATAACAGCGCCGTCTGCTTGACGGGCTATTTCACCGGTTTCTAATGTAACGAGCCGATCGCCGTACTGAAATTCTTTCCTAATAGGATTCACTATAAGGTTCCTTTGTGTAAAGGTTATTTGAAGGTTTATTCAATCCATGACTAGCTAAAGCAGAAACGGCACGAATACGTGCCGTTTCATTTGTGCTTTTTATTTGCGTAAGCCTAGACGCTCAATTAATGAACGATAACGATTACCGTCTTTATTTTTTAAATAATCCAGCAATTTGCGACGCTGGTTAACCATGCGCAACAAACCGCGACGTGAATGGTTGTCTTTTTTGTGTGTTGCAAAATGAGGCGTTAAATGGGTAATGTGGGCAGTCAATAAAGCAACTTGTACTTCGGGTGAGCCGGTATCGGTATCTGACAGTCTATAGGCTTCTATGACTGCTTTTTTCTGTTCTGCAGTGAATGGCATTTATAATCCCTATTAAGATTAAAAAATTAAAAGTAAAGCCGTCTATGACGACTATCGAATACACTGTTTCCACGATAGGGGGTAGAAGCAGTTGTAATTTTCAGCCTGAGGACTCTTCATCACGCAGGCTCGTTGTCCAGATTGAACAATTTTTTCGGCGCTAGTTTATCATCCAATAGCATTTCTCCCAAGCCCAAAAAAACATTGGCATGATACATGCGTACCATACCTTGCAAAGGCTTTTCGACGCTAAGTGCCTGCCCGTATTTTATGCGGGTTGCCTCGCTCTCTGACAGCTGTACGGCGGGAAGGGATTCTAAGGGTTTATCAACATTAATCAGACATTGACGCAGCGCCTGCTCATCCATTTCAGCCAGCTGCTCAAAGGTTTTGGCATGGTCGATGCTGAATTGACCGGCTGCCAGCCGGCGCAACTGTTTTACCGTTCCGCCGCAGCCGAGCTCATGCCCGATATCCTCCGCCAGCGATCGGATATAAGTCCCTTTTGAACAGCGCACATCCAGCGTCAGCCGGTCCTTGGAAAAATCCAGCAATTGCAGATCGTATAT
This sequence comes from Methylobacter sp. BBA5.1, assembly GCF_000746145.1. Classification (NCBI taxonomy): domain Bacteria; kingdom Pseudomonadati; phylum Pseudomonadota; class Gammaproteobacteria; order Methylococcales; family Methylococcaceae; genus Methylobacter; species Methylobacter sp. BBA5.1. Next base: position 145,426 of record NZ_JQKS01000006.1, read on the forward strand.
CGTGATGCGCCGGGCTTTTCGCTCGACTGTTTCACCGGCGCGAGCCAACTCGTAAAGTTTTTTGCCATGATGCTTTAAGGCCGAATACATCGGCGGCACTTGGTCGATCTCGCCGGTAAATTTTTTCAGACAGGCGACGATCTCATCAATGCTCAAATCTGGCACCGGACGGACCTTTAGAATTTTACCCTCGGCATCGCCTGTATCCGTCATCACCCCGAGCTGAACCAGCACCTGGTAGCGCTTGTCGTCATCGAGCATTAGCGCCGAAACCTTGGTCGCCTCGCCGAAACACAACGGCAACAGACCGGTCGCCAACGGATCCAGACTGCCGGTATGCCCGGCCTTATTGGCATCAAACAAACGCCTCACTTCCTGCAAAGCCTTGTTTGACGAGACTCCCAGGCGCTTATCCAGCAACAGAATGCCGTGGACGTTACGCCCGGATTTGCGTTTACTCATACCCGGCTAATCCTTGTCTTTCTTATCCAGACCACTCAAAAGCTCAGATACGCGCATGCCGGTATCAAACGAATCGTCGTAATAGAAACGCAACTCGGACATATGCCTTAGGCGCATCCTTTTGGCCAGCTCATGCCGGATGACAGGCGCCAGCTCGTTCAGCCACTTGACATTGTTCCGCTTGCCCTGCTCATCGACGTTCAGAACCGTGACGTAAACTTTTGCCACGGCAAGATCCTTACTGACTTCAACGTCATTGATAGTGATAAAGCCCAGTCTGGAATCATTAATATCCCGTTGCAGAATCAGGGAAAGCTCTTTCTGCATCTGCGACGAAACACGTGCACTACGACCGAATTCTTTAGCCATAAGGGTTACAGTTCCCGTTTAACTTCTATACGTTCAAACACCTCGATCTGATCGCCGACTCTGACATCATTGTAGTTTTTCACGCCGATACCGCATTCCATGCCCATCTTGACTTCGGTCGCGTCTTCTTTAAATCGACGCAACGATTCCAACTGGCCTTCATAGATAACCACGTTATTACGCAGTACGCGTATCGGCAGATTTCTCTTGACATAGCCGTCGATGACCATACAGCCGGCGATAGCGCCGAACTTAGGTGACCGGAAGACATCCCGAACTTCAGCAAGACCGACAATCTGCTCCTTGATTTCAGGTGCCAGCATACCGCTGATGGATTTTTTAACCTCATCAATCGCATCATAAATGACACTGTAATAATGCAGATCGATGCCTTTCTCTTCGATTAACTTCCGAGCCGTCGCATCGGCACGGACATTAAAGCCCATCAGAATGGCACCCGAAGCCAGCGCCAGGTTGGCATCGCCTTCATTAATACCGCCGACGCCGCCATAAACGACTTTCACCTCGACTTCTTCGGTGGACAGACTGACCAGAGACTCGCGTAACGCTTCCAGACTGCCCTGAACATCGGTCTTGATAACCAGATTCAAGCTCGCGGTTTCGCCGCTGGTCATTTTCGAGAACACTTCATCGAGCTTCGAAGCCTGCTGCGCGGCATGGCGACTGGTTTTGCTCCTGTCTTCCCGGTGTTCGGCCAATTCTCTGGCGATTCGTTCACTTTGCACCACTAAAAATTCATCGCCGGCATTCGGTGTACCGGACAAGCCGAGGATTTCCACCGGTGTGCTCGGAATCGCTTCCTTGATGGCTTTACCGTTCTCGTTGAACATGGCCCTGACACGGCCGAACTCATGGCCGCACAAGACTATCTGGCCTTTTTCCAACGTGCCTTTTTGCACCAGCACTGTTGCCACGGCGCCACGACCTTTATCCAGTCTTGACTCAATAACAATGCCGGATGCGGCGCCCTCGACCGGTGCTTTCAATTCCAGAATTTCCGCCTGCAGGATCAGAGCTTCGATTAAATCATCAATACCTTCACCGGTCTTGGCCGAAATTTTCAGGAATTGCACATCGCCACCCCATTCTTCGGGCATGACGTTAATGGCGGACAACTCCTGCATGACCTTCTCGGGATTGGCATCGGGCTTATCGATTTTATTGATCGCGACGATAATCGGCACATTGGCCGCCCGAGCGTGTTCCACAGCTTCTTTCGTCTGCGGCATCACGCCATCATCAGCGGCGACAACGACAATAACAACGTCAGTCACATCGGCGCCCCGCGCACGCATGGCCGTGAACGCGGCATGTCCCGGAGTATCTAAAAAAGTCACCGAGCCGTGATCGGTTTTCACCTGATACGCACCGATATGCTGCGTAATGCCGCCGGCCTCGCCGGCTGCCACGCGCGTCTTGCGAATATAATCCAGCAGCGATGTTTTCCCATGGTCGACATGCCCCATGATTGTGACGATAGGCGCCCGTGGCAGTGCCTCGCGATTATCATCGGCCGTGGCTTCAGACAACATTTCCTGCTCGAGGTCATCCTCACTTTGCATGATCGCTTTATGGCCCATTTCCTCAACCAGAATAGCGGCGGTCTCCTGGTCGATGCTTTGGTTGATCGTCGCCATGATACCCAGCTTCATCAGATGCTTGATGACTTCGGCCGCCTTCACGCTCATTTTCTGGGCGAGGTCGGAAACGATGATCGATTCAGGTATCGTGACCTCTTTCACGATAGGCGCGACCGGCATCTCAAACTGATGTCTGCTTTCAGGCTGCGCACTGACACGCTCCGCTTGTCTGCCGCCTTTTTTCTTGCCTCGTCTGGATTCTTTTCCGCCCGCGCGCGCGCCTTCTTCCTGCAATTTTTTCTTCTGCAGCATTTCCTGTTTCGCTGCCGCCTGCTGCCTTACTTTTTCAGCATTTCTTTTAATGGATTCTTCAAGACGCCGCTCCTTTTCTTCCTGTTTCTTTTTGACTTCCTCGGCCTCTTTGGATTTATTGGTTTTGTCGTGCTTGATTTTCTTTTCTTCCTTGATTTTCAAGGTCTCATATTCATCCTCGAGCTCGACTTCAGGCTCAACTTCAGCTTTAGGCTCGGGAGCTGCCTCAGGTTGAATTTCCGGCTCAGGCTCAATCGCTTCAACCTCCGCCTTAGCCGCTTCGACCTGTTCCCCGGCCTTTTCGAGAAGCTCTTCTTGCTTCAAGCGCTCTTCTTCCTGTTTACGACGCTCTTCCTCTTCCCGCTCAAGCTGTCTTTGCCGCTCTTCCAGAGCCGCCTGCCTGGCCTGTTCCAACTCCTTTTGCTCTTCCGACTCGCTGATCTCGGTACGCTTGATATAAGTCTTTTTTTTGCGCACTTCAACGCTGATTGTTTTAGTCGCATTACCGGGCACACTGGCCTGCTTAAGTTCACTGACTTTCCTGCGCTTTAAAGTCACGCGCTTGGGCGTGCCCTCGTCGGCGCCATCGCCCTTGCCATGACGCTTGCGCAAATGCGCCAGCAACTGCATTTTTTCATCTTCATTGATTACATCATCAGGGGCGCTAGCGGATAATCCCGCTTCTTTCAACTGCTCTAATAATCGTTCCAGAGGTATTTTTACAACCTCCGCCAATTGCCGTACTGTTTTTTCGCTCATTTCCTACTCACCCCTTACTTACTCACCTGTTCCTCGGCAAACCAAGGCTCACGTGCCTTCATAATTAATTTTGCCGCCCGATCTTCATCTATTCCGGAAAACTTCATCAAGTCGTCCACCGACTGTTCCGCCAAGTCATCCATCGTAATAATACCCTGACTGGCCATTTCATAGGCCAGATCCCTGTTCATGCCTTCCATTTCCAGCAAGTCCTGCGCTGGCTCAGCGGTTTCCAGTATTTCTTCCGAGGCAATGGCGCTAATCAATAAGGCATCCTTGGCCCGACTTCTGAGTTCATTAACGAGATCTTCATCAAAGCCTTCGATTTCCAGCATTTCGCTGACCGGAACATAGGCTACCTCTTCAATCGTATTAAAGCCTTCCTCGACCAGAACGGCCGCAATCTCTTCGTCGATATCCAGCTGCTCGATAAACAAACGCTTTATTTCACCCGCTTCAGCCTCACTGCTTTCCTCGGCTTTAGAAGCGTCGATAACGTTCAACTCCCAGCCGGTCAACTGTGTCGCCAGCCGGACATTCTGGCCGCCGCGGCCGATGGCCTGGGACAAATTATCCGAGTTGACAGCCAGATCCATGCTGTGCTTGTCTTCATCTATGACGATGGACTGAATTTCAGCCGGCGACATGGCATTAATGACGTATTGAGCCTCACTTTGATTCCAAAGAATGATATCAACGCGCTCGCCTGCCAACTCATTGGAAACCGACTGTACCCGGGAACCTCTCATGCCCACGCATGCACCGACCGGATCCAACCGCGGATCATTGCTTTTTACCGCTACTTTAGCCCTGGAACCCGGATCACGCGCTGCCGCCAATACTTCAATCAACCCCTCGCCCACTTCAGGCACTTCCAGCCGGAATAATGCAATCAGCAATTCAGGCGCCGTCCGGCTAACGAATAATTGAGGTCCACGCGGCTCTGAACGCACGTCTTTCAGATAGCCTCTGATCCTGTCGCCGATACGGACGGACTCGCGCGGAATCATGTCTTCCTTGGCAATATAAGCTTCAATATGTCCGCCCAGGTCCAGATAAACGCTGCCTTTTTCAATGCGTTTGACAATCCCGGTAATCAGTTCGCCGACCCGGCCCTTGTAGGCTTCAACAATTTTCCGGCGCTCGGCTTCCCTGACCTTGTGGATAATGACCTGTTTAGCCGTCTGCGCGGCGATACGCCCGAAATCGACCGACTCAATTTCCTCTTCAATGATATCGCCTACCTGTACATCAGGGTTATCCAGCCGGGCGACCTCCAAAAGAACTTGTGTTTCCGGAAATTCCACATCACCGTCGATGTTAGGATTGGCATCGACAACTTCCCAGCACCGGTATGTGACATAATCGCCGGTTTTCCGGTCAATCTGCACACGGGCTTTGATCTGATTGGCATGGCGCTTGACAGTGGCCGCTTCCAATGCCGATTCTATCGCTTGAAAAACAATTTCTTTTTCAATATCCCTTTCATTAGAAAAAACATCAACTACCAATAAAATTTCTTTATTTGCCACTGCGCCCACCTTTTTCAATTAAATAGTCAGGCACCAAACGCGCTTTGCTCATTGCGCTAAACGGCACCTCAAAAACCTCATCACCTTCCTGAAGCGTAACAATATCGCCGATGACTTTTTCAATCCGACCGGTAATTTTTCTACGCCCAGCCAAGGGTTTAAACAAATTCACTAATACCGTGCTACCGATAAACCGTTCGAACTGACTTAATTTAAAAAATGGCCTGTCCTCGCCTGGCGAAGAAATTTCCAATTGATAATTGCCTTGTATGGGATCCTCGACATCCAGGACGCCGCTGATTTGATGACTGACGCGCGTACAGTCATCCAACAGAATGCCATTTTCACTATCAATGTAGATTCTTAACAGACCATGCTTAGGGTGCGGATTATATTCAATGCCTACACACTCATAACCTAAACCTTCAACAATTGGCTCGATTAGATTAACCAAATGCTCAGGAGCCTGTTTCATTTTTTCCTCGCTTACTTTCGCACATAAAAAAAGAGCCAAAGGCTCTTCCATAAACAATCAATGGCGGGCTTCCAGATTATCGAAGCCCAGAAAATAAAAAACCCCATGAATGGGGTTCCTAAAATGTGGTAGCGGGGGCAGGATTTGAACCTACGACCTTCGGGTTATGAGCCCGACGAGCTACCAAGCTGCTCCACCCCGCGATTGATGTTTGTATTATAAAGACTTTTTGCCATTTGGCAAACTATTTTTTATATTCTACAGCATCTTCGCCACATATGGACGGAACACAGTTTGTCAATCCGTCGAGGGCCACCGGCTAAATCCAATTCCAATTGACTGCCGACAATAACACGATAGCCGCAAATACACCCGCTAAAACATCATCCAGCATGATGCCCAGACCACCACCTACATGCCGGTCCACCCATCGGATGGGCCATGGCTTGAGGATATCGAACACCCTGAACAAGACAAAGCCCAGCACCAGGGTTTGCCATGCCAACGGCACCAGCCACATCGTAATCAGGTAACCCGCGATTTCATCCCAGACTATGCCGCCGAAATCATGCTCGCCCAGTGTTTTGGCAGCCTGTCCGCATATGCTTATGCCGACAATCGTCACGATCAGTGTCAATACGCTATAAACAACGATATCGGCCTGGGCAAACAGCCAATAAACAGGCACGGCCGCCAGGGTACCAAAGGTTCCCGGGGCTTTTTTCGCCAATCCAGAACCGAAACCGAAAGCCAGAAACAGAACCGGATCCTTCAGTATCTGTCTCGGTGTCAATTTATTTTTGCCCAGCTGCGTATTAAGAAAAATGCTCAAAACCTTTTACCTGTAATGATTGAATGCCGCCTGATTTATTAAGCCGCAGCCCAGGCTGAGACTCAATGACGCCAATTCTACTGCACTCCATGGACAACTGGCCTGCCTTCTCAGGGCTAACGGTAAAACATAATTCATAATCATCCCCGGCACAAAGAGGCATCCGCCAGTCGCCCGTCTCTTTTATATAGCGCAGTACGTCTGCCGACAGCGGCAGATCATCCCAATTCAAACAGGCCCCCACCTTGCTCTGCGCCAGGATATGCCCCAAATCCCCGGCCAGACCATCCGACAGGTCGATGCAGGCATTGGCCGTGCCGATTAAGGCTTGCCCAGCCTCACAAGCGGGATCGGGCGTATTGAATCGCTTTAAGGCCGCACCGGGATTTGCGCAGTTATAGCCTTGTTTTATTTTCAACCCCAGCCCGGCATCGCCCAGGCAGCCGGTCATATAAATGAAATCGCCCGGCCTGGCTGTTGAGCGCAATAGCGCCTGCCCCCGCGGCACCAGCCCCATGGCCTGAACGGTCATTGTCAAGGGACCCGATGTCGTATCGCCGCCGATCAAGTCCACCGAATAGCGCTCGGCCAATGCCAGAAACCCCTTGGCAAAAGCCGCCAGCCAATCGTCGTCAACACCAGGCAAGGTTAAAGCCAAGGTCACGGAGACTGGTCTGGCCCCCATGCTGGCCAGATCGCTCAAGTTAACGGCCAACAATTTATGCCCCAGTTGCTCGGGGTCGGTTCCGGCAAAAAAATGCACGTTTTCGACCATCGTGTCGGTGGTTATAGCCAGCTCATAACCATCGGGAACAGCCATCAACGCACAATCATCGCCAACACCCAAACGCGTGCTCGGGTTTTTGATGGGCTGACGCGTGAAAAACCGCTTGATCAGGGCAAATTCAGACGACTGCGCAGCCATTTAGCGCTCCCTGCCAAGCCGATATTTCCGCCTTGCCTGACGGTTGACTGCCGCGGACAGACTGATACCTGGAATGACTAAAGCCGGCACTACGGCTTGTTACCTTCTGATTTGGCCTTGATTTCCAGCGCTCTTTGTTTTTGAGCCACCTTGTCAAGGATACCGTTAATGTATCTATGGCTGCCGTCGGCGCCAAAATCCTTCGCGAGGTTGATGCCTTCATTCAGAACAACCCGGTACGGCATATCCAGCCGATGCATCAATTCATAAACGCCGATACGCAAAATGGCTCTTTCGACCGGATCGATCTTCTCAACCGGACGGTCGACAAATTCTGACAAAGCCTCATCAATGGCGACGAGATTTTTAGGGATTCCATAAAACAGCTCGGTGAAATAGCTTTTTTGCGCATTTTTCAGCCGCTCTTCCTCCAGGAATTGCCGTTCGATCTCACTGAGATTCTGCCCGGTCATCTGCCATTGATACAACGCCTGCACAGCACTTCTTCGGGCATTGGTACGCGCTTGACTCATCAGACTTCCAGATTCTTGAACAGACTGACCATCTCGATGGCTGACAGGGCGGCTTCCGCGCCTTTATTGCCTGCTTTCGTGCCCGCGCGCTCTATCGCCTGCTCGATCGTATCGACAGTCAGCACGCCGAAACTGACCGGCACATCGTATTGCAAAGAGACATTGGCCAAGCCTTTGACGCATTCGCCGGCCACATATTCAAAATGCGGCGTGCCGCCCCGAATCACCGCGCCTATCGCGATAATCGCATCGTATTTTTTGGCGGCGGCTACACGCTGAACCACCATGGGCAGTTCAAATGCGCCGGGTGCTTTAACCAGATGAATATCGGCCTTGGCAGCGCCGTGGCGCACCAGCGCATCAATAGCGCCCGCTTCCAGCTGCTCGACGATAAAACTGTTAAAACGGGATGCAACGATACAAAATCTGCCGTCCTGGGCTGATAAATTTCCTTCATAAGTTTTTATTGCCGACATTTTTGTTTCTCAACTTAAATTACTAATATTATTTTCCGAAACGACGCCCTAGCTGGCATCGATACCGACATGCCCGGCCACTTCCAGATCAAATCCGGACAAACCGACATATCTTTTTTGAGTCCCCAGCACTTTCAATTTGCGCACCCCGAGGTCAGCCAGGATCCGCGAGCCGGTCCCCGTCGTGCGCCAGTCCATTGGCTCCACGGCCTGAACCGGATCGGAGATGCCATGATCCTCCAGCTGGTAATGATGAATCAGTTCTATCAGAGACTTATTGTCTTCGCTCTGCCTGATGATCACCAGTACGCCTCGCCCTTCCTCGGCTATTTTTTGCATGGCTTCGCGGATCGAAACGCTGCCGCCGCTGCGCCGGGATGCAAACAAATCGTCCAGCAGATTGCGCGCGTGCACCCGGACCAAGACCGGCTCATCGCCCGAAATCCGCCCCATCACCAGCGCCAGGTGCAGATTATTGTCATTGCGGTCCTGGTAGGCGAAAAGCCTGAAATCGCCGAATTCCGTCGGCAAAGCGCATTCGCTGATACGTTCGAGGGTATTTTCATGCTGAATACGATAATGGATCAAATCGGCGATAGTGCCAATTTTAAGATTGTGTTCCTGGGCAAAAACCTCCAGATCGGGCCGTCTGGCCATCGAGCCGTCTTCATTAAGAATCTCGACGATAACGGCCGCAGGCTCAACGCCGGCCAGACGCGCCAGATCGCAGCCCGCCTCGGTATGCCCGGCACGGTTCAAGACGCCGCCGGGCTTGGCCATTAGCGGAAAAATATGACCGGGCTGCACCAGATCCTCGGCCTTCGCATCGGGGGCGACCGCGGCTTGCACGGTACGCGCCCGGTCGGCCGCGGAAATACCGGTTGTAACGCCCGTCGCCGCTTCAATCGACACGGTAAAATTGGTCGAATGCGCGGTTTTATTTTCATTGACCATCAACGGTAATCGCAACTGCTGGCAACGTTCGCTGGTCAGGGTCAGGCAAATCAGGCCGCGGCCGTAGCGGGCCATGAAGTTAATATCCTCGGGACGCGTAAATGGCGCCGCCATGAGCAGATCGCCCTCGTTCTCACGGTCTTCATCATCCATGATGATAACCATTCTGCCCTGTCGCAGATCTTCTATAATTTCTTCAATCGTATTCACTGATGCCTCTAACCCAAAAAACCGGCTTGTTGCAATAAAGCCTCGGTCACGCCGCCTTGCGCACAGGCCGCCGCCTCGCCCTTCATCAAGCGCTCCATGTAGCGAGCCAGCAAATCGACTTCCAGATTAACCCGGGTCCCGGGCACGGCCTCGCCCAGCGTCGTTTCCTTCAGCGTATGCGGCACGATATTGACGCTGAACACGGCGCCATCCACATCGTTGACGGTCAGACTGATGCCGTTGATGCAAATGGACCCTTTTTCGGCGATATATTTGGCCAGGCTATCGGGCGCCTTGAATTTAAACCGAAAAGAGCGGCCATCCGGTTTTTTTTCGACCACCATACCGATGCCATCCACATGCCCGCTGACGATGTGCCCGCCCATGCGCGTGGAAGGCGTCAAAGCCAGCTCCAGATTAACCAACGTCCCGACAACCGCTTCGCTTAGCAAGGTTCGGGACAGCGTCTCATTGGACACGTCGGCGCAAAAATAATCCTTGCCCAGTTCGACCGCCGTCAGGCAGACGCCGTTAACGGCGATGCTGTCGCCGAGGGCGACGTCATTAAGCGGCAACTTGCCGGTGTTAATTTTGAACCGGCAATCACCGGCGCGATGTTCGATGGCCGTTATTGTCCCGATAGCCAGTATGATGCCTGTAAACATGGAAAGTACCCTTGATTACCGCGATGTAAGTGTGAATTTTAAATCCGGACCTATCTGTCTGACATCGCGTAAATGAAAATTTTTCTTGTCGCTCATATGCCGCATGCCCGGCACGGTAAATAATCCGCGCCCTTGATCGCCCAGAACGCAGGGCGCCATATAGACTATCCATTCATCGACCCGGTTTTCAGCCAGCAAGGCCCCATTCAGAATGGCACCCGCTTCCACCAATACCTCATTGATCTGCTGCTCGGCCAAAAAATCCAGGACCTTATTCAGATCAAGCCGATCGCGGCGGCCGGCCAGACCGTAAACTTCAAAGCCGGCCTGCAGCAGCGGCTGCCACCGTTTCTCATCCTGCGAACAGGTTAAAATCAGGCTGCGCCCCGGCAAGCTTGCCATACGCGCCGTCACCGGCATCCTCAGATGCGAGTCCAGCACGACCCTGAGCGGCTGCACGACCTCGTCATCCAGGCGCGCATTCAGCGCCGGATCGTCGGCCAGCACGGTATTAATCCCGGTCAGGATCGCCGAACTTTGCGCCCTTAACTTATGGACGTCGGCCCTGGCCTCGGCTGAGGTAATCCATTTGCTTTCGCCCGATGCCATGGCAGTCCTGCCGTCCAGGCTCATCGCCAGCTTGCTGCGCACGAAAGGGCGATTCTCGGCCATTCTTTTGACAAACCCTGGGTTTAATGCCCGGGCATCCTGTTCCAATACGCCGCAACTGACTTCAACGCCGGCCGCTTTCAGCTTTTCCAGACCGCGGCCGGCCACTAACGGATTCGGATCCTGCATCGCCGCCACGACCCGGCTGACGCCGGCCTGTATCAGCGCATCGCAGCAAGGCGGGGTTTTGCCGTGATGACTGCAAGGCTCCAATGTCACATAGGCTGTCGCGCCCCTGGCATCGGCCACGGTTTTCAAGGCCTCGACTTCCGCATGCCCCTGGCCGGCTTTAGCATGCCAGCCTTCGCCTATCACGGTGCCCTCCAGGACTAATACGCAGCCGACACGCGGATTCGGATCGGTCGTATAGCGGCCTCTTTTAGCCAGCATAATGGCTCTCGCCATGTAAACGGCATCTTGCTGTGTTGACTGCATCAGCTATTTTTTCTGTAAATGCTCAATCATGTCGGTGAATTCACTGACATCCTGGAAACTGCGATAAACCGAGGCAAAACGCACAAACGCAACATGATCCAGCACACTCAATTCCCTCATGACCTTCTCGCCCAGTTCCTGCGCCGATATCTCGCGTTCGCCTTTGGCCATCAGCTCTCTTTTGATGCGATTAATGGCCGCCTCGATATCATCGCTGCCGACCGGGCGTTTTTCCAGGGCCCGCAACATGCCCGAACGCAGTTTATTTTCCTCGAACGGTTCGCGAATGCCATTGCGCTTGACAATGCGCGGCAACGTTAATTCGGCCGCCTCATACGTCGTAAATCTTTCTTTACAGGCGATACATTCGCGCCGACGACGAACCTGATCGCCTTCATTCGCCAGTCGCGAATCGATAACGCGCGTATCTTGTGCTCCGCAGAACGGACATCGCATAACTTAAGCCACTTGTCTCGTGGACCGGCAATCCGGTCTTCAAATTCAAAATTGCCAATTTTATAACACAATGCCCGATCTCCGTGTTTTATTTTTCTAATCCATAAGATCACGCTATTCAAATCACGGCTGCAAATGGATATAGTGTCATGCTCGAACAACCACCAACCCGACAAGATGAGAGAACAGGAAGGCGTCATCAAGTATCGTCTGGACCACAGGCAGCAATCGTTCAATCCCGCGTCCCCATTAACCGGGCTCAATGCCTGGCGCACCGTGTTTTTCCGGCTCGGCCTTATCGGACAATGCGTCGATAGATACGACAACATCGGATTCGGCAATATCAGCCAGCGACTGGAGCCCGGCAGTCACCAGTTCATTGTCAGCGGCACGCAAACCGGGCATATTGAGCAATTAAAACCCGAACATTACTGCCTTGTCGTTAAAGCCGAACCCGAAAAAAACCGGATTCAGTCCCTCGGCCTTTGCAAACCCTCCTCCGAATCCCTGACACATGCCTGCGTCTATGCCCGGAGCCCAGCCATACAAGCTGTCATACACGTGCACAGCCCTGAAATCTGGCGCCAGACCCAAGCACTCAACCTGCCCCATACTCCGCCTGATATCCCCTACGGCACAGTGGAAATGGCAATAGCGGTCAAGCAACTGTTTCAATCCGGAAATATGCGGCATGCCTCAATATTTACCATGCTCGGCCATGAAGACGGCGTGGTGTCTTTCGGCAACACGCCGCAGTCGGCGGCCTGGGAATTGATTAAACAATTATCATTGGCCATCGGCATTGAACAGCAATCCAATAATGAATAGAATAGCCGTCATATATTAGCCCTTATTAATAAACACATGCCCGAGATACTGATCTATACATCCAACCTTTGCCCCTACTGCATTATGGCAAAGCGCCTGCTCGACAAAAAAGGCGCCCGCTATACCGAGCTTAATGTCGACAGCCAACCCGGTCTGAGAGAGGAAATGATGCGCAAAACCAGGCGCCGGACCGTGCCCCAGATTTATATCGGCGAACATCATGTCGGCGGCTTTGATGATCTGTACGCCCTGGAACAGCAAAAGAAACTGGATGCCATGCTGGCGGACGCCCTTTAACCACAATAACTTTCCCGCATTAATCGCTGTCGTCTGTTAATACTCACCCGGCACCGAAGCAAGCCAATTTTCAGACATTCTTATAAACACGAGGCGTACGATGGATCACTACAAACTGGTTTTACCCGAACATCTGAATCATTACGGCTATTTATTCGGCGGCAATCTGCTGCAGTGGATAGATGAAATCGGCTATATCGCCGCCAATTTACAGTTTCCGGGCCATGAATTCGTCACGATTGGACTTGATAACGTGGTGTTCAAACAGAGCATTAAGCTCGGCTCCATCCTGAAGTTTGAATCGAATCTGATCAGGCTCGGCAAGACGTCGGCAACCTATAACGTCAAGGTATCGTGCGAGGATCGCGATACCGGCAGCATCGCCCAGGTGTTTGAAACCAACATCACGTTCGTCAGCATCGACAAGAACGGCAGGAAGAAGCCGATTAATAAAAGCGGCCCTGACTTGCAGGCCGATCCAGGAACCATCATCCCTTAATCCTGCCATCATTCGCAAACGCAAACCCGACACGCTATCGTCAAGCCAACGGCGCTCAGCTCACTTTAAAATTTTCTTGCGCGCCAATCAGACCTTCCGCCGCCCATGCAAGCAACGCTCGAAAATTGTAGCAAAGTCGACAACAAAATGGATTTTGTCGCTCGAAAAAGCGGTTATATGCCATTGAATAAGGCTTTGTGCAATAGCCTGTCAAATGGTCACCGCGCAAACTGAAGCGATTTATTCAGCTTAAAGCGCATCACTCTTCGATGCCGCCGCCTCTCTTTTGAGCAAAAAAAAGCGCCCTATCCGAGATATAGGACGCCAGAAGGTACAAACTTAAGGAGGATGAAGCAATTACGTTTATTTATTCTCTAGCATTAATAATGCCAACATCCAAATAGTCCAGTATTCAGTCAGTTATCATCAGTACGTTTTTATTGCTCGATGCCAGTACTTTTCTTGCACCAAACAAAGAACTGTTTTTCGCTCATAACGCACCGAAATAGTGCATTCAAGACTTTTAGGCCGAACTTTCTTAAGATCGCAACGCGATTTAAGACCGCACAGGGATAAATCAATTTGCGTCCGGGAGTCGAAAAAGCCTTGCGGGAGGACAAAGTACCCACTGATTTCGCCAAAAAAATATGGAAGATGACCGAACAGAGGCCAAGCAAGTGATGAATACCCGCCTGCAAAGCCAATAACATGGATCTGCCGGCGCCTAACTGCGCACTCCCCTACAAATCCACCTCCACCCGACCCTGACGCTCGAAGCCGGCTATCGGACTGGGGACTGGCCCATTCCTGTTGAAGCCGTGAAATCCGTTTTTGTCCCGCCAGATTGATGACCTGGAACCCTTGCTGACCCGACATGGCAACCACAACAGCGTTCAAATCTACTATCTAACAGCGGCCCTCGAACCGAACGAGCATGACGCCTGGTTTACTGCCATCGGGCCAACGTGATATCCATGCACATCCGGATAAGGTTTTTTCGACACGAAACCACAGCGGTCGCTAGTACTGAATCGCCCCGGATCAGCAGGCTGATGCTCAGACCTTCATTCTGGGGGCGAAACTTGACGTTATCGCACTACACCGTTTTTTGATGCTTTTTACGTTTTGCCGAAATAATTTTTGCCTGCCAAATGCATTCGATTAAAATTGCAGCATGGCTATATTCCGCAACTTAACATTTCAGCGCGTATTGAGTTTGATCTTTTTGTGTACTGCGCTGCTGTCACAAACACAGATACTGTTTGCCTGCGAGCTGATGGATGGCAAACCGAAGCTGGTTTGCTGTTGCGGGGAGTCCATGCCTGACGCTTGCTCGATGAGTGAAGCCTTCGCCATTCAGGAAAATATGGATCAAGGCCATTGCTGTGACGTCAGCCAGGATTCATTGACAGATGTTGCCACGGCACCCAACTCCTCGACGGTTGATTTTCTGACCTTGTTGCTGGACGGACCACAACCTCCACCGCTCATTGAATATCAGGATATTTTGCCCGCGTCCTTGCAAGCCGATCTCAGACTTGCAATCCCACCGTATGCACCGCTGCTACTGAGCAGTGACAAATACACGTATCTGCTCACCCGTCGTCTTCGGATATAAACCGGACTCTCTTTCTGATACGCATCTGTTCACCCGCGATTTTAAGCGGGTGTGAGTCAGATGTAACACGCCTTCTGTTACACACGTAATTCCTTTTTGTGCCTACAGCCCACCGGATTGTATTGCAGCGAAGGACCGTATTCCTATTTGCAGAGTTGGCTTACATCTGAATTGCTTTATTGTTAAAGAGACTCCCATGAAATCCAACTATCATCCTGTTCGTTTGATGTTACTGGTTCTAGCCCTAAGCAGGACCACAAACCCACTAGCCGCTGAAGCCATTTTTAATCAGGGCGGCGAATCATTCCCGGCTATCCCTGCCCGTCCTCTTTCGGGCGCTTCGCGTGCAAATCCGCTTCAGGCGGATTTGGTCTTGTCATCAACCCAATTGATATCTGCCGTACTGGCTGCGAATCCTCAACTGGAAGTTGTCCGGGCAATCTGGCTGGCCTCCGTTGCGCGCATTGACCAACAATCAGCATTGGATGACCCGATGCTTGCCTATAGCATGGCGCCCCAGACAGTGGGCAGTCCGCAGACTGCCTTCGGACAGCGCATTGAAATTTCGCAGAAAATACCCTGGCCGGGGAAATTACGATTGCGCGAGGAAGCCGCGACTCATGAAGCCCAAGCAGCCAGCGAAAACATAGATGCATTAAGGCTGTTCATAGCAGCTACAGCCAAAACGCTTTTTGCTGACTGGTATTACATTCATCAGGCCATTGAGATCAACCGGATTAACCGGGCGTTATTGAAACAATTTCGGAACATTGCCGTTAGCCGCTACAGCACCGGCCAGGCCAGCAAACAGGACGCTCTGCATGCCGATGTGGAACTTGCACTGCTTGAGCATCAGGCTATTGTGCGCGAACGCGAACGGCGGACGATTCTTGCCCGTCTTAATACGCTGCTGAATCGCCCACCCGATGAGTCCCTTCCGCCTCCTTCAAAGCTGCCCGAGATCAGCTCTCTACCCGATGCACACTCATTGCATAACAACGCCCTGCAATCACGCCCTGAACTTAAACAGCTGATTGCGCGCATTCAGGCCGCCAGAGCCAAAACCGAACTGGCGACCAAGACGTTCTATCCTGATATAAACCTGACGGCGGGTTATAACAGTTTGTGGGACAACGATAATAAGCGTTTCACCATCGGTATTGGCGTCAATCTTCCGCTGGATCAAAGCAAACGCCGCGCCGCCGAAAGAGAAGCGCAGGCCAGGATGAAACAGGACGAGTGGAACCGCATTGATCAGATCGCTAAAATCAGGGAAGAGGTGCAGATCGCATACGAACGTACTGATGAAAGCATCCATGTGTTCCAGTTGTATCAAAATAAACTGTTACCTTTGGCTGACGAAAACCTCGAAGCCGCAATAGCGGATTACCGGGCAGGCAGAGGCGATTTTCTGACGCTGATCAGTAGCGAGAAAAACCGCATGCAGACCCAGTTGCAAGCTGAGCAGGCACTGGCTGATACGCATCGGTATCTTGCCGAGCTTGAGCGCGCAGTGGGCAACCTTGTGCCCTTGTCCGCAGTGGACCAGGCAGAGGCGTTGTAATCATGATACCAGTCAATAAAATCCGCTTGTTAGCGCTTGTGATCAGCCTGATTGCCTTGTCCGGTATTGGACTGATTTATTTTATCGGGTTCCCAAGCACGGACGCGGGAGCCCACACCGGCCTGAGTTCCCGTTCGGAGGCGCTGGAACGAGACGTGATTCATCCGGCCGGGCCTTTTAAGGTACAGGTGGCGCTAGATCCTGAAAAACCCAGAATCGGCAATAACCAGATAACCCTTATTGTCCATGACGATAATAACCGGCCAGTTGCCGATGCCGCCATTCTGGCGGTCGCTGAAATGCCGGCCATGGGCGCCATGGCCGCCATGGCCATACCCATCGAAATTGAAAACATGAAACCGGGGCTTTATCAGGGCCGATTCGAACTGCCGATGGATGGCGCTTGGCCATTGACGTTGACAGTAATTTCCGGCACCAAGGGGCAAGCACGGCTTACTTTCGATATGAGCACAGGCCGGAAAGGCGTGTCTTTGACGTCCGCAACGCCCGGCGAAATTGCGCCGAAGCAAAACGGTAAAGCCACCGGCACATCCCTGCAACCCGCAACATTCACTGTGGATGCTTACCGTCGCCAGTTGATCGGCGTCACCACCGGCAAGGCGATGTACCGGAAGCTCATTAAAACGATCCACTCTCCCGCCCGGATCACCTATGACGAAACCCGTCTTACCGACATCAGCCTCAAATTTGATGGCTGGATTGGCCAGCTTAACGCGGATTATGTGGGTAAGCCGGTCACTACAGGGCAAACGCTATTCACCGTTTACAGCCCGGAACTGGTCTCGACCCAGGATGAGTACCTGGACAGCATGCGGCGCAACCGTACCGGTCCAGGCAGCCTTACAGCCGCGGCCTATCGCCGGCTGACCCTTTGGGGCATTGATGCCGCTCAGATCCAGGCTCTGGAGCGACGCGGAAAGGCGGCGGAGTACGTACCCATTCGGTCGCCGGCCAGCGGCTCCGTCATCGAAAAGCACATTGTGTCCGGCACGGCCTTCAAGGCGCGTTCAACGCTGCTGCGTATTGCCGACTTGTCCACGGTCTGGGTGGAAGGTCAGGTCTATGAATCCGAACTGCCCTGGGTCAAGATGGGCATGGCGGCCCAGGTCGTGCTGGAAGATGCGCCGGATTACCCGTTGCCCGGCAAAATCACCTTTATCGATCCGACTGTGGACAATAAGACCCGCGCGGCGCGTGTGCACGTGGAATTGCCCAATCCAGACGGCGTGCTACGTCCCGACCGTTATGCCCGATTGAATCTACGGGTTGATCTGGGGGAGCGTCTGGTCGTGCCGGAACAGGCCGTTATTTACACAGGCGAAAGCCGTATTGTCTTTCTGGACCAGGGTAACGGGCGCTTGCAAGCCAAAAAAATCAAGACAGGACTGAGAAACGATGACTTTATCGAAGTGCTTGACGGTTTGACGTCCGGAGACGTGATTATCACTTCCGGTAATTTCCTGATTGCCTCGGAAAGCAAGCTCAGATCGGGGCTAGAACAATGGTGAACGAACATAACACGGTCTGCGCCGGCCCTATTCAACGCGTGATTGCCTACTGCGCACGCAATGCGTTCGTCACCCTGCTAGTGGTCGCAATCTGTGCCATTTGGGGTTACCGGGCCTTAATCAACACGCCGTTGGACGCTATCCCTGATCTGTCCGATGTCCAGGTCATTATCTACACGGACTGGCCCGGGCGGAGCCCTGACCTGGTCGAGGATCAGATTACTTATCCGCTCACCACCACGCTGCTGGCCGCGCCCAAAGTCCAGTTTGTGCGCGGTCAAAGCTTTATGGGGCTGAGTTTTGTTTATGTCATTTTTGAAGAAGGAACAGACATCTATTGGGCGCGTTCGCGGGTGGTTGAATACCTTAATGCCGCGGCGGCCAAACTGCCCGAAGCCGTGCGGCCGACGTTGGGGCCGGATGCCACCGGCGTAGGTTGGGTATTTGAATATGCGCTGGTGGATAAATCCGGCCATAATGACCTTGCGCAGCTTCGTAGTCTGCAGGACTTTAAACTGCGTTATTGGCTGGAATCGGTTGAAGGCGTGGCGGAAGTCGCCTCCATAGGCGGCTTTGAGAAGGAATACCAGGTCACTGTGGATCCCGGCAAATTAGCCAATTATGGCATAGCTATAAACCAGGTCGCGCAGGCCATTCGCCGTTCCAATACCGATGTCGGAGGACGGGTATTGGAAATTGCGGGGCATGAACATATGATACGCGGACGCGGTTATATCCACACCGTTGCCGACATCAAGCGCATCGCTCTGGGCGTAAACAAGTCAGGCGTTCCCGTCACGGTCGGCAATGTAGCCAACGTCAGCCTTGGCCCGGCATTGCGGCGAGGCTTGGCAGAGCTGGACGGTGAAGGCGAAACGGTGGGCGGCATTGTCATCATGCGCTACGGCGAAGATGCGTTCAATGTCATCGAACGGGTCAAACAACGTCTTGCTGAGATTAAAGAATCTTTGCCGCATGGGGTTGAGATTGTTACTGCGTACGATCGTTCGGATTTGATCGAACGGGCGATCTCAACACTCAAGAATACCCTGATTGAAGAGATGATCGTCGTCTCATTGGTCATCATGGCGTTTTTATTGCATTTTCGCTCGTCCCTGGTCGCCATTCTAACCTTGCCCATCGCCATCCTGATGGCTTTTATTCCTATGTCAATGCAGCATATGACCGCCAATATCATGTCACTGGGCGGCATTGCCATCGCTATCGGCGCTATGGTCGATGCGGCCATCACCCTTATCGAGAACATCCACAAACGACTGGAAAGCGGGGACGATAACGCCGCTGCCGGTCACCGGTCGCATCGGTTCCGTACCGATTGCGACACGTCTGACCGCCATGGAGAGAGCAAGCTTCTAGAACGGTCGGGGGCAGCCTCGGCCGCCATCCCTGACAGTCGTGCTGTGATTATTCAGGCCATGCAGGAAGTGGGGCCGAGCATCTTCTTCGCCTTGCTGATTATTACCGTCTCCTTTCTGCCGGTATTCGCACTGGAAGGCGCGGAAGGCAGACTCTTCAAACCCCTGGCATTCACCAAAACCTATTCCATGGGGTTTGCCGCCGTACTGGCCATTACCCTGATTCCTGCTCTGGCCGTGCTATTGATTCGAGGTAAAATACGTTGCGATAAAAGCAGGCTCACCCGGATTATGATTGAGTTATATAGTCCGGTAGTCCGCTTGGCGCTACGTTTTCGTTTAGGGGTAATCGGGATTTCGGTACTGTCCCTGCTCCTGACCGTTCCGGTTTTTTTTAAACTGGGTAATGAGTTTATGCCGCCGCTCAACGAAGGCAGTATTTTGTATATGCCCACAGCGCTGCCGGGAATGTCCATCACCGAAGCGGCAAAAATCATCCAGTCCATGGATAAGCGACTTAAGTCTTTTCCGGAAGTGGAACGGGTGTTCGGCAAGATTGGCCGTTCCACCAGTCCCACCGATTCGGCGCCCTTGTCGATGGTGGAAACCGTCATTAC
Organism: Methylobacter sp. BBA5.1; assembly: GCF_000746145.1. NCBI lineage: Bacteria > Pseudomonadati > Pseudomonadota > Gammaproteobacteria > Methylococcales > Methylococcaceae > Methylobacter > Methylobacter sp. BBA5.1. The sequence continues at coordinate 165,419 of NZ_JQKS01000006.1, forward strand.
CCTGAAACCGATGGATCAATGGCGCAAGGGCATGACTTGGGATGACCTGATTACCGAAATGGACGACACAATGCGCTATCCCGGCATGCCCAATATCTGGTGGATGCCCATCCAGACCCGTATCGAGATGCTGGCAACCGGCATTCGCGCGAGCCTCGGCATTAAGGTTTTCGGCGATGACCTGGCCACGATTGAGTCTGCCGCCCTGCGCATCGAACATGCACTTCAGGATGATGCACGCACCCGCCCCTTTACCCGTAGCGCCTTTGCCGAACGCCTGACCGGCGGTTACTATCTCGATTTCACGATAGACAGGGACAAAATCGCCCGCTATGGCCTGACCGTAGACGACGTGGAGGAAGTCATCAGCATTGCCGTCGGTGGACTGACGGTGTCTCAAACCATCGAGGGACGTGAACGTTATGCCCTTAATTTACGTTATGCCCGCGACTTTCGCGACAACCCTGAAGCCTTGAGCCGGATATTAGTGCCGACACCCGACGGCATGCAAATCCCCATCAGCCAGTTGGCCACGCTTGAATTTATCACCGGACCGCCCATGCTGCGCAATGAAGACGGTTTTATGGTCTCCTTTGTGCTGCTGGACGTCAAGGACATCGGCGTCGCCGATTATGTGAATCTGGCGCGACAGGTAGTCCATGAAAAGGCCGCTATCCCGCAAGGCGTCAGGCTAGAATGGGCTGGACAGTTCAAATACTTTGAGCGGGTCGAGGCCAAACTCAAGGTACTGGTTCCTTTAACGCTGGCGCTTGTGTTTCTGATGCTGTTTCTTAACCACGGCTCAATCGGTGAAACCTTAATTATTCTACTGAGCATTCCGTTTTCACTCATAGGCGCCGTATGGCTTCTGCATTTGCTTGAATACAATCTAAGCATCGCGGTCTGGGTCGGCATGATTGCGCTTGCCGGTCTTGCTGCCGAAATGGGTGTTTTAATGCTGCTCTATCTGGACTTGAGCTATCGGCAGCATAGCGCGGAAAACCGCTTGCAGTCCCGTCAGGACCTCACTGAAGCGATTGTTGAAGGCGCTGCACGTCGCATACGCCCGAAACTGATGACCGGAATGACGACATTGATAGGCCTGACTCCGATTCTGTGGAGTACTGGAAGCGGCGCGGATGTAATGAAACGGATCGCCGCACCGATGGTAGGTGGAATTATCTCAACATTGCTTATGGTGCTTATTGTTTATCCAGCGATTTATTCATATTGGAAGGGCCGGAAAATAAAATAACGTCATCAAGTGTGCGGTTGATTTTCCGTTGCAGGTATGGACTTGTCTGTCAACGGAAGGCGCTATAGACGAAGCGCCTTCCGTTGGTATCCGCAAAGTGCGAATGCCCTCTCGGGCACCTGCAATTCCCTGATTTATTGCATGCTCATTAATAAGCCCGGGCGATTGCATACGTCCGCCACCCTATATCGAGCGCTGAACCACTTCAACAAACCTGACACCACACCCGGAACTGATCAGGGCAAGCCGCTTTCAAATGCGAACCGCTACACTGAACGGACTTTTTTATTATTCTGAGCCGCTACTTATTTCAAATCTTCAAGCAGCTCCATGGCCATCTTTCTTTGCTCCGATGAGCCTTTTTCGTACACCTCATCAGCAATATCCTTGGCTGCTTCGGCATCACCCATATCAATATAAGCTTTCGCCAGATCCAGTTTCGTTTCCCATTCGTCCATATCGGTCAGATCGGCAATACCGTCCTCGGCATCCTGATCTTCCGAAGCGGCAGTTGCCATATCCAGATCAAAATTAAACTCAAAATCACCGTCAAAGGCATCCTTATCGAGACCGCTATTCAAACCCGATGAAGTGTTATCAGAAAAATCAAAATCATCAGCGGTATCTTCCAAAGTACTTAAATCAAACTCACCGATTTCTTTTGCTTTTGCTTCTGTTTCAGTTTCATTCAAACCGAAATCATAGGTTTCGATGTCCTGTTCGCTTCCGTCATCGGCACTCTCGAGGGTCGACTCATCTTCGGTTGAATCTTCCGCCAACAGGTTTAGATCAAAATCAAGGCTGCCATTATTCTTGTCATCATCGACTTCAGCTTCAAAAGCGGTCAAATCAAGATCCGGTTCGGCATCCTTTGACTCGGCTTGCTCAAGGTCTGACGATGCTTCAAAGACGTCCACATCAAAATCCAGCGCACTCTCTTCCGGCTCGAGGGGCGCCTGATCTGACGGCGCTTCGTAAATGGCCTTTTCGAAATCCAGCACATTCTCTTCCTGATCGACTGTCTCCTGATCTGATGGCGCTTCAATAGCCGCCTTTTCAAAATCCAGTCCGTTATCTTCCGGCTCGATAGTATCCTGACCTGATGAGGCATCAAAATCCGACGGGGTTTCAAAGGCGGACATGTCGAAATCCATCTCATTGGCATCGTCCGTGTCACCGGCGCCAATATTTGACTCATCGTTTAAATCGGCAGGACTGTTTGATTTGGCGGCCGCACTCTCATGCGCCGCAATCTGGGAAGAAAACAGCGCCGAATCCGGGCAGATTTCGCTGCCCATCTCGATGACTTTGGCCCAGAAATCCGGCTCATCTTTTTTACCTTCGGCGGCTAACTCGCCTGCGTAACTCTCAAAGGCTTGCTTATTTTCGTTAGCGTAGAAAATTTCCAGCAGTTTCAACTTGCATTCATCACGATCCGGCTGATCATTGATGGCGTGCCGCATAAGCTCTTCCGCCTGTTGATAGCGGCCATACGCCAGGTAGACATCGGCTTCGGAAATCGGATCGATTTCACTCTGCTCCGTGTCGAACGCACCAAAATCGCTAGGCGTAAATTCACTCAAGAAAGAACTTTCACCGACTGTGCCGACATTATAAGACGCATTCTCCTCAACGATCGGCATGGAAAGACTTTCGTTTGCCTCGGCTTTCTGCTTCCAACTGGAGGAGGCGAACATGCTGTCGGCATTGGTTTCACGATCAACCTTGCGTTTCCGCCACCATAACCAGCCCAGCAGGGATAAAACGCCGATACCCGCGCCGCCAACTCCCAGATAATACAAATTATCGGATGCCGGTTCCGGCGCTCTTGCCGCTGGCTTGGCTTTCTCGACGGCGGCCGGCGGCGGCGCGGCAGCAGTCTCCGCATGATGCTGTAAAGCGGTCAGCTGTTCATCTTTGAGAGCGAGCAACCTTTGCATCGCGGCCAGCTGATGCTCGAGTTCCGCCAATTTCTTTTGCAAAGCCGCATCCGTCAATGCTGCGCTGTCCGAACTTGCGTCTCCGGTCGCGGCTTCGGCGTTCATTTGCTGTGCGTCAGCCTTGGGCTTTTCAGCTGTGGCCTGATCACTCTTTGTCGCTACGGCTACATTTTCCGTCACTGTAGCCTCAGTCGGCGCAATCAGTTTTAAATGATTGTCGACCGGCTCTTGCCTGGCGGTTTCAGCACCGATGGGAGCCGGCTTCTCGACAGGTGCTGGCTTCTCGACAGCCGCGGGCTTCTCGGCAGGCGCCGGCTTGTCGACCGCAGCGGGCTTGTCGACCGCAGCGGGCTTCTCGACTGGCGCCGGTTTATCGGCCGCAGCGGGCTTCTCGACTAGCGCCGGTTTGTCGACAGCTGCGAGCTTCTCGACTGGCGCCGGTTTTTCGGCGGCAGGCTTGACGGCAGACTTTTTCCAGTCTTCAGTTTGCCGGTTAAATTCAGCCAGCGCTTCCTTCTTGGGTAATTTTAGAACGGCCTCTTTTTCCGGAATTTTCAGTTTCTTTCCCGCCATCAAGGCATTCACATTCTGTTTATAGAATGCGCCAGGATTTTGCTGATAGAGCGCCATCATCATCTGTTCCATGGACACGTCAGAATCGCTGTTCACGCGCTGGGCAACCTGCCAGAGCGAGTCATTCTTCTTGACAACAACATAGCCTTTATTCGCACCCGCGACAGGCTGAGGCCTTGTCTGCGGAGTAGGCGCCGGTTGACGTTGCGGCATGGAATCCTGCTCCGGCACATGGCTTTCAATGCTGACCGGAACAGGAAGCGTGGCTTGGCTATAAGTGGCGGGAGGATCCACCAGAACGGTAAATTCACGGTATAGATTGCCTTTAGGCCAGCTCACTTCAAGCAGCAGATCCAGGACCGGCTCTTTTAATGCCTCTCTTGAGCTGAGCTTGATGACCACCGAACCGTTATGCCCGACAACCGGCTCAAACTTGATTTTCGACAGGAAATACGACCACGGTACTCCCGCCTCATCAAATTTGTCAGGCGGCGCCAGGCTGACCTTGATATCGGCAACATTCTCACCTGCCGAAACAACCAAAGGAATCTCGGCATTCAGGTTCTGATTAAGGGCCGAGTGCAATTTAATATCGCCAATCCCTAACGGATAAGCACTAGCAGGTGCCAGTAACGATACAACCGCTAAAGTTCTTGTTAAATTGCGCACGTTGCCTCCTCCACAAATATTTACCACAGTCTCTTACCGTGAACAGTTAAATCACAGATAAGCTTAGTCTAGATGTGATTTTTTACCAGCACTTCGGCTATTTGCACGCTATTTAATGCGGCGCCTTTGCGAACATTATCGCCGACGACCCATAGATCGATTCCCTGAGGATGTGAAATGTCTTCCCGGATGCGCCCGACAAACACTTCATCGTGGCCTGATGACTCGGTAACCGCGGTAGGATAGCTGCCATCCTTGCGCTCATCGATCACCCTGATGCCGGGAGCTTTTTCGAGTAGCGCCTTGACTGCCGCGACGTCGATTTTTTTGCGCGTTTCAACATGCACGGCTTCTGAATGGCCGTAAAAAACCGGCACCCTTACCGCCGTGGCGTTAACCTTGATGCTATCGTCGCCGAGGATCTTGCGGGTTTCCCAGACCATTTTCATCTCTTCCTTGGTATAGCCGTTGTCCTGGAAAACATCGATTTGCGGCAACACATTGAAGGCGATCTGTTTCGGGTACACGCTGGCTTCCGCAGGCTTGCCGTTCAGCAGTTGCGCGGTCTGCCGGGCCAGTTCCTCAATCGCGTCCTTGCCGGTGCCGGAGACGGCCTGATACGTGCAGACGTTGATCCGGTCGATGCCGGCCGCGTCATAAATCGGCTTTAAAGCCACCAGCATCTGGATTGTCGAGCAATTCGGATTGGCGATGATGCCGTGATTCTTGTACTCGGCGATCTTTTCAGGGTTGACTTCGGGCACGACCAGCGGAATATCGTCGTCGTAACGGAACTGCGAAGTGTTATCGATCACGATGCAGCCCGCGGCGGCCGCTTTCGGCGCATAGATGGCCGAAACCGAAGCGCCGGGCGAAAACAGGCCGATCTGCGCCTTCGAGAAATCAAATTCGGCCAGATCCTGCACTTTCAAAGTGCCGCCCTTGAAGGGAATCCGCTTGCCGACTGAATTGCTGCTCGCCAGGGCATAGACCTCGCCGACCGGAAAATTACGCTCTTCCAGGATGGCCAGCATCGCCTCGCCGACCGCACCGGTCGCGCCCACGACTGCAACGTTATAAAGTTTGCTCATTTAGACCTCCGATTTTAAAGCTGAAACCACGGCATCGCCCATCTGCGCCGTGCCGATTTTTTGCATACCCTCGGAGTAAATATCGGCGGTACGCACCTTGGCATCCAGCGCCGCATTGACCGCTTTTTCGATACGGTCGGCCGCTTCGGCCTGATTGAAGGTGTAACGCAACATCATCGCTGCCGACAGGATAGTCGCCAACGGATTGGCAATGCCCTTGCCGGCAATGTCAGGCGCCGAACCGTGAATCGGCTCGTACATGCCTTTACCGTTCGCATCGAGCGATGCGGATGGCAACATGCCGATGGAACCGGTCAGCATGGAGGCCGCATCGGACAGGATGTCGCCGAACATGTTGGTCGTCACCATCACGTCGAACTGCTTGGGCGCACGCACCAGCTGCATGGCCGCATTATCGACATACATATGGCTGAGTTCGACGTCCGGGTATTGCTTGCCGACCTCGGTCACGACTTCGCGCCATAATTCGGTGCATTCGAGCACGTTGGCCTTGTCGACCGAGCACAGACGGCGGTTTCTTTTCTGTGCAATCCGGAACGCGGAATGAGCTATGCGCCGGATTTCCGATTCGCTGTAGACCAGCGTGTTGAAGCCTTGGCGCTCGCCGTTCTCCAGAACCCGGATACCGCGCGGCTGACCGAAATAAATGCCGCCGGTCAGCTCGCGCACGATCATGATATCGAGGCCAGCCACGACGTCCGGCTTCAGGGTAGAGGCATCAGCCAGCTGCGGGTACAGAATGGCCGGCCGCAGGTTCGAGAACAGCTCCAGCTCAGAGCGCAAGCCCAGCAGGCCTTTTTCGGGGCGTACCGAGATATCCAGCGATTCCCATTTCGGTCCGCCGACCGCGCCCAGCAGCACGGCATCAGCCTGTTTGACCAGGTCGATAGTCTGCTGCGGAAAAGGCGTGCCGTGCACATCATAGGCGGCGCCGCCGATCAGACCGTTTTCAAAAACCAGACCCAGATTCATTTCGGCGTTCAGGCAGTCCAGCACTTTAATCGCTTCCGCGACGATCTCAGGACCGATACCGTCGCCGGGCAACACTGCAATTTTTTTTGTCATTAAATCTAAAACCTTTTTCTTTTAATATTGATAATTAATCAGCGAACAGCCAGGGCGCCCGTTTCGCGCGCGCGGCCTCGTAAGCTTTAATCTCATCGGCATGCTGCAACGTCAGGCCGATGTCATCGAGCCCATTCAGCAGGCGGTATTTGCGGTTTTCATCGACATCGAAACCAATTTCCCGGCCGGAGGGCGTGGTGATTTTTTGCAGGGCCAGATCAATGGTCAATTGATAGCCCTCCGTCAATTCCTTGAACAGGCTGTCGACCACGTCGGCCGGCAGGGCGATCGGCAACAAGCCGTTTTTAAAACAGTTGTTATAAAAAATATCGGCGAAGCTGGGCGCGATGATGGCTCTGAAGCCGTAATCCTCCAGCGCCCAGGGTGCGTGTTCGCGCGAAGAGCCGCAACCGAAATTCTCGCGCGTCAGCAAAATCTCGGCCCCCTGGTATTCAGGTTTGTTCAGGACGAAATCCGGATTGAGCGGCCGATCCGAGCAGTCCATATCCGGCTCGCCATGATCCAGATAACGCCACTCGTCGAACAGATACGGGCCGAAACCGGCACGGCGTATCGATTTTAAAAACTGCTTCGGAATAATCGCATCGGTATCGACATTGGCTCGATCCAACGGTGCGACCAAAGCCGTAACTTTAGTAAAGGCTTTCATATCACTGACCCTCCCAGGTGCTGATATCGACAAAATGGCCGGCAACCGCTGCGGCCGCGGCCATGGCGGGGCTGACCAGATGCGTGCGGCCGCCGTAGCCCTGCCGGCCTTCGAAATTGCGGTTCGACGTCGACGCACAGCGCTCGCCCGGCTCCAGCCGGTCGGCGTTCATGGCCAGACACATGGAACAGCCCGGATCGCGCCATTCAAAGCCGGCCTCGATAAAGATCTTGTCCAGGCCTTCGGCTTCCGCTTGGCTTTTTATCAGCCCCGAACCCGGCACTACCAGCGCCTGTTTGATGTTGGCGGCCACTTTCCGGCCCTTGGCGATGGCCGCGGCGGCGCGCAAATCCTCAATGCGCGAATTGGTGCAGGAGCCGATAAAGACCTTGTCCAGCCAGATATCGGTAATCGCCTGGCCGGCCTTTAGGTCCATGTAGTCAAGCGCCCGGAGCATGCTCTTTTGCTTGACCGGATCGGTTTCCAGCGCCGGGTCGGGGATGTGCTGGTCGACCGCGACGACCAGTTCCGGAGATGTGCCCCAGGTTACCTGCGGCTTGATAGCCGTCGCATCGACTTCGATCACTTTGTCGAACACGGCATCGGCATCGGAATGCAGCCGCTGCCACAGGCGCTCGGCCATGAACCAGTCCTCGCCCTTGGGCGAATAAGGACGGTCTCGGTAGTAATCAATCGTGACCTCATCGACGGCAATCAGACCGGCACGGGCGCCGGCTTCTATGGCCATATTGCAGACCGTCATGCGGCCTTCCATCGACAGGGAGCGTATGGCGCTGCCGGCAAATTCGATCGTATAGCCGGTGCCTCCGGCCGTGCCGATTTTGCCGATAATCGCCAGCACGATGTCTTTGGCCGTCACGCCGGGGCCGGTTTGACCGTTGACGTTGATCAGCATGTTTTTGGCTTTTTTCTGCATCAGGCATTGTGTGGCCAGCACATGCTCGACTTCCGATGTGCCGATGCCGAACGCCAGCGCGCCGGAAGCGCCGTGCGTGGAGGTGTGAGAATCGCCGCAGACCACGGTCATGCCGGGCAAGGTCGCGCCTTGCTCGGGACCGACCACATGCACAATGCCCTGGCGCACGTCGCCCATATCAAATTCGGTGATGCCGAACTCGGCACAGTTTTGATCCAGTGTGTCCACCTGCAGACGCGAAACCGGATCGGCGATGCCTTGATCACGGTCGGTTGTCGGCACGTTATGATCGGCCACGGCGAGATTGCGGGACTGCCGCCACGGCTTTCTGCCTGCCAGCCGCAGGCCTTCAAAAGCTTGCGGCGAGGTGACCTCGTGCACTAAATGGCGATCGATATAGATCAGCGAAGAGCCGTCGTCTTCGGTATAAACGACGTGATCTTCCCATAATTTGTCATATAAAGTTTTACCTGACATAGCTCTTTGGTAGGGTTAGGCCGCTCGGGCGGCAATCATTTAAGTGTGAATTGTTCTGACTGTTCAGCCTAAAATGGCGAAAACCTTGGCCGTGATTTCCTCGACCGGACCGACGCCGCTGATCGATGCGAACTTGACCGGACGGCCTTCGGCGGAATAATAGCCGACCAGCGGTTTGGTCTGTTCGTGATAGACGCTGAGGCGCTTGCGCACGGTTTCTTCCTTGTCGTCGTCGCGCTGAATCAAGGCTTCGCCGGTAACGTCATCGACACTATCGACTTTGGGCGGATTGAATTCGATATGATAGGTGCGGCCCGAAGGCAGATGCACGCGCCGGCCGGCCATGCGCTTGACGATTTCCTCATCGGCGACGACGATTTCAATAACGGTATCGATCGTCACGCCCATGGCCTCCAGGCCCTCTGCCTGGGCGATCGTACGGGGAAAACCGTCCAGCAGGAAACCGTTGGCACAGTCAGGCTGGGCGATGCGTTCCTTGATCAACCCCAGAATGATGTCGTCGGATACCAGGCCGCCGGCATCCATGACTTTTTTGGCTTCCACGCCCAGCGGCGTGCCCATCCTTACTGCCGCCCTGAGCATATCGCCGGTGGAAATCTGCGGAATGCCGTATTTTTCAGTGATAAACTGAGCTTGAGTTCCTTTCCCTGAACCGGGACTTCCTAAAAGGATGATGCGCATAAAATACTCCAAGTGTGGCGCCAGAAAATCTAAGAATAATTTTGTGGCCGCATAAAAAATTGAACCGCCTATTTTATAACACAACCTATTTAATCTCTTGTAAAAATACGTCTGTTTACTTATTCTTGTCCGGCTCCCTGGGCTTTAGAAGGAAATTCGGACCTATTGACGCATTAACGCTTATCGTTTGACAACATGATCTGATCGATAGCGATTTTTCCTGATATTGCTCTTGCTTTTGATTAGAACTGGCACAGCAATTCCCTGGAAAGCCCCTCTTTTAGAGGTTTTTCCGGATTTACCGGCAACCGCACCGCTTATGTCCACATTCACCGACCCACAAATCCTCAACGCAACGCAAGCCTGGTTAACATCGGTCATCATCGGCTACAACATCTGCCCTTTTGCAAAACGCGAATGGGACCGCGGCAGCATTTATTTCACCGTCAGCCGCCAGACGGATATTGAGATCTGCCTGGAACATCTGATACAGGAATGCGAGCGACTGGACAGCGACGACGGCATTGAAACCACCTTGCTGATTTATCCGGATGCTTTCGCGGCATTCGATGATTACCTGAACTATCTGAACATTGCCGAGCAGTTATTGATCGAGCAAGGTTACGAAGGCATTTACCAGCTGGCAAGCTTCCATCCCGAATACTGCTTTGAAGGCGCGGCATTGGATGATCCGGCCAATTATACCAACCGATCGCCCTATCCGATGCTACACCTGCTGCGCGAAGCGAGCATCGAGCGGGCCGTGGCCGCCTACCCGCATCCCGAAAACATCCCGGAGCGCAATATTGAGCTAACGCGCGCCTTAGGCCTGGCCAAAATGCAAGCCTTACTGGCGGCCTGTTATCAGACCGGTCAATAAAGCGCCGGCCGTGCGGGCATAAAAAGAAAACACATAAGGCGCCGGCCTGCCGTCCACGCCTTATGCGGGAGCTGAAAATTATTTAGCGCTTTCCCCGGCATCCGAGGCGTCTTCCTTGCGCGCTTCCTCTTCCGCGGGCGTTTCTTCCTTGGCCGGAGGCGTATCGCCCTCAATACGAACCTCTTCTTCAACCGGAAGCTCTTCGTTGACTTTTTCTTGAGCCTCGAGTTCCGCGGTTTCTTCGGTCACGGCCTCTTTTTTCCGCTTTAATGCGTCTATAAACTCAACGAACCAGCCCTGCTGTTTAACAGCCGCAATATCAGGATCATCAACAATAGCCTCGGGATCAGGTATGATGCCCTTATCCCGGGCATATTCCAATGCATTCAGGCATGCGGTTTCATCGCCGCGCAAAGCATAAATACAGGCCAGATTGTAGGAAGCGGCTCCGGCTTGAATGGCATTGGCTTTCTCGAACTGCTCCTCGGCCATGTCATACAAGTGATCCTCGGGCTTGGCGCCTTTAGCCCGAGCCAGATCCATATAAGCCACGCCGCCGTCTATGGCCGCGCCCAGATAATTGGGGTCTATGGTCAGACAAAAAGCGAATCTCGCTATGGCCTCCTGATAAATACCGGCCGCTTCTTCGCCCGACTTGAGTTTTGCGTGGTGCAATAACGCAAAGCCCCAATTATACAAAGCTTCAGCAAGCATGGGATTATCGCTTACGACATCGGCATAGCCCTGATAGACTCTTTTAAACAATTGATCGGCCTTGCCGGCTTCGCTTTTACGCGCCTCGGCTGTTTGTTTAATGGCTGAATTCAGTTTCGCTCTCTTGGTAAACGCCCCGAATAACGACATGCACCTGTCTCCTTCATCTAGTGGGTTATAATTATCTTGCTGAATATTAGCAGCCTCACATTCTAATCACCGGATTCAATGTGTCAATAAACACATTACCGACACGTAACCAAGAGAACATTATTAATGAGTCAAGCTGAAATTGATCTGATCAGAGAAAAAGTCAACCTGGAAACCTCACAAATAGCCTGGAAAGAACTGCAGCGTTTTTTTGCCAGCGGCACAGCCGTCTATGTCGCGCCAGACCTGGACCTGGTTGAAGTCGCTTATCAGTTTTCGATGGATAATAAAGCCCTGGTCGAGCAATGGATGCAAAACGGCCAACTGGGCCTGGTATCGGATCAGCAGGCCATCGACTGGCTTGAAGCAGACGCCCAGGTATGGGCCGTAGTGGTCAAGCCCTGGATACTGGTTCAACCCTGAAAGAACCGATCGTATATATTTATGATAACCGGAGATAATATTTTCACTCGTTATAAATAGTTAATTCCGGTATTGCTCCTTATTTAAGGATTGGGGCGTCAATAATTTCCCTGTTTAACGCCGACGATAGACAGCGCCATTCGCGAGCTGCGCTCAGCCCATCCTATGCAGGATTCCAGTTTCAGGAAGTCATTTTTAGCCAAATCCTAAACCGCGCATTAGCTTCAAGCCAAAACCGATTGAAATAACAAATCCTGAAAGCTACAATCAATCGGCCCTGCCAGCTAAACCAGGTCATGCATGTCCATTTTCATGCGGTCTTATAACAATCAATACTACCTATTTGTAAGCTTGCGCGGCCACCATTGGTTGATTCCAAAAGCGTGTTTTGGCCTGACTAACAGGAGCTTTGATATCAGTCCTCTATCCCAAAAGGCTCTGAACCAAGGTTAATGACCGTAAACAAAGGGGGAAAGTGATGATAAATCTGCATAACATGGCTTTATATACCTTGCTGCTTGGCTATACGCTGGGTTATAGCAACGCATGGGCGGATGCCGTGTCGGAAAAAAGCCGGATTGAAATCCAGAAAAGCCTGAACGAACAAGTGCTTTCCAGTCCTTTCAGCGTGGAGGACGATGCAAAACTGGAAGCTTATATCAAGGATGCCACGGAAAGGGGCAAGCCGCCCCGGTCAACGCCCAGCAAATATTGGCGGCGAGGCTATACCTGCCGTGATTTAAGAAGATATTCGTGGCTCGACTATCGCGATTGCAGCTATTACTACCGTTATTACGGGCGTTATTGGCCTTTCTAAAATTCGATCGGCCTTGTCCGGTATTTTCAAAAATAGAATCAGAACATAATAAAAACAATACTATTCTTTAAGAGGCTTTCTTACCGTATCAACTTAACCATCAATTATTCCGTGCCCGCTCGAACCTATGGATTTTAAAATCTAAAAAAAATAATTTTTATCGAGTCCATTACCGCGCGATCCGGATTTTTTACAGTCATTTAAAAATATCAAAAATTGGGGGGAAATAAATGGAAAATATTCAAGGCAGAACCATTACCAAACTTACTGCGGTGGTAGCGCTCCTGGGCTTATTAAACGGGTGTTCCGCCGTGCATACATCAATTGCCAAAAAGGATCTGGACGTTCAGACCAAGATGAGCGACACGGTCTTCCTGGATCCGGTCGGTCCTGGCAAAAAAGTGATTTATCTTGATGTCCGCAATACCTCGGACAAATCCAATTTCGACATCTTAAATGCGGTCAGACGCAGCCTTGAGGCAAAAGGCTATACGGTTTCCAATAATCCTGACACTGCCTACTATTGGTTACGAGCCAATATATTGAGCGTGGACAAGGCCAGTCCGACAGCGGCAGAGACAGCATTAGGCTCAGGCTACGGCGGAGCGTTTACCGGCGCCGCTCTGGGCTCGGCCATCGGCGGCGCGACTCATGGCTGGACCGGCGCCGGCATTGGCGGCTTGGCCGGGATCGTGGCTGGCGGCCTGGTTGAAACCGTCGCGGATGCCGCCGTAAAGGATGTGACGTATATGGTCGTGACGGACGTTGAAATTGCCGAAAAAGCCAAAGACGGCGTCATTATCCGTCAGGATAGTCAACAAGATGCCAAACAGGGCATCGGCGGCTCAAGACGACAGACATCTTCGGAACTCAGCGATAGAAAAAAATACCGCACCCGAATCGTCAGCACCGCCAATAAAGTGAACCTGGACTACGAAGAAGCCGCACCCGAGTTAACGAACGGCCTGGTGCGCTCTATTTCGGGAGTTTTCTAGGAAAAAGCAGACCATGCATACCCGGCATCCTTGATGCCGGGTATTGAACCGGGATCGACAGATCCAAGCGCGATTTCAGCAAAAAACAGCACGACCGGAAACTCACCGACGTCCGCTTCTCAGGCTTTTGCGTCCATCCTTGCCCGGCCGGGCTCTGCGTTTTTCGATAGTCTTCTTATGCCGGTAATCCTTCTTGCCGGTATTTTTATTCGGCGCACTCTTTTTGGGCATATCGAGGACTTTCAGCGATACCGGTTCATACCCGGTGTCGGCTACGCGCGGAATCTGGCGTTTCAGCAGTTTTTCAATTTCCGCCAGCAGATAGGCTTCCTCGGGACATACCAGCGACAACGCCTCGCCGCTTGAACCGGCGCGTCCGGTACGGCCGATGCGGTGCACGTAATCCTCGGCCACTTGGGGCAAATCAAAGTTAACCACATGCGGCAACTGCTCGATATCGAGGCCGCGCGCCGCGATGTCGGTCGCGACCAGCACCGCTATTTTGCCTGTTTTAAAATACTCCAGCACCTTGTTGCGCGCGCCCTGCGTTTTATCGCCATGCAGGGCGCCGGCCCGAATACCGTCCTGCTGCAATTGTTTCTCCAGCCGGTCCGCGCCATGCTTGGTCCGCACAAAAACCAGAACCTGCTTCCAGTTGCCGCTGCCGACCAGGTAAGACAGCAATTCCCGCTTGTACTCGCGATTGATGCCGTAAACCCGCTCCGATATCGTGTCCGCCGTGGCGTTCTGCCTGGCGACTTCCACTTCGACCGGATCACGCAGCACCGATGCGGCCAGCGTCTTGATCTCATTCGAATAGGTGGCCGAAAACAGGAGATTCTGACGCGCTTCAGGCAGCCATGACAGAATCTTGCGGATATCGGGCATGAAGCCCATATCGAGCATGCGATCGGCCTCATCGAGCACCAGAATTTCCACCCTGGACAAGTCGACGTTTTTCTGCAGCACATGATCGATCAGGCGGCCGGGCGTGGCGATGATGATATCGCAGCCTCTACGCAAATTGCGGATCTGCGCGTTGATATTGACGCCTCCATATATCGCCTCCGCATAAAGCGGCAAATATTTGCCGTAGGTCTTTACGCTCTCATGGACCTGAACGGCGAGTTCGCGCGTCGGCGCCAGGATCAGCGCGCGCACGGGACGCGGTTTTCGCGCTTGCGACGGATCGGCCGTCAACCGCTGCAGCAAAGGCAGGGTGAATCCGGCCGTTTTGCCGGTGCCGGTCTGGGCACCGGCCAGTACATCGCGTCCTTCCAGAATCAACGGAATGGCCTGCTGTTGAACGGGCGTAGGCATCGTATAGCCTTGCTCCGCGACCGCTTTAAGGAGTCCCTCGGTTAAACCGAGCTGGTCAAAAGACATGAAAAAACCTCGGGTAAGAGAAATGGTTTGGAAAAGAAGAGGAAACTGCGTAATGGGGGCCGTTAGCCGCCCGTTACGTTCATGTGCCGCAGGATAATCGGCTGCTCATGGATATTGAATTCGTGCTTTTCGGGCTTGATCGACATCGCATCGATAATGGCCTGTTTCAGCACGTCAGTATTGCCGGGGTGAGCCCGGAGGACTTTCTTTAAATCGACCGAATGCTCATTGCCGAGACACAACAACAAGCGGCCTTCCACGGTCAGGCGCACACGGTTGCAGGTGCTGCAGAAATTCTCGCTGTGCGGGGAAATGAAACCGACGCGGGTCCGGCTGCCGACCACCTTGAAGTAGCGCGAAGGCCCGCCGGTTTTTTCGGTCGATGCGATCAGGGAAAACTCCCGCGCCAGATCGGCCTTGATCAGATCGCTGGAATAATAAGCTTCCGAGCGGTCATGCTGATTGACGACGCCCAGCGGCATTTCCTCGATGAAGCTGATATCGATGCCGTTATCGACGGCGAACCGGACCAGATCGCGAACTTCCAGATGATTTCTGCCTTTCAGGATGACCGCATTGATCTTCAACCGCTCAAACCCTGCCTCCCTGGCGGCCTGAATGCCTTTCAGGACCTGCTGCAGGTCGCCTGTCCGCGTTATGGCCTTGAATTTATCGGCGTCGAGCGTATCGAGGCTGACATTGATGCGTTTTACCCCGGCCTTTTTCAGCGCGCCCGCCATTGTTGCCAATTGCGAACCGTTCGTCGTTATGACCAGCTCACCCAGACCTTCGATTTTGCCGATATTTTCCAGCAGCTCCAGCGCGCCTTTTCTAACCAGCGGTTCGCCGCCGGTCACGCGGATTTTTTTCACGCCCAGTTCGACAAAGGCCCTGGCCAGGGTATAAATTTCTTCCAGCGTCAGAACCTGCGCGCGCGGCAAAAACGTCATGTCTTCGGCCATGCAGTATACACAGCGGAAATCACAGCGATCGGTAATGGAAATTCTCAAGTAATCAACTGTCCGGCCGAAGCGATCGATCAATTGAGCAGGATTAGATGAATGACTCATATCACTAAGGTAAAAAAATCCAAGACGGCCATCTTACCACATTGTCTCGCCATGCGTTGTCAGCCGTTTTGTAAAATGCACTATGGCATAGACCTTGTCAGGTAGCCGATCTATCCGGTTATTTATACATTTGACGGGCTTTAACTGTTTTTGCCTATGCGTTTTTGCTGATTCGCCATCGCCATACGCCACCTTTCAAGCTGCCGCAGCAGTAAGGCAAGTCCTGCCGCAATGTGCGGCCGGGCCTTTCGCGCCAGCATGACACCATGGCGGCAAAGCGCCAGGCCGACGCGGTAGCTGTGCCGGGCCAACCGGTAAAACATCGGCCGCAATGCGGCAAAATCGATCTTTCTGTCGCGGATCCTGCCGCGCCGATACAACCAGTGCAGCAAACCGCTGACATAGAGAAAGAAAAGACTCTGGCCGGCCAAAAACCAGATAAACCGGCCGGTATCATTCAAAGCTTCGCCGGTGTGTAACGGCCATATCCAGGTCGCAATCGTCTCGCCGGCGGAAAAATCTTTCGGATTGCGCACGTCCTTGACCTGGCCGCTCCAGCGGTCCACCCAGACCGTGGTATAAGGGTGGCGCCGATTGATTTCGCCGGGCTGGCGCAAGTTGATGCGATAAATGCCGCTATCGCCGACCGGGGTGGTAATGCGCCGAAGTTCGGTACGGGGGAAGCCCCCCTGAGCCATGAATGTCGCCGCCGCCAGACCGGTTGGATGATTGTTGGGCACCGCCGTGCTGAGGATATCGCGGCCCGTCTCGCCATGTGCCATGCCCGAGGCGCCGGCCAGGGATTCCAGCAGCGAGGGATAGCTCAGCAAGACTCCCGTGCCTGACAGCACCAGCAGCACAACCGCACTGAGCAAGCCGATAGAGCGATGCAGATCGAAAGCCAGCCGGATCATGCCGGCATCAGGCCGAATCGTGAACGCCTGCCGAAGCTGCCGCGTGCCCGGCCACCATAAATACAGTCCCGTGACGATAGAAATCATCAGCAACGCCCCCAGAATCCCCACCGCATTCCCGCCGAAGCGGTCGGATCGAAGCCGGGTGTGCAGATCCAGCAGCCAGGTCGTCACGGTCCGACCCCAGAAACGGCTGCTGACGACCTCCGCCGTATAGGGATTGACAGACACCATGAGCGGGGCATAAAGCTCGAAAAACGTCTCCTGCGGTTTATCGTACCAGGCGGTTGCCATGCTGTGCGGCGACCTCGGCATTTCCAGCGTCCAGGCGCCGTGACGGTCCGGATGCGCCTGCCGCACCGCGGCCATGATCCGGTCCAGCGACTGGTACTTGCCCGGCGGCTGTTCGATGACCAACTGCGGATTCAGCAGTTCGTCCAACTCCTCACGGTACACGCTGACGCTGCCGGTCAGGCCCATCAGGGCGAAGAAGAACCCGGCGATCAGCGCCAGATAAAGATGAACCTTGAGCCAGGTTTGCCGAGTCAGTCTGCGTTGCATGGGATATTGGATTGCCATGAAAAAAATGGGGGCATTATCCCACAGGCGCACGGGATTGTCCTGATAGCGTAGGCGTATCGCTCGACACACGGCTTCCAGGCGATCAAGCTAAAACCTCGCATGAAATCCCGCATGCAGATAGAATATCAAGATTTTTAATTCATATCGGGAGAGACGCCATGAAACTCAATGCCTTGTTTATCGGCCTCTGCATGCTGGTATCCGGTCACAGCTTCGCTACTGAAAAGACCACGATCCGGATCGGCGTGCTTGCCTTCGGGACTGTCGACTGGGAATTGTCGGCGCTGCAAAACGCCCCTGAAACGGCATCGGCTGATTTTAAACTGGACATACAGCGGCTGGCCAATCCCGAGGCCGGTAAAATCGCGCTGCAATCGGGCGCCGTCGACATGATCGTCTCGGACTGGATCTGGGTGTCGAAACTGCGCGCGACCGGCTCCGATTACACGTTTTACCCCTATTCCTCGACATCGGGCGCCCTGGTCGTGGCCGATAACAGCCCCATCCAGACACTGAAGGATCTGAAAGGCAAGCGCCTGGGCATTGCCGGCGGCGAACTGGATAAAAACTGGTTGCTGTTGCAGGCGCTGGCACAAAAACAGCAGTTGGATTTAGATGCTCAAGTAGACAAAGTCTTCGGCGCTCCCCCCTTGTTGAACCAGCAGATCAAGCAAAACCGCATCGACGCCGTGCTCAATTACTGGCATTTTGCCGCCCGGCTGGAAGCGCAAGGCTACCGTCAAATCATCGACGGCAAAGGCATGATCAAAGCGCTGGGCATCGATGAAGAAGTGCCCAGTCTCGGTTATGTGTTCAAGCAAAGCTGGGCCATGAATCATAAGAAGGCGGTCAACGATTTCCTGGCCGCCAGCCAGCAGGCTCAAAACCGGCTCTGTACATCCGATGCCGTCTGGCAGAAAGTCATTCCGCTGACCCAGGCGAAAGACACGCCAACCCAAAATAAGCTCAGGCAGCGTTACTGCGAAGGCCGCATCGAGCAATGGGGCGAACCTCAGCAGCAAGCGGCCGACCGCCTTTATGCAATGCTGCGCACGTTAAGCAATAATAAGCTGACAGGCGATTCGGAAAGCCTGCAGCCGGGCATCTTCTGGTCGATTGAACAATAAAAGGCCCGGGCATTTGAATAGTCGTCAAAAACTGCTGCCGGCCCTGTCCCTGCTGGCCTTTCTGGCGCTCTGGCAGGGGCTGGCCGTTTATTTAAGCAGCAGCGTGCTGCCGGCACCGAAAGCCGTAGCCCATGTTTTCTGGCGAGAGACCGTCTCGGGGCAACTGCCCTATCACCTGGGCGTTACCCTGCTCCGCCTCGTGGTCAGTTTCACCATCGCCATGCTGCTCGGTTGCGCGCTCGGCATCGTTTTGGGCCGGCATAAAAAGCTCGATGCCTTCTTCGACAACTGGCTGGTCATTTTCCTGAACATTCCGGCCCTGGTCACGATCATCCTGTGCTATGTCTGGTTCGGCCTGATCGAATCGGCCGCCATTCTGGCCGTCGTCATCAACAAGCTGCCCAACGTCACCGTGACCATACGCGAAGGCACCCGGGCGCTGGACCAGGACTTGCTGGAAATGGCCCGCTGCTACCGCTTCGGCCGGCGTAAAACCTTTACGCATGTGATCTGGCCGCAACTGCACCCGTTTGTCATGAGCGCGACGCGCTCAGGATTGGCGTTGATCTGGAAGATCATTCTGGTGGTCGAATTATTGGGTCGCGGCAACGGCATGGGTTATCAGCTGCATTTGTTTTTCCAGCTGTTCGACGTGGCCGGCATTCTGGCTTATACGATCGCCTTCGTGGCCGTCATTCAACTGATAGAACTGGTGATTCTGAAGCCTTTGGATAGAAAATCGCTGCGGTGGCGCCGATGACCGACATCCGCATCCGCATCAACAGCAAAACTTATCCGGCCATAGGCCAGGCGGGGAAACATCAAGCCATCGCCAATCTCGACCTGTCGATGAAGGCCGGCGAATTCGTCTGCCTGGTCGGCCCTTCCGGCTGCGGCAAGACAACGCTGCTGAATATTACCGCCGGTTTGGATCATGATTATGACGGCGAGATTCTGCTGGGTTCGCAGCACACGCACCCCAGAATCGGCTATGTGTTCCAGAATCCGCGTCTGCTGCCCTGGCGAACGGTCAGAGAAAACATTGAACTGGCGCTGGACAGCGCTCAATCGCCGGATCAGATCGATCCCTTGCTGGAGACCATGCAGCTGACCCGGGCGCAGCATGTTTACCCCGAACGCCTGTCCTTGGGCATGAGCCGCCGGGTCGCCATCATCCGCGCGTTTGCCGTCGATCCCGACCTGCTGTTGATGGACGAGCCCTTTGTCTCGCTCGATGCGCCGACAGCGAGGCAGGTGCGGGATCTGCTGCTGAAACTGTGGCGGCAGCGCCCGCATACGGTTTTGTTCGTCACCCACGACCTGCGCGAAGCCATAGCGCTAGCGGACCGGCTGGTCTTCCTGTCTGCCTCGCCCATGCGGGTCCTGCGGGAACTGACCGTCCCCATCGCCAGGAATGAACGCCATAACGAGGCGCTGATCGAATCCTACAGGCAGCAGTTGATGAACGATTACCCGGAGATAAGACAGTTGTTATAACCCATACCCCCTTGAAATAAAGGGTTAAATGTCCGATACTTAGGGCTTTTTTAAGCCTTAGCCGGGCTTGCCATACCACCAATGGAGGCTAACAAAGCATGAACAAAAAATTTATCTTGGGATCGGCAATTGCAGCGATTGCGTTAAGTCCATTAACCGCATCGGCAACCAGCGATGACGAGCAATACCCCGCCGCCAATTTCCAGCCTAAGGTTATCTACATCGATGAAGAAGCTGCCGCCAAGGCCTCTGCCGAGGAATCATCGGCCAAACCTGAAAGAAAGAAAGCCGAGTTCGACCCGAACTATCCGGCGGCAAATTTCGAGCCTAAAGTCATTTTCCCCGTTCCTGAAAACGGATAAGCGCTAACTGAAAAATCGGGGAGACAGGATTTTGCTTCTATCCGTCTCCCCGCCTTCACAGATAATTAAACAGTGATAACTGTTGAACCTTGGCGTAGGCCTGCTGCGCCGCCTGCAACGATACCGTCTGTAAATTAAACCGGCTGATGGCCTCGGCGTAGTCGAGGTCTTGCGTCTCGGAAAGCGTCGTTTGCGTGTCCAGGATGAACTTTTCGTTGTGCAGTTCCTGGTCGTCCAGGGCATTCAACCGCGCCCCGACACTGGTTCTGGCCCTTAAAAAACTGTCCAGGGCCGAATCAAGGTCCGTCAAGACGTTGTTGAGCTGTTCATTCAGAACATTCGTTGCCGGCAGATCGGCTCCCGTTCCCGTTTGCCCCTCGGCAAAGCCCGCATCCGTCAAAAAACCGCCCGTACCGGCATTGATCGTTATCGACGACGCCGCGCCCTGCGTGCTCGATACAAATTCGATGTTATTACCGCTGGAGCGCGCCGTTATGCCGGCCGCGGCCAATCCCGCCGTCGCATTGATCGCGCCCACCACCTCGTCCAGGCTGGCATAGTTGCCGCTCAGGCTCACGGTGACAGGCCCGCCGGCATCGCTGCTCAGATCAAACGATGTAGGTGCCGCGGAATAATCCAGGCCGTAGCGCAAAAACCGGTCGCCGGTGATGGCGCCGGAGGCGGCCTGAAAATCGCCGCCCAGATTGTCGGACAAGGCTTTCAGGGTATTGAAGATACTGCGTTTGCCATCCGCGCTGGCGGCCGAATCGATATTCTCGAACACGTCAAGCCCCAAATCGCCGTCGGCTACCTGCCGCTCCGGGCCGATTTGCAGGACGCGCTGATTGATGCCGCCCTGATAAACATAGCTCTGGCTGCCGGAATCGTAAGCGAAAGGCGGCACGCTGGACAAGTCGCCGGAAAAGATGAATTCGCCGTTGGCGTTCTTGGTATTGGCCAAGCCTGCCAACTCATCCAGCAACTGATCCACTTCCTGCTTGATGGCCAGCCGGTCATTGCTCGACAGCGTCGCATTCGCGGCCTGTATCGTCAATTCCTTGGCGCGAAACAGCACATCTTCCGAACCGGCCAGCACCGACTCTTCGATATTCAAGCGTGCCCGCGCGGTAAAAATATTGTCCTGGTATTGATGAGTCTTATCGATCGTTTCCTGCAGGTCCAGCGCCCTGACCGCCGCGGCCGGATCATCGGCGGGGGTCAGCACTTTAAGCCCGGTTGACAGCTGCATCTGGGTCTTGGACAGGCTGGCTTGCCGGGCCAGCATGCTGTTCACGCCCAATTGCTGGGCCCAGGATGTTGAAATTCTCATACCCTCTCCTTACCTTATCGCCCCGAGCAGCGAGTCGAACAAAGAACCGCTCATGGAAATGACCTGGGCGGCGGCCTGATAGGACTGCTGAAACTTGATCAAATTGGCGGCCTCTTCATCGAGATTGACCCCGGCCAGACTTTCGAATGAACCTTTCGCCTGATTCAGCAGCGTTTCCTGCGCCGAGACGCTGACCGTGGCGGCATGCGTCAGGGTGCCGACTTCCGAGACGATCTGTCCGTAACCGCCGGCGAAGGTACTGACGCCGCCCAGCATGCTGCCTTTGTTTTCCAGTGCGGCTAAGGCCAGCGCGTTCCTGTTGTCGCCGGGCATGGGTCCGTTCACGACATAGGCGTTACCGTCGCTGTCGACGGCGGCATTGGTTGCCGCCGCGATTTTCAGCGGATCGGTAATGTTGACGCCGATCGACTGCGCCCCTTGGGATGCGGGCTTGATCAGGAAACTGTCGCCGGCCGCCACAGTGCCGGGCGTAATGGTCAAGCCGGGCACGGCGTTGGTCAGCTGGGCCGGTGTCAGCGTCTGGAATGACTTATCATTGATACGTGTCAGTTTATAGCTGGCGCCGTCAAAATCCAGCTGATAATCGCTGAAATCCATGGCGCTCACGTCAGAATAGCCGACCGCGATGGAAGCGCCGGCGCTGTTCGCCGCACCATTTACGACCGGCACGGCGGCAGGATCGATGCCGGAAAAAAAGTCAGCCCCGGCATTGCCGGCCAAATCATAACCGGCCGTATGCACGGCATTGAATTCCGTGGCCATGCTGATTGCAACGCGCCCCAGTTTTGGCTGCGCCGGGTCCAGCACTTCATCGCGAAACCGCAAGGCGCCGGCCAGCTCTCCGCCGCTGATGTTCCTGGTGATGTCACCGCCGCCCTGTATCGCGATGCTCAGCCTGGCGGGGTCCAGCTCGGATTGCCTGACCTCCAGTTGATTGCTCTGCCCGCCCAGGACCAGGGACTGGCCTTGCCCCGTGAACACGCTCAGCCCGCCGTTTGAGTCGGCAACGACGGAAATATCGATCAGTTCGGACATCTTCAGCAACAGGTTGTCCCGTTGATCCAGCAGGTCATTGGGCATCTGTCCGTTCGGGGTCTTGCCCGTTTCGATCACGATGCGCTGGTTAAGATCGGCTACCGCCGTCGCATACATATTGATACTGTCGACCTTGCTGTTGATGTCCTGATTGACCTGCGCGCGCAGTTCATTAAAGCGCGCGTCCATCGTATGAAAGCGCTGCGTCAATATTTCGGCTTCCGAGAGCATGACCTGCCGGGCCGGAATCGAGGTCGGATCATCGGCCAGTTCATGCACCGCATTGAAGAAACGTTTGATCGCGGGACTCAGGCCGGTACTGGGATCGGCCATCAGATTGTCAACCTGCGAGGCGAGTTTCTGGTATTTATCGGCCTCACCGAATGCCGAGGCGCTGGTACGCACTTGCGCCGTGATGAACTGGTCATAGCTGCGCGTCACGTTGGCGACATTGACGCCCTGGCCGATAAATCCCGGTCCGAAAAACAGCTCGGGCTTAGTCGCCAGCTCGGCACGCTGACGGCTGTAGCCTTCGGTATTGACGTTGGCGATGTTATGACTGGTCGTTTCCAGCGAGCGCTGGAAGGCCATGAGCCCTGACAATGCCGTGCCTAAAATACCTGTCATAGTCGTGTCCTTTGCTGAGGGTTAACTGCTACCCGGATGCCGTCAATCATTCATTGCCACGGATAATCCGGGTTCGTTCAGGGTACTGCTGTTGTAAATGCGCATGACTTTGTCGGCATAGTGCGGATCGGTCGCATAGCCGGCCCGTTGCAACGATTGCACATAATGTTCGGCATTGCCCGCCTGTTCCAGGGCGTTCTGATAACGCGGATTATTTTTTATAAAGCGCACATAATCCTGAAAACTGTCCTGGAACGAGTCGTAGGATCTGAAGCCGGCATTGACCTTTTTGGCGATGCCGTCCTCGAATTCCAGTGTCGGCACTTGCGCCTGCTTGCCCTGCCAGGCTTTATCGGCCTTGATGTTAAACAGGTTGAAGCTGCTGCCGCCATCGCCGTGTTTTATCAGCGACCGCCCCCATCCCGTCTCCAGCGCTGCCTGCGCCAGAATGACCCGGGGCTCGACGCCCAATTCCCGCCCCGCCCGCTCGGCCATGGGCCACAACTGCCGGACAAAGTCCTGTGCCGACTGTATCGGCAGGGCCTGCTCATTCTTTAATGCGGCTTCGGATGTTTCTTCGACGGAACTGTCGAACAAGCGCTCCAGTGCTTGATGCGCCTCGCTTTCGTGCTTGTGGACCCGCGGTTTGTCGGCGGCATTGGCATGTCTGGAGATGGACTTCGGCGTCGAGGACGAGCGGTTCAGGTAATCCTCAAGCTCGAGTTTTTCATTAGCGGGTTTCTCGTCGCTGAACTGCTTGACGATCAAATCGGCCAGGCCGACCGAGCCCGACAATTGCACAGCCAGCTGCTGGTCATACATGTCGTTGTAAAATTGGCTCTGGTCATTGTCCATGATGCCGTCGGCCAGCTTGGCGTCGCGCATGCTTTTCAGCACATTATTCAGGAAAATCGCCTCAAACTGCCGGGCCGTTTCCTTCAACGCTTCCGGCGATTCTTTCCGGGCTTCGTTTTTCAGCTTCGCCAGTCCGTTAAAATCGGTATAAACATCAGCATGATTGACGTTCTGCATGACAACCTCTCTAGATCACGATCAGTTCGGCGCGCAAGGCGCCGGCCGTTTTCAGCGCTTCCAGGATAGCCACCAGATCGCTGGGCGCGGCGCCCACATTATTGACGGCCTGCACGATTTCATCGAGCGAAACGCCGGGATTAAATACAAACATGTGATTTTTTTCTTCCTCCACCCGGATGCTGGACTGCGGCGTCACGGCCGTCTGCCCGGACGAGAAGGCGTTCGGCTGGCTGACTTGCGGATTCTCGCTGATCGTCACGGTCAGGCTGCCGTGCGACACGGCCGCCGGCTGTACCCTGACCTTGCTGTTGATGACCACGGTGCCGGTGCGCGAATTCACGATGATGCGCGCCGGCGCATCGTCGGGCGCGAC
The DNA here is from genome assembly GCF_000746145.1 of Methylobacter sp. BBA5.1. Classification (NCBI taxonomy): domain Bacteria; kingdom Pseudomonadati; phylum Pseudomonadota; class Gammaproteobacteria; order Methylococcales; family Methylococcaceae; genus Methylobacter; species Methylobacter sp. BBA5.1. The sequence continues at coordinate 190,157 of NZ_JQKS01000006.1, forward strand.
GTTGATGTTCTCGACCATGGACGCGAACGTGACCTTCTGGCCCGGATCGCGCGGCGCCCTGACCCGGACCGATGTCGCATCGATGGGCTTGGCCGTGTTGCCGCCGAGCATGTTGTTGATGGATTCGGCCATGCGGTTGGCGGTGGTGAAATCCGGCGTATGCAGGTTGAACACCAGGCTGTCGCTGTCGGCGAACGGCGTGTTGACCGTACGCTCAACCGTGGCGCCGTTAGGGATGCGGCCGACGCCGGGGTTGTTGACGGTGATGTTGGAGCCGTCCCGGCCCGACGCGCTCAGGCCGCCCACGACCAGATTACCCTGCGCCATCGCGTAAACCTGGCCGTCCGCGCCTTTCAACGGACTCAGCAATAACGTGCCGCCGCGCAGGCTCTTGGCATCGCCGATCGAGGACACGGTCACATCGATCTGCTGGCCGGGCTTGGCGAATGGCGGCAGCTCCGCCGAAACAGCCACGGCGGCGATATTCTTGGCTTTGGGATCGATGCCGGGCGGCAGGGTCAGCCCCAGACGCGCCAGCATACTGCGCACGCTTTGGCCGGTAAACCGGGTTTTATCGCCGGACTTATCGAGACCGACGACCAGGCCGTAACCGATCAGCTGGTTAACCCGAACGCCCTCGATAGCGGCGATATCCTTGATGCGCTCGGCCCAGGCCGGCGCCGTGCAGGACAGGGCCAGCAGCGTCAGAGAAATGGTTTTTATTAGCTTCATAATCGCCCGCCCGCTTAGAATGGGAACCAGGGGCTCTGCAGTATGCGTGAAAACCAGCCGATCCTGCTGGCGTCCGCCATGGCGCCGCTGCCGGTATACATAATAGTCGCATCGGCGACCTTGTCCGACGAGATGGTATTGGCGGTATCGATATCGACCGGCCTGACGATGCCCGACAACCTGACATACTCATCGCCCTGGTTCAAGGTCACGCGTTTCTCGCCGCGCACCTTTAAATTGCCGTTCGGCAGCACTTCCACGACCGTCACCGAAATATCGCCGCTCAGGCTGTTGCTCTGATTCGCGCCGCCCTCGCCTTCGAATTCGGTGGCAAAATCCACTTCGGTTTTCATGTCGCTGCCCAGCAGCGACTCGGCCGCCATGCCGAACAGGTACGGCACCGAACCGCTCATGCGCGTATCCTTCTTGGTATCGAGATCGGCTTTCTTTTTCGCCTGCGTCCGTTCCGTTAGCCTGATCGTCAGAATATCGCCGACCCGCATGGCCTTATAGTCCTCGAACAGGCGCATGTCGTATCCGGCCTGATAAATGCCGCCGGTATTCTGCACCGGCGGCCTTAAATCGGCCGGCTGCACCGGGGCAAAGGCCGGGTCCCTGGGCGGCAGCGGCGTACAGGCCGGCAGCAGCGTCAGAACGGCTGCGATCAGCTGGATTTTTTGTCTCATCTCACGCACCTGTCTACAGTTGTTGCGTCACAAAGGACAGCATCTGATCGGTGGTCGAAATCGCCTTGGAATTCATTTCGTAGGCCCGCTGCGTCTCGATCATGCTGACCAGTTCCTCAACCACGTTGACATTAGAGGTCTCCAGCGAACCCTGCAATAACGTGCCGAATTCATCCTCGCCGGGCGTGCCGATGATGGGCGTGCCGCTGGCGACCGATTCGCGGTACAGGTTTTCGCCGACCGGTTCAAGGCCGGTCGGATTGATGAAATCGGCCAGCTGGATTTGCCCCAGCTCGACCGGCGTGGCATTGCCGGGCTGCAGGGCCGATACGGTCCCGTCCCGGCCGATGGTGATGCTGATCGCGTCCTCGGGCACGGTAATGGCCGGCTCCAGCATCAAACCGCCCGAGGTCACGAGCTGGCCCAGGGAGTCCAGCTTCAACGAGCCGTCGCGCGTATAATTGATATCGCCGTTCGGCATCAGGATCTGCAGAAAGCCCCGGCCATTGACGGCAACATCGAGCGAATTTTCGGTCTGCTGAATATTGCCCTGCGTATGCAGTTTCTCGGTGGCGACGGTCCTGACGCCGGTGCCCAGCTGCAAGCCGGTCGGCAGTTGCGTGTTCTGGGTGGACTGCGCGCCGACCTGTCTGACGTTTTGATAAATCAAGTCTTCGAAGATGGGCCGGGATTTCTTGAAGCCCGTGGTATTGACGTTGGCCAGGTTGTTGGCGATGACCGCCATGCGGGTCTGCTGGGCGTCCAGACCGGATTTGGCGACCCATAATGCGCGTTCAGTCATGATAGTCTCCTAAGTGACAATATTTTGTTCTATCCGAGTTAATGCATTGTTCATGCCATCTGCATCAGTTTGGCGCTGACGGCGGCGTTGTCGTCGGCGTTTTTCATCACCTTGGTTTGCAATTCAAAATTCTTGGCCAGCTCGATCATGTCCACCATGGCAGCAATCGCATTGACATTGCTGCCTTCCAGGACGCCCTGCACCAGGCTGACCTCGGCGCTGGCCTCGGGTGCCGTGCCGTCCTTGATATACAACAGGCCGTCGGCCTGCTTCTCGAGATTGTCAGGCGCCGGCTTGACCAGCTTGATGCGATCAAGCTCGACCATGGCGCTGGCATTGGCGCCCAGGGGGATTATGCTGAGCGTGCCGTCCTTGCCTATGGTCAGTTTTTGCGACGGCGGAATGGCGATCGGCCCGTCCTGGCCCAGAACCGGCAGACCGGCGCCGGTCTGCAGCATGCCTTCGGGTGTCACGCGCAGGTCCCCGGCCCGGGTATAGGCTTCCTTGCCGCTGGCGCTCTGGACGGCCAGCCAGCCCTCGCCTTCTATCGCCACATCCAGTTCGCGTCCCGTGGTCTGCATGGCGCCGGCCGACAGATCGGTTCCCGGACGCTCGGTCATGGCATAGACGCGCGTCGGGAACCCCGCGCCGAACACCGGCTGGCTTCGGAACTGCTCCAGGTCGGACTTGAATCCCGTGGTCTGGGTATTCGCCAAATTATTGGCGTTGGTCGTTTGCGCCAGCAGCGTCTGCTTGGCGCCGCTCATGGCGATATACAGGCTTTTGTCCATAACGGCTCCCCTACCCTAGTGTTTAACGGATATTCAAGATCGCCTGGGTAATGGTATTTTCGGTCGAAATGGATTGGGCATTGGCCTGATAAGCCTGTTGGCCGATGATGAGGTTGACCAGCTGCTCGGACAGGTCGACGTTGGAAGCCTCTACCGAACCTGACTGAATGGTGCCGAAGCTGCCTTTTCCCGGCTCGCCCGGAACCCGCTCGCCGGAATCGGCGCTTTGCGCCCAGGTCGAGTCGCCCAGTTTGGTCAAGCCTTGCGGATTGGCGAAGCGCGACAGCGCGACCTTGCCTAGAGGCGTCGAGCCGCCATTGCTGAATCGTGCGAATACGATGCCTTCATCGCTGACGCTGATGCCGGTCAGATTGCCGGCAGGCAAGCCGTCTTGCGCCAGATTATTGACCGAGAACACGCTGCTGAACTGGGTCGTGCCGGTAAAATCCACGGAAAACGCCAAATCATCGACATTCAGGTTAGGATCTATGTCGGTGGACGCTATGGCGCCATAAGAGGTCTGCCCGAGCGGCGCAGTCAGTTTTCCGGCCGTATCGAAAGTCATCGTTATCGATGTCTGGCTGCCGTCCAGAGGCAGGGTGGCAAGTGAGCCGTCCACATTAAATGGCTTGCCGTCGATAAACAGATACGCTTCCCAGGTGTTGGGCGTACCGGGGCTCTGGCTGACATAATAAGTGCTGGCGATATGGGAATTGCCTTGTGAGTCATAGATCGTCATCGATGACTCATGATTATAGGAATCGGGATTAGTGGGATCGACCGGCGAGCTGACCGGCGTCGTCTGCGTCGATTGTAAGTTGGCGCTGACAGCCAGCGCCGAGGAGGCAACGGGCGAGCCCTGCTCGGCATTGACTCGCAGCGGTTGAAAAACGCCCGAGCTGAAGCCGTCGGCGACGGTCGTGCCGTTCGGCTTGAAGGCCATCAAAAAATTGCCCTGATTGTTTACGACATAGCCATCCTTATCCAGCTTGAATTCACCGGAGCGCGTGTAAATGGAGGGCTGATCGGATGTCGCATCGGTGCCGAGCGAGAAAAAGCCTTCGCCGCTAATCGCCAGGTCCAGGTTATTGCCCGTGGCATTGATGTTGCCTTGCGAAAATTGTTGGGCAACGTTGGTGACACGCACCCCTGTTCCGGGCTGGGTTTTACTGACGCCGCCGACACTGGACGCATAGACATCGGCGAATTCCGCCCGCGATTGCTTGAATCCGGTCGTGTTGGCATTGGCGATGTTGTTTCCCGTTACCGCTAAATTTTTAGAGGCCGCATTCAAGCCACTGATTGCCGTAAAAAAAGTCATTTTTGCTCTCCAATCCTACAAAATCTGCTTAATCTGATTAAAATCGACCGCGCCCAACCCCTGCAGGTTGACGCGCATGGCCTGCTGGGCATTTCCCAGCACGACACTGTCTACTTTCGAATAAACCTGCGTGGCCAAAGCCGTATTCTTGCCGTCAATCGTCCCGGTCGCCTCGATTTTATAAACGCCCGGATTCGCCGGCAGGCCGTCCTCGGCCATGCCATCCCAGACAAATGGCACCGTACCTTGCGAATGGCTGCCCAGCGACAGGTTTCTGATGGTTTCGCCGGTGCTGGCATCGACGATCTTTACCGCCACATTCGCTGAACTGCCGGTCAGTTCCAGCTGGCCTTTGATGTCGCCGCCCGCGGACAGCAAGCCCTGGCTGGACGGCGCCGAAACCCATCGGCCGACCAGGCTGGAGGCCTGCAATGCCTGGTCCGAGCTGATCGATTCGGCGAAGCTTTTAAACGAGCTCTGGAGATCCTGAATCCCCGAGACCGTCCCGAACTGTGCCATTTGCGCCAGAAAGTCGCCATTTTCCATCGGTTTTGACGGGTCCTGATGCGTCAACTGGGTGGTCATCAGCTTCAGAAACTCCTCCTGGCCCAGCGCCTGTTTTTTTGCCGGCGCCGGTTCCGCGCCGGACAGGCCCAAGGCCTTGATCGTGTCTATTCCGATACCCATGTGCTATTCTCCTTTACTGTCCCATTCTCAATGTCTGCAACATCAACTGCTTGGCCGTATTCAAGACTTCCACGTTGTTCTGGTAGGAACGCGAAGCCGACATCATATTGGCCATTTCCTCGACCGTATTGACGTTGGGCTTGTAGATGTAACCATTTTGATCCGCCATGGGATGATGCGGCGCGTATTCCATGACCGCCGGCGCCTGGCTCTCGACCACGCCCAGCACGTTGACCTTGCTGGCGCCATCGTTCTGGTCCAGGGCATTTTTCAGCTCGGCCGCGAACACTGGCTGCCTGGATTTGTAAACCTGATCGGTACTGCTGCTGACGCTGTTGGCGTTCGATATATTGCTGGCGACCAGATTCAGCCTTAACGACTGCGCGTTCATGCCGCTGCCGGCGATATCGAATATGCGAAAAGACGACATGTTTATTCTCCTTTCAGGGCCAACATCAAGCCCGAGAATTTCTTGTTGATGAACTCCAGGCTGGCCTGATACTGCACCGCATTTTCGGCGTATTTGGCCTGCTCGACATGAGCCTCGACGGTATTGCCGTCCAGGGCAACCTGATTGGGATTGCGATACAGTAACTGCGCGCCCAACAATTGCTGCCCGGGGGCGAAATGTCCCGGCTGGGTACGCTCCATCACCGGATGTGACGGCATGCTTTGGTTCAAAATCGACTGAAAGTCCAGATCGCGGGCTTTGTATCCCGGTGTATCGGCATTGACCAGATTGGCGGCCAGTATTTCGGCACGCCTTTCCCGCAAAGCCAATGCCTGAGGATGAATGCCGAGCGCCTTATCAAAATTTATAGCCATATGGTTACCTCCAATTGCTTGCCTTAATACCAAAGCACAGCGCATACCAAGACACAATTAATTCAATAAAATCATAAAGATAACAATTGGCTTTCGGCGACTATATTCGTCTCCGGACGGTCTGGGCATTAAAAAAACAGGCTACCCGGCAAAAAATGGCCGCCCTGCAACAGCCATATATAAGGAATCGAACCGAAAAGAGACGGCGTCAATAAATTGCCGCGCCCGGCCAGCGAAGCTGGGAAAATACAGGTTCTTACTTGGCATCAATCCTGCTTAATTCCTGTTTAAGTCATGAATCCGACGCTTAATTATGTTTAAAAATATAACGGCCACGTTGACCCTGGCCTTTGCACTAGTGACACCCGGCCATGCGGCCGAGTCGTTTCAATCGCACGAGTCCATTTATGGGCGCGTCAACGATCATATTGCCCGGCATATAAACACCGAGGCCGAATACGAGGTCGAGCTGTTGCCGCTCGACAACCTGTTGCAATTGCCGGCCTGTACCGAGCCGCTGGAGACTTTCACCACGGCCGACGTCATAAAGCCGGGCCGGAATTCAATCGGCGTGCGCTGCAATGCCGATAAAAAATGGTCTATTTTCGTCGCGGCCGTGATCAAGGTTTATCAGCGCATCCTGGTCTTGACCCAGCCGGTGCAACGGGATGAGATCATTACCCGCGGGCACTTGTCGTTCGAGAAAAGAGACGTTTCCCGGCTCAACGAGAATTTTGTCACGCAACCGGAACAGATTGAAAACAAACAGGCATTACGTCATATGCCGGCCGGTGCCGTGCTCAACGCGAAAAATTTTGTTGAACCCAAGCTCATCAAGAGAGGCGACAAAGTCATCATCAGCGCCACACAGCCGTCTTTTGACATACGCATGAACGGCCAGGCCATGATGGACGGCATCAAGGGCCAGCTGATCCGGGTCAAGAATCAGAATTCCGGACGCATTATCCGTGCTACCGTTATCGAGCCGGGACGGGTCTCCGTCAATCATTAAATCCGGCCCATTAAATATTAAAGTTTTATACTATTGCGCCGATAACAGTTGCAGATACAGAATCCGGAGAAACTTGACATGGCTATCGAATCAATCACGGGCAGAGCGCATCCCCCGTCCTCGCCCAAAACAGCATCTAAAACCGAAGCCGGGGCGCCCAAGCAAGCAAGCGCCCAGGCGCCCGGAAAAGTTGATAGTATTGCGATCACTGCCGCCACGCAGGAAATAAAAAAGGCCTTTGCATCATCAACATCAGCCGTGGACATGGAGCGCGTCGCGGCGGTAAAGAAAGCGCTTGCCGACGGCAGTTACTCGATCGATGCCGAGAAAATTGCCGAAAAACTAATTCAGTTTGAAAAATTACTGCCGCCCGAGAACAGCACATGAGCCTGATAGAACAAACTTTTCCCATCATGGAAAAACTGATCCTAAATGCCCTGCAGTTGGCCGAACAACTGCATCAGCAACTGACCCAGGAAACCGAAGCGTTAAAGCATATCCAGGACGCTGAGCTGATCGACACGATAGCCGCCAACAAGAGACAACTGGTCGCCCAACTGGAGCAATTCAGCCAACAACTGGGCCAGGTACTGGCTACCGAACAACTGCCCAATCATCAGGACGGCGTCCAGGCTTATTTTCAACGCACCGAGGCAGCGGGGCTCTCAAACGTCGAATTAACCGGCAGTTGGGCGAAACTGATGTCCCTTTGCGCCGAATGCCGGGCTCTGAACGAACAGAACGGCGCCAGCATCGAACTCCTGGCCCGCCATACCAACCGCTCGCTGCATATTCTCAAAGGCAAGTCCCAGACCACCATGACCTATGGCCCGGACGGCTCAACCCGAAGTGATAATTTTACCCGCCCTTTGATTTCGGTATAATCCTTCACCCTTGACAATAAACGGGTGTGGAAATCTGCTAATCCGTCACAGGAAGGCTTCGAGCATTACCTTTTTATCCTGGAACGAGAACAAAAAAGCATTAAATCCTCCGCTTATGGTAAAATTGTTTTTATTTTGCCCCGATAGCTCAGTTGGATAGAGCGGTCCCCTCCTAAGGGACAGGCCGGTGGTTCAAATCCGCCTCGGGGCGCCATTAACACCACGAGTATCACCGTAACGATACGTCATTAACCCCGTCACTCGAAACGTCGAGAACAAGTTGACTGCAATCATCATTATCTTGACGCGTTTTTATTAGAATTATCCCCTTTACCCAGGCTGCAAGACTCATATCACTATCAGCCCTCTATTGAGACTTTTACTATGTCATTTTCCACTCTCGGCTTATCCGATCCACTATTGCGCGCCATTGCCGAGGCCGGCTATACCCGACCCTCGCCGATTCAGTCACAGGCCATTCCTGCGGTACTGAAAGGCCACGATCTTCTGGCCGCCGCGCAAACCGGCACCGGAAAAACCGCAGGATTTACGTTACCCATCCTGCACCGCTTATCAGAAAAGTCTTATGGCGCCAACCGGCCGATAAGAGTGTTGATATTGACCCCGACCCGGGAACTTGCCGCCCAGGTCGGCGAGTCTGTCGCCAAGTACGGCGCGCACCTGCATCCGCGCCTGAAGTCGGAAGTCGTTTTCGGCGGCGTTAAAATCAATCCGCAAATGATGCGCTTAAGGGGCGGCGTGGATGTGCTGGTGGCGACGCCGGGCCGCCTGCTGGACCTGGTCAACCAGAATGCGGTCAAACTGGATAAAGTCGAAACGCTGGTGCTCGATGAAGCCGACCGCATGCTGGACATGGGCTTTATTCGCGATATCCGCAAGATCATTGCACTGCTGCCGAAAAAACGGCAAAACCTGCTGTTTTCGGCAACCTTTTCCGACGATATCCGCAAGCTCACGACCGGTCTTCTGGTCAATCCCGTAAAAATCGAAGTGGCGCCGCGCAATACAGCCGCCGAACTGGTTGAACAAATCGTCTACACCGTCAACAAACCCCAGAAAGCGGAACTGCTCTGCCGTTTGATAAAAGAAAACGACTGGCGGCAAGTGCTCGTGTTTACCAGCACCAAACATGGCGCCAATAGATTGACCGAAAAGCTCAACAAAACCGATATCAAAGCCGCCGCCATTCATGGCAACAAGAGTCAGGGCGCCAGAACCAGCGCACTGGCGGGCTTTAAAGCCGGTGAACTGCGCGTGCTGGTAGCGACCGATGTGGCGGCACGCGGCATCGATATTGCGCTGCTGCCGCACGTAGTCAATTTTGAACTGCCCCGCGCGCCGGCCGATTATGTGCACAGAATCGGACGTACCGGGCGGGCCGGCGAGGAAGGCCAAGCGGTCTCATTAGTCTCGCATGACGAGTACAGCGCCCTGCGGCTTATTGAGAAACTGATCGGCAAGCCTATCAAACGCGAACAGATTGCCGGCTTTGAAGCGTCCGAAGTCGCGCCCCCCGAACCGCCTGCAAAACCGCGCGGAGCGCGCCCCGGCAGAAATTCAAATCCGCCGCGCCGACCGGCAAGCACACAGAGTAAAGGACAATTCCAAGCCAGAAGCCGCGCCTGACTTTCAACGGGCGGCGTGACTTTTGGTAGTCGCGTCCATACGCTTGGGATTGGGTTAAACAGCCGCCTGACTTTCGGGCGAAATCAGGATTTATGCAGGCCGGGCTGACGCTTTAGCGAAACCCCGGCCTGCCGTCCCAATCCGCGGGCCTCTCAACTGGCTTTACGCACCTTAAAACCGCGCCCTTTTATCTTTCCTGCCTTTAATCGCGCCAGCGCCTTGTCAACGCTGCCTCGTTTGACAGCGACAAACGATTGCAGATCAAAAATGTCAATCTTGCCGACTTCGCTGCCCGCCAGGCCTGCCTCGCCGGTTAATGCCCCCAGAATATCGCCCGGACGCACTTTATTCTTGCGCCCTCCGTCTATATGCAATGTCACCATGGGCGGCTCGAACCGATGTTCGTGCCGCATCTGAAAAGGCGCCACTTCATCCCAAATCGCCGGCGCATTCTGGTAATCCTCAATGGCTTTTACCCGCATGGCTTCCTGTTCCGTGCATAAACTGAGCGCCAGACCTTTTTTCCCGGCACGCCCGGTACGTCCGATCCGGTGCACATACACTTCAGGGTCCCAAGGCAATTCATAATTGATTACCGCTTGCAGATCCTTGATATCCAGGCCGCGGGCGGCCACGTCGGTGGCCACCAGGATGGAACAGCTTTTATTGGCAAAGCGCACTAAGACCTTGTCCCGGTCCTTTTGCTCCAGGTCGCCATGCAGGCACTGAACGGAAAAGCCGCTTGCCTGAAGCTCATTAGCCAGGTTCTGGCAGTCTTTTTTGGTATTGCAGAAAACCACTGTCGATTCAGGCCGATGGTAGGCCAGAAGATAGCCCAGCGCATGGGCTCTGCGCGCTTTCGCTGTCTGGTAAAAGCGTTGCTCGATATCGCTGTCAAGATGATGAGCCTCGACACTGACCGTCACAGGCTTATACTGATAATGCCGGCTCATTTCCCGTATCGGGTCGGAATAAGTGGCGGAAAACAGCATGGTTTGTTTGTGATTCGGCGTATAGGAAATGACATCGGCAATGGCCTCTGCAAAGCCCATATCCAGCATCCGGTCCGCCTCATCCAGCACCAGCATCTTGAGATTGCTTAAGCGCAGACTGCCTTTGCGCAGATGCTCCTGCAATCGCCCGGGCGTACCGACAACAATATGCACGCCATGCTCCAGCGAACCGACCTGCGGCCCAAACGGCACGCCGCCGCACAAGGCCTGTACCTTGATATTCTGAGTAAAGCGGGCCAGCCTGCGGATTTCCTTGCATACCTGGTCGGCCAGTTCCCGGGTTGGGCAAATCACCAACGCCTGCACTCTGAAACTGCTCGGATCCAATCGCGACAGCAGGCCAATACCGAAAGCAGCCGTCTTGCCGCTACCCGTCTTGGCCTGCGCGATGACATCCTTGCCTTCAAGAATAAGCGGCAGGCTTGCTGCCTGGATCGGGGTTAATTGGCTGTAACCGAGGGATTCAATATTATCAAGCAGGGCGGGGTTTAACGGTAAAGCTGAGAATTCAACAGTGTTCACAAAGGCTCTTTATTAACGCGAATGGCCGCGGGAATGCCGCCATTGAACCGGTTATGATAACAGATCCGAATGCGCCAGACCCGACAAGGTTGGTTATGCGCGCTGGCATAATGAAACTAAGGAACGGGAATGAAATATGACCCGCAAATGAGGCAGGATTTCTGTTCCTGTTCAACGACTTGTATGATTAAAACCAAGCAACTTAACGCGTTTTCATTAGAATAGGAATTCTAGTGAAAAAAGGCTGAGGTAGACCGACACGACTTAGGTGTATTTAATAACATCGTCATGCAGCAAAGATCGCTTCAGCCTACTTTTTAAAACTCGAACAGTTGTCAGGAACACGTTGTGATTCCGTATTTTACAAGAATGAGTGCTAAAGGTAATTATTATGTCAGACCCTATAGAGGTTCAATCAGCGCCTATCAAAAAATTGCAGATGATTGGTGTTGATGTTGCTAAACAAAAGCTTGATGTCTCTGTTGACGACAACACCGCTCTAACAATTGATAATCATGAAGAAAGCTT
>NZ_JQKS01000007.1:0-186007 GCF_000746145.1 Methylobacter sp. BBA5.1
CCACGAAGTTTTTGACGTAACGGGCATTCAGCAGCACGACCTGATGCCCCAGCTTAGTCAGTTCTCTCCCCCAATGATGGGCTCCGCCGCAAGCTTCTATGCCAATCAGACTCGCCGGGTAATTGGCGAAAAAAGCCAGCAATTCTGCTCGCTTGAGCTTTTTCCTGATCGCTTTGCCCTCGGCGTTCAGGCTATAGCAGTGAAAGATGTTCTTTGCGATGTCCAGGCCAACTACATTATCATTCATTTCGGGCTCCTCTTTGCTCCGTTGTTTATTGTTGGGTGCATTATGACACCGTGGGAGTGAAGAGGAGTCCATATCATCATCCTATGCAAGATTCCAGTTTCAAGAAGTCATTTTTAGCCAAATCCTTAGTTAAATAAGGCATTTTCGCGTAGCAAACCGCCATTACAGACAGGCCAGCAATATTGCGGAATATGACGGTTTTAAGGCACCGTTTATTGGTGGATTGCCAAGGCAAATCCACCCTACAATTCATCCATCATCCAGATAACAGCTGCGCTGCCGACTATCACAGCGAGGACAATGAGGATTTTCAATGATCTCATGTTGAATCTAATATTGGCAGCCTATCGTCTACCCAATGCAGTCGTAAGTTTTGAAGTCAAGCGGAACGGACTTTTGCAACCTCGTCCGGCTAAAAAATCAGCGGCGATTGCGTATTGGCCTGCGAAGCACAAGAATCGCAGAAGATTAGTTGTTAGTTTCTGGATAGTTTTTTAAGTAATGCAATAGCTCAACCACTCTATTCTTTATAATGGTTGTTTGGTATGCACTGCGCGAAATAGCGGACGACGATCCAAAATTATCTAATGTCCAGTTATTATCGATAAAGCTGTACTCCGCATCGCGAAACTGAATCCATAGCCGCTGTGAGTGTAACAAGGACTGTTTGCTGTCAGCATTAAGCTGTTTGCTTAAAGCCGTATAGGCTTGGTTGAGTTCTTGATCGAGAAAGTCACTGTACTGAACATATGCCTTGAGGATTTCCTCTTGATTTTGCGCTTGTTTCTCAATAACGATCTCATATTTCTTGCTGCGCGATTCAAAGTCTGCAACGAGATCAGGCGCATCCGGATTATCGATGGCAAAGCAAAAAGAGGCCTGTGCGAGCAACCATGCCGCTAGAAAAAAGGTTTTTGCTTTCGGCCCTATTAAAATCATTGTTTCACCACTTTTTGTAAATACCTTGTGAATAAACATTCCATTCGCATGCTCTTCTATTTTCAAGCCCTTTAGTATTAGACCACCCTATAATCCCTGCCCTGAACCATCTGTTACCCTTATCACATTTAGCAATTTAAATCGGTTGACCGCTGTTGCTTTTAAGAGTAAAAAAACAACGAGAATTTATAATAATTAAATGAATAATAGGTATTTCATATCCCCCATTTGTCCTTTAATTTAATCTGCTCACGACAGGATTGGCGCTTAAAGCAAATTGAGAATATCAACATACAATAATATATGAGACAAAGGTTTAAATAATATTTATTAAAAACATACACATATTCATTTTTTAAACAGCCTTAACAATTGCGAAATATAAATCAAAATATACTAACGACGGGCAAAGAGTTTCAGAATAAAAACCAATAGGCATTGAAAAATTTACAATCCGGTTTACACTTTGAAAAACAGTCGCCATAAGGGTCTATATTTCTGCATCCGGACGATGCCGCATCATGCACAAGGTTATCAATATAATGACCATGTCATTGATTATCAAGTGTTTTATTTGGAATGCCATTTAATTCCAGGCTATTAAATAAGGAAATACAACAGATAAGACATTCAATATTACATAGACCTGTAAATATGATTTTATAAGATGGATTTATTAGATGATTGCGCATGCATTGACCATTGTAATAAATGAAATGAATCAGCATCTTGACGATGTTTTTCAGATGGCCGCGCCGATCGTCGACCTGGGTAATATAGCGGAAGGGTTTGCAGGCGGTCCGGGAAGCGGCGGCGTTGCCAGAAACAAGCTTATATTGTCTGTGGTTAATATCAAGGAAGAGAAAGCGCTAAAAAATCTGCCCAATTATGTCCGCGACGATGTCTCGCTCAAGGCCAGCTACGAAAACCCGCCTGTTTTTCTTAATCTGCAAATACTGATTTCAGCAACGCATACTAATTACAGCGATGCGTTATTGGTATTATCCCGAGCCATTTGTTTTTTTCAGCATAAGAACGTATTTACGCCGGACAATGTCTCGCCCGGCTCAATAACGGCCAATGCGCCCAATAACCCTCTGGACCAGCTGGAAGCGTTTAAGCTGATCTTTGATTTGTATTCGCCGACCATGGAGGAAGTCAATCATTTATGGGGAACCCTGGGGGGTAAGCAATACCCCTTCGTTTTGTATATGCTGCGCATGATCGATCTGAAATTCAAGGCGGTACAAAGCGAAAGCGGCCTGATTACGGAAGTGGTCAGTGATTTTCATCACAAAACCCCGCCGGCCAATCCATGACTGAACGTATCGGCAACCGGTATCGGCCTCTGTTCGAGGTACGCCTGCTGCACCATTACTGGCTGGATGAAGGCGCTGCCGTGTTTGACCTGATCAGCGACCCGTCCCGAAAGAACAAACGATTGCACGGCTATGACAGGCGGCCTTTTCTGACGGTAGTCCCAACCGCGGCCACCGCAAAAGCTTTACAGGCCCTGAATTGCGTCTATAAAGATACGGCACCGGGTTTGATAGTGGCGGCTCCCGCCCTTCAGGTCATTCCCGCCGATACGCTGTTCGAATTCATTGTCACCGTTTCCCATGCCGATTTCTTCAACTACACCGCCCTGACGCTGCCGCCCCGGGAAATTCGCGCGCTTTATCATCAACCTGAAGATAAAGCCTATCGCTATAAAACCAATGTTTTCGTTCTTTCGAATCTGACCGGCGCTGCGCGCGGCGCAGGCGCCGACAAAACGCTGTTTTTATCGAGCCCCTATTCCGCGGGCGGCGCCGGCGACAAGGTCGAATACCTGATCGATTCAGCCGGCAAGCTGATGCAGTTGACCAGCGACGGCGACGCAGCCGATCCGACTTCCCAGCTATTGAATGCGGATGCCGCCGTTTTGCCTGTGTTCGTTCATCAAGGCGACATACCCGCCATCGTACCGCCTCCCGGCCTTGCCGGCGCACCCGAGCGCGGAATCCAGTTGACGGACGCCATCCCGGACGATGTATTCGCCCTGATCCGCCTGTCGCCGGTCAGGGCCGATGATGACGACTTCAGCTTTATTGACGACAACGGCATCGCCAAAGCGCCGCACCCGGTTTTCCAGGTTCGCTTCAAGAATCGATCGACCCTCCGGCGATACTTTGACAAGAATACGGGCGCTGTGAAATCCACAGAGCCCAATCCGCTCCCATTAACCTATTTTGGCAACGCAGGCTCAAAACAGAAACCGTCGGCAGGTTTTGTTAAAGCGGAAAAAAGCGGCACCAAAATCACCCGGCTTGTTTCGGAAATTTTCACATAACATCCTCATTGTCAAAATACCAAGGTGAAAAGCATGGCAACAATGTACAAAACCCCCGGCGTTTACATCGAAGAAATCCCCCAGTTTCCGCCTTCCATCGCACCTGTGGAAACGGCAATTCCGGCGTTTATCGGCTATACCGAAAAGGCAGATCTCAGCGGCGAATCCCTGGCCAACAAGCCGACGAAAATCGAATCCATTGCCGAATATGAACTGCTTTTCGGCGGCGCGCCTTCTCAGGACGTCACCCTGCTGCTGGATACCAACAACCAGTTTGTGCGGGCCGAAGCCACGGCAAAGCATTATCTGTACGACAGCCTGCGCCTGTTTTACGCCAATGGCGGCGGCAACTGCTACATTGTTTCGGTCGGCTCTTACTCGGACAGCCTGTCCTCTGCCGACCTCGAAGCGGCTATCGACCTGCTGGAGCAGGAAGACGAGCCGACCATCATCCTTTCGCCGGACGTTGTCTCGGACACGAGCGGACCTTATGAATTCCAGAAAAAAGCCCTGGCGCACTGCAATAAGCTGATGGACCGCGTAACCCTCTGCGATCTGACCAGGGCGGTTGACAGTAACGCATTCGAGAGTTCCGTGGCCGAATTCAGGGAAAAGATCGGCATAAACCACCTGAAATACGGCGCAGCCTATGGCCCGTGGATCAGGGCAAACTTGCCGCGCACGCTCCTGCGCCGCAATGTCAAGCTGCAGCGGGACGGTGTGGGAACGTCTGTCCAGTTGAGCAGCCTGACAGCCGATGCGGAGCTTCAGAGTCTGATTGCGGACCTGATCAATGTGGAAAATTTTGTCAATGAGGCGCTGACCAAGAAAAACACCCTTTCCGGCGGCGCGGACAAAACCCTGGATGACCGTTTAAAGGGACTGCTCGATGCCTTTAACGCGGCGGCTTCAAATGCGACGGCGGCGCAGATGCAGGCGGTATTGCAGCCGATAACGGACTACATGGTCGGCATTGTCAAGGAAATAAAATTGCGCTACGACGCTGCACCGGTTGCGGCCAATAACCGCTTCAAGCTGAAAGAGGATATCGAGAAATATATCGCCGGTTCCAATATGAAAACCGCGCTCGCAACGCTGGCGAACCACCATAAATTTTTGAACGGATTGGGCGCTGCCGACAAAATTGAACTGGTAAAATCCGGCGCAGACCTCGATGCTGTGGCCGGGTTCCTGGGGTTTACCGACGGAGCCACACTGCTGACGCCTCCCCCCGCTCCTCCGGCCGAAGTGACCGGCGCATACGCTTCCGCCACAACGGCCAACCAGCGAGGCAAGGTAGCCGTAGTGCCGGCACTGGCCGCCGCCAACGAAGCCATTGCCTTTTTCCGCTTCCTGGAAGCCACGCAAAGCAATTACGAAAAGACCCTGAACGACGCGCTGCTGACGGCGTTCGGCTTGTACAAGGATCTGGTGACGAAAGCCGCCGACGCCCTCAATGTGCTGCCGCCGTCGGGCGCGATTGCCGGGATATATGCCGCGACAGACCGGGATCGCGGCGTCTGGAAAGCGCCCGCCAATATCAGCCTGAACGCGGTGGTCGGCCCGGCGGTGAAAATTTCACAATACGAACAGGAATCCTATAACGTCGACGCCAACGCCGGCAAATCCATCAATATCATCCGCGCGTTCACCGGCAAGGGCACGTTGGTCTGGGGCGCGCGCACCCTGGCCGGCAACGACAATGAATGGCGCTACGTCAGCGTCCGGCGCTTTTTCAACTTTGCCGAAGAATCGATCAAGAAAGCGACCGAGCCATTCGTGTTCGAACCGAACGACGCCAACACCTGGGTGCGCGTGCAGGCCATGATCGAGAACTTCCTGACCGTGCTCTGGCGCCAGGGGGCATTGCAGGGCATCAAGCCGGAACACGCGTTTTACGTCGCCGTAGGGCTGGGCAAGACCATGACGGCCCTGGACATTCTCGAAGGCCGCATGGTCATCGAAATCGGCATGGCCGTCGTGCGTCCCGCCGAATTCATCGTCCTCAAGTTTTCGCACAAAATGGCGGAATCCTAAGCAATGCACTGAAACGATCTATTCTTTAAATTAAAAAACAAGGATAACCATCATGGCACAAGAATATCCGATTCCCCGATTTCATTTTCAGGTCGACTGGGGCGGCGCAAAAATGAGCTTCACCGAAGTGACCGGCCTGGTCATGGAAAGGGAAAAAATCGAATACCGGCACAGCGACAGCAAAGACTTCAACAAAATCAGCATGCCGGGCATGGTCAAGAACAGCAATATCACCTTGAAACGCGGTAAATTCGAAGGCGACTTCGACTATAACACCTGGCTGGAAGACGTCGCCAACGAGCGCGTCAACGGCCGTCGAGACCTGATCATCCGCCTGCTCAACGAAAAGCACGTACCGGTCGCCGCCTGGTCGGCCACCCGCTGCTTTCCGGTCAAGGTGACCGCGCCCGATCTCAAATCGGACGCCAACGAAATCGCCGTGGAAAGCATTGAAGTGGCGCACGAAGGCCTGAAACTGATGAAAGTCTGACGGAATCCGGCCGATGATTGATTACTATCCGCCGCTGGGTTTTTATTACAAAGTCGAATTCGGCATCAGCCAGGACAAGAACGACGTGCGTTTTCAGTCGGTGTCGGGCCTGTCGGTGGAATACGACTATGAAACCTTCAAGGAAGGCGGAGAAAACCGCTTTGAGCACAAGCTGCCGGTCCGCACCAAATACGCCGACCTGGTGCTGAAGCGCGGCATGCTGACGGACTCGGCCGTGCTGAAGTGGTTTCTCGACGCCTTTCGCGACCGCACCTTCAAGCCGGCGGATATCAACGTGATTTTGATGAACGAGAAAAGCGAACCGCTCAGGACCTGGAAAATCTCCCACGCCGTGCCGAAAAAATGGCTGGTCAGCGACTTGAACGCCAACGAAAGCGCAATCGTCATTGAAACGCTGGAATTGACTTACCGCTATTTCACCATTCAGTAGAGAGCGGCGCCATGATCGACAAACCGGTAACGGACAATGCCCATTGAGATAAAAGAGCTGCACATCCACGTCTCGGTCGATACGTCGCCCGGCCCGGCGCCCGGCGCAAAACCGGCCGGCGCCGGCAAAAACGCGATCGGCGCCGACAACGATGAAGTCAGGGAAGCCATCGTCGCGGAGTGCGTCGAGCAGGTACTGCAAATATTGCAAAACAAACAGGAACGCTGATGACTGGCAAACTGGAAAAGATGCTCATCCTTGCTTTCGAAACGTCCGAAGACGCCGAAAACGGCGGTCAGCCGGAAGCCAAAGACAAATTCGAAGCCCTGATCAACCCGGAAACCTACACGCTGGACTACAAGGTCAAAACGTCGGACGGACAGGGCCAGGGCACCAGCTCTGCGCAGGCGAAATTCGAATATACGCTGCCGGAAGAACTCTCCTTCGAGTTCCTGTTCGACAACACCGGCATCATCGACGGCAAACCCAATCCCGACGGTGTATTCGACGATGTCAACCATTTCCGGCAAATGCTGACCGGCTATCAGGGGGCATCCCACGAGCCTTATCATCTGAAACTGGTCTGGGGCAATCTGATTTTCAAAGGCCGGGCTGTCGAACTCAGCATCAACTACAAGCTGTTCAACCCCAACGGCCAGCCGATACGCGCCGTTGCCAAGGTCAGGTTCAAAGGCAGCATTGAAGAGAAAAAACGCGCCCTGCAGGAGGACAAAAGCTCACCCGATCTGACCCACGTGCGCAAGGTCAAGGCCGGCGACACTCTGCCGCTGATGTGCCAGCGGATTTACGGCGATCCGAAATATTATCTCCAGGTGGCGAAAGCCAACGGCCTCGGTAATTTTCGGCATCTGGTCCCGGGAACCGACCTGGTGTTTCCACCGCTGCGTTAACCAAGCCCGCTGAATGGCCATGAACAACGAATCGACCATCCCTACCCCGGCAACACCCGACGTCTGCACCCATGCCATACTCATCGACGGCGCGCAGATCTCCGGCGAATTCCATGTGCTGTCGATTTACGTGAGCCGGGAATTGAACAGGATTCCCACCGCCACCCTTCATTTACAGGATGGCGAAGCCGCCAAGGCGACGTTCAAGGCCAGCAACACCGACCATTTCATTCCGGGCAGGAAAATTGAAATCCAGCTCGGCTACCGCTCGCAGAACGAGCCGGTCTTTAAAGGCATCATCGTCAGGCACAGCATCAAAATCCGCAAGAACGGCGCGCAGCTGATCGTGGAATGCCGCGATGAAGCGGTAAAAATGACCCACGGCGTTCACAGCCGCTATTATGCCGACCAAAAGGACAGCGACATCATGGAAGACCTTATCGGCCGCTACGGTTTGCAGAAAGACATCGCCGCCACACCGGCGGCGCTGAAAGAAGTGGTGCAGTACGATGCCAGCGACTGGGATTTCCTGCTGTGCCGCGCCGAAGCCAACGGCCTGATCGTCAAGGTTGAGGACGGCAGGATTACCGTAGCGCCGCCCGCCGCTTCCGAATCCTCCATACTTACCGTTCAATACGGTTCCACGCTGCTGGAACTCGACGCCGAAATCGACGCCCGCTGGCAAAGCAAGGGCATCACCGCCCAGAGCTGGAACGCAAGCGATCAGGAACTGCTGACCGCGGAAGCGAAAGAACCCGCCATTACCGGCGGCGGCAATCTCGAATATGCCGGCCTCGCCGATGTGATCGGCGGTGATCCTCAAACCATCAGGCACGGCGGCAAACTGAGCCAGCCCGAATTACAGGCCTGGGCCGACGGCCGGCTGCTGAGAGAGCGTCTGGCCAAAGTGCGGGGGCGGGCGAAATTCCAGGGCTTCGCCGGCGCCCTGCCGGACAGGATCATTCAGGTGAGCGGGATCGGCGAACGCTTCGAAGGCGAACTGTATGTATCCGGCGTCCGCCACAGCTTCGCCAAAGGCAATTGGGAAACCGATGTCCAGCTGGGCCTGAGCACCGAATTGTTCGCCGAAACCTACAACCTGCGCCCCTTGCCGGCCGCGGGACTGCTGCCGGCCGTCAGCGGTTTGCAGACCGGCATCGTGACCGTGCTGGAAGACCCCGAAGGCGAAGACCGCATCAGGGTGCGGCTGCCCCTGATCAGCACCGCCGAGGAAGGTGTCTGGGCGCGCGTCGCGACGCTGGACGCCGGCAAGGAACGCGGCACGTTTTTCCGCCCTGAAATCGGCGATGAAGTGATCGTCGGCTTTCTCAGCGATGATCCCCGCTACCCGGTCATTCTGGGCATGTGCCACAGCAGCGCCAAGCCCGTACCGGAACCGGCCAAGGATGACAACCACCGCAAAGGCTATGTCAGCCGTGAAAAAATGAAATTCACCTTTGATGACGAAAAAAAGATCGTCACGCTGGAAACGCCCGGCGGCAACCGGATGCGGCTGTCCGAAGAAGACAAGGGCATCACCCTGGAAGACCAGAACGGCAACAAAATCACCCTCGACGACAGCGGCATCAAAATCGAAAGCACCAAAGACCTGATCCTGAAAGCCGCCAAGGACATAAAAATCGAAGGCATGAACACCGAATTGAAAGCCCAGACCGCCTTCAAGGCATCAGGCAGCGGCAGCGCCGAAATATCGGGCGCCAGCACCACCCTGAAAGGCAGTGCCACCACGGTCATCCAGGGCGGCATCGTTCAAATCAACTGACCCGGAGCCATCAAGATGCCCCCTGCAGCACGCGTAACCGACCTGATCACCAGCACCGCGACCTCCGGCGTTCCCATGCCGATCCTGCCGCCCGGAGCGGCCACTGTGTTCATCGGCGGACTTCCCGCGGCGCGCCTGGGCGACAACTGCGGAGCCGATGCCGTCATCAAAGGTTCGGCAACCGTTCAGATCAACGGCCTGCCGGCGGCCAGAATCGGCGACCTGACCGCCGGAGGCGGCGCAATCCTGCCGCCCGGCGCATTGACTGTGTTAATCGGTGGCTGATATGGATCGTCCCTTTCTCGGCCGCGGCTGGTCCTTCCCTCCCTCCTTCGATGCCGGCAGCGCCCGGGTCGAGATGCTGGAGCAGGAATCCGATATCGCCTCCAGTCTGGAAGTACTGCTCGGCACGAGACCGGGCGAGCGGATCATGCTGCCGCAGTACGGCTGCAATCTGGACGAATTGTTGTTTGAGAATCTGGATACGCGCATGAAAACGCTGATGGCCGACAAGATCGCATCGGCCATCTTGTATCACGAACCGCGCATCCACCTGGAAAAAGTGCAGCTCAATGACAGCCGGGAGCGGGAAGGCGTGGTGCTGATAGACATCGTTTACCGGGTGAAAGCCACCAATTCGAGATTCAACTTCGTCTACCCCTACTACAAACTGGAGGGCACCGACATTAACCTCGCTACAACCGTCAACCTTTTGCCTGAGGGCGTTTAATCATGGCGAATTCAGGCAACTGCAAGCAAAACACCGATCCCTTGAAACTGGTCCACGAAGGCACCCGCCAGGATCAGCGCTTTCCCGCGCCCTTGAATCCCGCTTACGCGCCGAGCGATGAAAGAAAGCTCGAACATGCGCTGGTGTTTGCAAAAGCCTATGCCGGACATTTGAAGTTTTATGACCTCAATAACGTCGCGACCGGCGACTGGGCGCCCTTTTTCAGCCGCGATGCCTCGGTGCAACTGGCGATTGCCGCGGTACAGGACATCGATTATTACAAAAGCAGCGTCAAGGCCTCTTTCGACTTTTTGAACAATCTCGGCAACGACGCGCCTGACAAGGAAACCGAACTGAAACAACGCCTGGGCTATCTGTTCAGCATAATCGGCACGCTCGCCAGACAACTGGAACAGTTGAAGGAAGAGCTGGCGCCCGAAATCCCGCTGAAGCACACCTTGCGCAACCTGATCCGAAACCAGCTGGCGCCGGAGTTGAAAAGGCTGATCGCCTACCACGAAGCCTTTCCCAAGTCCGATACCGATTTTGCAGGCGCCCACCCCGACATGGTTCTGTTAGGCGCGCCGACAACGGATTTCACCGGCATTTACCACTATGAGTTTTCCGCAGACTGGATAACGACTTCCGATCCCGACTGGAACGCCTACCTGTCGGGCATTGCTCCGGAC
The DNA here is from genome assembly GCF_000746145.1 of Methylobacter sp. BBA5.1. NCBI lineage: Bacteria > Pseudomonadati > Pseudomonadota > Gammaproteobacteria > Methylococcales > Methylococcaceae > Methylobacter > Methylobacter sp. BBA5.1. The sequence goes on from NZ_JQKS01000007.1 coordinate 10,610, forward strand.
AGTTCGGTTTACGGCAGCGGCGCCGGCGTGTTTGAACGCATCAATCACATCGCCACGCACAATCTCTTCAAGTCCGTCTTTGACCAGTTCCTGAAAGTCTATGTCCGCACGGTCGCGGAGGCCAGACAGTCCTTGCAGCAGACCCTGACCGGCCGCGACGATCACGAACCGCACTACGCCCTGTTCCTGGCCTTTCTGCGGTTATTCGACTATGTCCGCGCGGAAACCAATACCCTGACGGCGCGCCATCTGGATTTTTATTACCGGCAGATCCTGCGCCTGAAGGAAAAACCGGCCGAACCCGGCCATGTCCATCTTCTGGTGGAACTGGCCAAACAGGCGGATAGCCACGAAATAGCCGCAGACGCGCTGTTTAAAGCGGGCAAGGACGATTCGGGCATCGATGTCTTCTATGCCAATGACCGGACGTTTGTCGCCAACCGGAGCAAAGTCACCGCGCTGAAAACCGTCTATCGGCATGCCAACGCCCAGCATGACAGTCTGCCCTACCAGAGCGGCCGCCTGTTCGCCTCGCCGGTCGCCAATTCAGACGACGGCCTGGGCGCGAAACTCACATCCGCCGATCAGTCCTGGCAGCCCTTCTTTAACAAGCTGTACAGCCAGGGCGAACTGGCCGAAATCAGAATGCCCGGAGCCGAAATCGGCTTTGCCGTGGCTTCGCACCACTTAATGCTGGCCGAAGGCGTGAGGACCATCACGCTGCGCTTCGCCATCGACCCGGCCGGCACCCTGGACGCCGATCATAAAGCGGAGGTCGCCTGTTTCGTCAGCAGCGAAAAAGGCTGGTTTCAGGCCGAAGTAACCAAATTCGCCTCGCCTGTCAACGGCCAGTTGCTGCTGACAGTCCGCCTGGGCGGCGCCGATCCGTCCGTCGTGCCTTATTCGGCCAAAACGCATGGCTACGGTTTCGGGACCGATCTGCCGGTGCTGCTGCTGAAACTGACACACAACGAAAACAGCGATTTTCTTTATGCCGGACTTGAGTCCGTCCGTGTGCAAAAAATCGATCTGGACGTCGAGGTCATCGGCCTGAAAACCCTGGCGGTTGCCAATGACTTCGGCCCGGTCGACACGTCCAAGCCGTTTCAGCCGTTCGGCGCATCGCCCGCGACTCACAGCAGCCTGGTGATCGGCTCCAGGGAAGGCTTCCAAAAGCAACTGTCATCCTGCACGCTAAACATAGACTGGCAAACCGCGCCTGCTCCCTACCCCGGCGCCACGGTCAAAATCGGCGTGGACTTTTTGCAGAACGGCCAATGGTCAGCCGTGGAAACGCTGGCTTTTGATATCGACGAAACCGAATTTGAACTGCTGAGCGGCATTGCCAGCGAGGTAAAACCGTATGTGGACAAACCTGATCTGTCGGAACAGGCGATGTTCAACACGGCGTCCCGGCATGGCTATGTGCGCCTGAAACTCTCCGGCGATTTTGGCCAGAGTTTGTATGAACAGGCCCTGGCCACTTACATAGACAATGTCATCAATCAAGTCACCCCCAATCCCAAACCCGTCCCGCCTGCCGGCCCGTTCATTACCGAATTGACGCTGGACTACACGGCGACGCAAACCCTGCTGACCGGCAGCGGCCAGCAAACCGATTTCGACGCGCGACCGGGCCGTTTCTTTCATCTGGCCCCGTTCGGCCTCGCCGAGCAGCACCCGTTTCTGACGAGCGGCGCCCCCGATCCGTCTCTCTATTTACTGCCGCAGTTCAGGCATCTGAACAGCGCCGGCGGCAACGGCTTCGATAAAAAACTGCCGGCCAATCACCCCGTCCAGCATGAGGCCGAATGCTATATCGGCATCGCCGACCTGCGGCCGCCGCAGAATCTGGCGCTGTTCTTCCAGGTGGCCGACGGCACGGCCGATCCGGTATCGGTCAAACCGCAGCCGCATATCCACTGGAGTTATCTGCGCGACAACGAATGGGTCGGCTTTCCCGAAAACACTGTACAGGACGGCACGTCCGGACTTTTGAATTCCGGCATCATCACTTTCTCGGTGCCGGATGACGCTTCATCAGCCAATACCCTGCTGCCGGCCGGGCAACATTGGATCAGGGCCGCCGTCGCCGCGGAAAGCGATGCGGTATGCCGCCTGCAGATGGTCGCGGCGCAGGGCCTGAGCGCCACCTTCAAAGACAACGGCAACGATCCGGCCTTTGCCGCCCAAACCCTGCCGGCAGGCACCATCAGCAAACTGGACACGCCCCACGCCGCCGTCAAAAGCGTCAGCCAGCCGTTTCCGGGGTTCGGCGGCAAAGGCGCCGAGCAGCCCGACGCCTTTTATACCCGCGTCAGCGAGCGCCTGCGGCACAAGGACCGGGCCATCGCGCTTTGGGATTACGAACATCTGCTGCTGGAAGCCTTTCCGCAGATTTACCAGGCCAAATGCCTGAACCATACGCATTACGAACCCGATGAAGACGGCGGCATCTACCGGGAACTGGCGCCGGGCCATGTCACGATCGTCACCGTGCCGAACCAGCAATTCCATAACCTGCGCGATCCGCTGCGGCCCTATACCAGTCTGGGACTGCTGGAGGCCATCAAGGCATTCCTGCAGCAGCGCCTTTCCTGCTTCGTCAAACTGCATGTCAAAAATCCGCTGTTCGAGGAAGTCGGCGCGCAGTTCAAGGTGCGCTTCCACACCGGCTTCGATGAAACGTTCCATGCCGCCAAGCTCGACGAAGCCATCACCCGCTTCCTTTCGCCCTGGGCTTTCCCGGGCGGCGGCAGCCCGACGTTCGGCGGCAAGGTTTATCAATCCGTGCTGATCAACTTTGTGGAAGAACAGCCGTATGTGGATTACGTCACCGATTTCAGACTGTCCCATACTTATACAAAGCTCGACGGCAACGGCCAGAAAATCGAGGTCGTCGATCAGGACGCGACCGAAATAGAAGGCTCGAAAGCGGTATCGATACTGGTTTCGGCCAGGCATCACGCGATCGAAGTCATTGACCCCGCCCAGCAAACAACGGCCGACAGCACCTGTCCGTGTGAATCCGTATGAACAAGATACCCGATAGCCTGCCCAAACAGCCCGAACTGAAAGCCGCCGAGGATTACTACCGTCTCCGGCGCGAAGGCATCGGCTTTATCGAACAGATGGGCAGCCGTTTATGGACGGACTACAACACTCACGACCCCGGCATCACTCTTCTCGAAAACCTGTGTTACGCCATTACCGACCTGGCCTACCGCAGCGGCTGGGCTATCGCCGACCTGCTGACGCCCGCCTCGCCGCCGGCAGACGCCAAAACGCCCTTCCCGGATCAGGCCTTTTTCACCGCGCGCGACATCCTGACGGTCAATCCGCTGACGCCGGACGATTTCCGCCGCCTGCTGATCGACCTTGAGCCCGTACGCAATGCCTGGGTGTTCTGCAAGGATTGCGCCTGCGGCTTCAGCTATTACGCCTGGTGCCAGAACGATCAACTGCAGCTTTCCTATCAGAAACCCGACGAAGCGCTGCATCCCAAACGAGTCGAGCCGCAAGGTCTGTACGAGGTCTTGCTGGAACTGGAAGCGGCCCCCGAACTGGGCGACCTGAACGACCGCAAGATCAGGCATGCCTTCAGCGTTTTCGACGCCGAAGGCGATCCGCACCCGACAGCGATGGAAATGCGCTTCCCGGACTGGCAACTGGCAAATCCCGAACAGGGACGGCTGTTCATCGACAGCGGAGACGCCTTCTCGGGCCTGAACGGCGCTTCGTTCACCGTCAAGGTGAGCATCGGCGCCACCAAAACCTACGACGTATTGACAGACCCATTGCTGGATGACGCCGGGCGCGATAAATACCTGCGCGATCATTGGCGCCAGGTCTGGTATGTGCGCTTCGAGCTGGAACTTTTGCCGGGCGGCGAAAAAATCAGCATCGGCCCTGCCGCGCTGCGCGTTTTCGGCGATGTCACCGCCAAAAGCCAGATAACGGCCGCCGGCATGAAGGCCTTGTTCGAAGACACCACATCGGCGGGCTTCATCCGGCGTTACCGCAACAAGCTGATCGGAACGCAAGCGGCCGTCGGCGCCGCCAGGGACGCCTTGCAAAAGCACCGGAACCTGGACGAGGATTATTGCCGCATCCGGCTCGTCGATATCGAGGATGTGAGCGTCTGCGCCGATGTCGAAACCAAGCCCGATGCCGATATCGAACGGATACAGGCCGAGATCTGGCTGGCTGTCGAACGCTATTTCAATCCGCCCGTGCCCTTTTACTCCCTGCAGGAACTGCTGTCCGACAGCACGCCCGTGGAAGACATTTTCAACGGCCCCGAGTTGAGCAACGGCTTTATCAAAAAGGCGGACCTTGACGCTTCCGGTTTAAAAACCGTTTTACGCGTCTCCGACCTCATCAACAGCCTGATGGACATTGACGGCGTCATTGCCGTCAATAACCTGCTGCTCAGCAAATACGACGCCGAAGGCAATATCGTCAAAGGCGCCGCCGATCCAGGCTGGGCCAGCGACGGCAGCCCGGTATTCGACAGCGATAAAATCAGCGCGGCCTGGCTGCTGTATATCAGCCCCCTGCATCAGCCCCGTTTCCACAGGGAGCTGTCCCGGTTCCTGTTTTTCAAAAACGGCCTGCCGTTCGCGCCCAGACAAGACGAGGCCTACGACACCCTGATACAGTTGCGCGGCGAGATGGAGCGGCCGAAAATCAAAAACACGCTCAACGACCTGCCCATCCCCGAAGGCACATTCCGCGATCCCGAAGCCTATTTTCCGCTGCAATACGGTTTTCCGCTGACTTACGGCATCGGCCCGGAAGGCCTGCCGTCTCACGCATCCGGCCAGCGCAAGGCGCAGGCCCGGCAGCTCAAGGCTTACCTGCTGGTCTTCGAGCAGCTCATCGCCAACGCCCTGGCGCAGATCGCCCATACCGCCGACCTGTTCTCTCTCGACCCGACGACGGACCGCACGTATTTCTTCAAGGCATTCAGCGAATCCGTCATCAAGGGCTATGACGAGTTGACCGACGGTCTCGGTACCGCCGAGCTGGAAGCGATGACGGAAACCAAGCCGGAATTCCACGAGCGGCGCAACCGCTTCCTCGATCATCTGATGGCCCGTTTCGGCGAGCAATTTGGCGAATACGCGCTGCTGCTGTCCCGCTCGCAAGGCCAGGCCGCGCAGGATCACCTGATCAAGGACAAGCTTGCCTTCCTGACCGCCTATCCCGGCATCAGCCATGATCGCGGCAAGGCCTTCAACTACACCCTGCCGGTCTCGCAGGACAACCCGGCCGGCATCAAGAAACGCGTCAGCCTGCTGCTGGGCTTTCCCGACCTGGTGTTCAGCATGGATGCCGGCGAGCCGGCCGGCAGCCTTTATACGATAACCTACCAGCTGGTCGACGCCCAGCAGCACAGCTGGTTTGCCGGCAGCCTGGTCGTCGACGCCGGCGACGACGAAGACGCCAAACGCCAGGCCTGGCAGGCGCTGCTCGCGGCCATGAGCAATCCGGCGGCATACGACATTGCGCCCGAAGCGGCCGGCTATCTGCTCAAGCTGAAGGATGCCGACGACAACCCGCTGGGCCAGTCGGAGCCGCTGGCAAGCGAAAGCGAAGCCGAAGCGCTCAAGACCGAACTGCTCGGCTGGAGCGCCAACGAGCGCGCCATCGTCGTCGAACATCTGCTGCTGCGGCCCAAGTTCCCGGGCGATGCGCTCTACCCGGCCTGCGTCAGCGGCGGCTGCGGGACCTGCGGCGACGAAGACCCCTATTCGTTCCGCCTGACCTGGGTCATGCCCGGCTGGACGGCGCCTCACAACGACAATATGGACCTGCGCGGTTTCGCCGACCGCACCATCCGCCGGGAAACGCCCGCCCATCTGCTCGCGAAGATCTGCTGGGTCGGCAACGACGGTTTCACGGCCGATCCTTGCGATCCGATCGTCGGCAACGTGGCGAAGCTGCTGAGCGCGGCCTCGGCCAGCGCAGACGAAGAACAGGCCTGCGGCTGCGCGACGGCGCTTTACCAGCGCTTCAGCGATGCCTTCAGGCTGTGGTATCAGGACAAAATCCTGCGCAATTTCCAGCCGGATGAACTGAAAGCCGAATTGCAGACGCTGTTCGACACCCTGGACGCCAATGGCCTGGATTGCGCGGTCGTGATTGATGACGCGCTCTGGCAGCAGATTGTCGCACTGATGCTGGACTATTTTCAGCCCATCGCGCTCACCGGCTGGCAGTTCGAGCGCTTTGAAAATGCCTGGCGCCAGTGGCTGGAAGCCAACGCCAGAATCGACTGGACCGAAGAACGCCTGCCGGAACAGCTTCACGCCATCCTGTCGGCCAATCTGCTGAGCGCTTCGGCCGCGGATCTGTGCCGGTGTAGCGCCGGCATTCTGAGCGCATACGGCACGGCCTTTTACCAGTGGATGAGCGGCAACGTTCAGCAAGGCCGCGATTTCGGCGATCTCACCGATTTCCAGCCGATCACCATCAGCCTGCGTGAAGAAGGCGACGCCCAGGCGCCGGCCTTCTGTGCCGACGCCACGTTCAGAACCGGCACGGCCGCGGCCCTACAGACGCTGCTGGATGAGCGCTATGCCGGTTATCGGGAAGTGTCGTTCCGCCTGTGGCAGGTCGTCAACCTGCTGGCCGGACTGCGCAACGTTTATCCGGATGCGACCCTGCACGATTGCGACGACGGCAGCGATCAAAACCCGGTGCGCCTCGGCAGCACCGCGCTGGGATCGCTCCACGCCCGCCAGCCGGCCCAAACCCTCTGAAACTTCTGACAATAGTGACATCGCCATGCAACCACTAAAAGATAACTATCCGGTCTTCGAAGCCAATCAGGTACTGACCAATGCCCATCTGAACCAGATGTTCGGCTATCTGGACGAGCAGCAGCGCCTGACGCGGGCCAACCTGATCGGCATCGGCATCGTCTGCGGTCTGGAGATCAGGCTTGACGAAGCGCCGGGCACGATTTTCCTGTCCAGAGGCTGCGGCGTCACCTCGGAAGGCTATCTGATCATGGAACCGGACGATCTGGCGCTGGTTGCGTACCGGACCTACGAATTGCCCGCTGACATCGACTATCCGGCCTTCAAAAACAGCGCGACCAGCCAGCAATATCCGCTGTGGGAACTGTTTCCGGCCGGCGAACCCAATACCGCGCCTCTGGCCGACCCTGCGGGCTTCCTGGATGACAAGGCGGTGCTGCTGTTTCTTGAGCTGAAAAAAGCCGCCCTGCGCAATTGCAGCCCCAACAACTGCAACGACAAGGGTTCGGACGTCACCGTCAAGGTCCGGCGTCTCTTAATCGGCAAAGCCGATCTCGACAGCATCATTGCCAATGCGAACGATGCATCGGGTGATTTGGGGCCGGGCGATCTGGAAGCCAGGCTGGCGGCGCAGCTGGACCTGCCGGATCTGCGTCTGCCGCGCTTTAGCGTACCGGACAGCCAGCCGGTGACCAGCCATGACGTGCTGGCGGCCTTCCTGAAAATCTTCAGCGCCGGCGATCTGGCCGCCGCCCTCGGCGACGCGCTGACCCGCGCCTATCAGGCTTTTCAGCCCATCCTGAAAAAAGCCTATGCCAGCGATCCCTTCGGCGGCTTTATGGCCCGGTTCGGTTTTCTGGACAGCGCCCCGGCCAGCGCCGAGCAGGTGCGCTTTCTGCCCTATTACTATGATTTCTTCGACGACCTGATCCGCGCCTACGATGAATTCCGCTGGCAGGGCGTGGATTTGCTGTGCGCCTGCTGCCCGTCCGAAAAACTGTTCCCCCGGCATCTGATGCTGGGCCTGTTGTTTCCGGCCGGGGAAACCGATGCGCCCGGATATCGTCACCGCTTTCTGCCCTCCGCCGCCATCGGCGATTGCGAGCGGCGCACCCGCGAAGTCGTGCTGTTGTTCCGGCGCATGGCGGAGATGATCGACCGCTTTACGCACACGCCCGCTTTGCCGCCGGTAAAGCCGCAGCTGACGCATATTCCCATAGACTCGCAAATTCGCATCACGCCGTCCAGACTGGGCGATGTGACGTTGTCCGAAAAAGCCATTCCCTATTATTACCAGCAAACCGGCGAACCGCCGTTGTATCGGCTGTGGAATCCAGAGAAAACCCGGCGCCTCAGAGCCCATCACAACCTGAGTTACCGCGCGGACGAATATGTGCCGGCCGCGCCTGCGTTCGTCGCCCAGCCGCTGGCCTATGATCTGGAACCCTACAATTTCCTGCGGATAGAGGGGCATCTGGGTAAAAACTATCAAATGGTGCTGAATACCCTGCTGTCGATCAAGTCCAGCCATCGCCTGCCCATCCAACTCATCGCGCTGCGCACGGGGGCTTTCGACGACACCGCGCCCATTGATGTAAACAAGGAAAACTGCCGGTTTCAGGATCTTGAGACCCTTTACGACGTGACGCGCGAACAACTGCTGTGCGCCCTGATCAAGTCGCTGACCTATTTTTACCACCTGCCTTTCGATACCGACTCGCCGGTAAAGACGCCGGTGAAATCGCAATTCGCCGTCATCAACCGGTACGCGCCCGATTTTCTGGTGCAGACCAATACCCTGGGCCGCGCCTTTGAAGATTATATAACCCAGCAAGGCGGCGTCGTGCCGGACATCGACGCCAATCTGATGGCAAGCTGGATCAATATCTTTCCTCCCGGCGATATGCTGGTCTATTACAGCTTTTTTTATCTCATTAAACTGAGTGACGCGCTGCCTGACGATTTCGCCGACATCGATTTCGACGACGTCGAAACCCGTTTCAGCAATCTCGCCATTGTCGTCAAAGCCATCGAAGCAAGGCGCGAACACGGCATCGCCAATCTCGACGGCAACTCCGCTGTCCTGAACTGGGAGGAAATCGACGACCGGCTGGAGGATCTGCTGAACAATTGCCAGCCGGACGCCTTAAAGGCCCTGTACGACGAATATGCGCGCCGCGTCCGGGCGCTGAAGAAAAAGCAGTTTCTCGGCAACTTTTTGCCGGAACATCCGGGCATTCAGCACAAAGCCGGCGTACCGCTGGGCGGCACGTTCATTCTGGTCTACCATCAGAAGCCGGCGGCGAAAACCGGCCCTGCCGCCGGACTCAAAGCCGTCGTGCGGCGCGTCGAGCCTTTCTCGGCGGGCATCATTCTGCCCTTGCACGCCCATGCGGCCAACCTGAGGGATTTTGTCTTTGTCCGGCCGGAACCTGCCGCGGCCGCCCCGGTCAGAGACGCCGCAACCCGCGTTGCGGCCCGGGCCGACGGCGGACGGATGCCTGCCGACCCGGACCTGCTGGACGCCATCAAGCGCCTGCGCTTCCAGCAGCCTTCGCTCATCAACGCGGACCTTCAACGGGTGCTGGACGACCTGTCGGCGCTGATACCGGATTTTCCCGGCACGTTCGGCTCCCCCGATTTCGCCGGCAAGGCCGACAAAATCATCGCCGCAACGGTTGACGACCTGGCCGACGGCACCGTGATCGGCGACTTTTACCTACCCTATCTTTGCTGCTCCGACTGCGCGCCGATACAGTTCGTATTGCCTAAAACGCCGCCGACCTTTACCGTCGCCATCGGCTGCACGGAATCGGACCCGGCAGCGCCGGCAGCGGCAGTCACGATAACCGTCAAGGACGGCACACCGCCTTACCGGATCAAAATCGACGAACAGGATTTCCAGGATCTGGTCAACCCGGTCCGGTTGACGGCCGGCGAACACACTCTGGTCATCCAGGATGCCGGCGACGCCGTGTCGGCCCCGCAAACCGTCGTCATCCCCGAACCCTTGCGCCTCGGCGAACCGGAGTTCAAATGCTCGGAAGACGGCCAGACTTACGTCGCGACCCTCTCGATTACCGGAGGCACTCCGCCTTATACCGTCAACGACGCGCCGCTGGACGGCGCCAGCTATACCAGCGCACCGACGGCGAGCGGCGCCAGCCTGTTATTGCGCATCACCGATAAGCGGCTATGCACGGTGGAAACCATCCTCGCCCATACCTGCCAATTGCCCTGCGACTTGCCGGATGACGGACAGTCGCAACGCTGCGCCTACCGGCTCTGGCTGCAGCCCGCCATGGATGACGGGCGTTACCGGAGCTACAAACAGACCTCCAGACTCAAGCTGCGCTTTAATGGCCAGGACCTCGACCTGAGCGGCACCGACGATCTCCTGCAAATCAGCGTCGACGACCTTAACAGCGACTTCAAAACCGCGCTGGCCGCCGCCGCTGAAAAACTCAACGAAACCGTCAACAAGGCCATCAACGAGACTTTCGGCGAACTGAGCCGGGATCGTCTGACAATCAGCTATGCACCGGATGAAAGCGATCCTTTCGGTATTCTCTGGATAGAGCATTTTATCAAGGACGCCTTCAGCTTCACCTTCGAGTTCAGTTTCAGCAACTCGGCCTCTTCCGGCAATTTTTCCGTGCGCTACGGCAATGACGCCATCGGTGCAGCCCCCTTCGATGGCGCAATCTTTACCAATTTCGATCTGGACAATAAAGAAACCCGCGTGCCCGCCTTTGCCTGCAGCCAGCGCAACCAATGCACAGGCAGCGAGTTCGTCAGTCTTTGCGATGGCTTCGATCTGAAGCCCGATTTCGTTTTGAACGAGGAAGGCGACACGCGGTTCATCTTCGCCATCAGCGAGGAAATGCCCACGACCGGCATCGCCGCCTGGGTATGGGATTTTTCTACGCCGACCAAGGAGCCGTTTTATGTCGGCGAGAAAATAGCCATTGACTGGCAGCCCGGCGGCTTCATAAGACTGACTGCAATCAGCGACAAAGGCTGTTTCAGTTCAACGTTGAAAGACTTGCGCTAATGACCCACACCATCCGCCGGCACCATCTGCATATCCGGGTCAACGGCACCGAAGCCGACGGCCTGGCCTTGCATAACCGTCTGCCGGACTGGTGCCGGAACCGGCTGTTTCCTGCGATTGAAAGCGCGCTGGACCGATGCGTGCCGGCGACGGAACACTGGTCGCTGGAGCGCCTGGAGATCGATGTGGGCGAAATCGCTCTCGATCGGCTGGAGCAGGACTTGCCCGGATTGGTCGGGCGGGCGCTTGAAAAGTCGTTGCGAACGCTGCAACCGCCTGCAGGGCATGAGGCGGCAGCCGCGGGCGGCATCACGCAAAAACCATCGCCGCAGCGCATCGAGGAAGCCTGGGTTTATTTTTTGACGACCGGCACGCTGCCCTGGGGCCTGCGCCTGCCGGCAGGCGAGAATCTGGAACGAGCCCTGCTCAGGATCTGGCAGGAAAACCCTTCAAGCCGTCATTCCGGCGCTGTCCTTGCCGCGCTGGCATCGGCCGGCGCCAGGCAACGTCTGGTCCGGCAATTTTCCGAAGCGTTTCTGGCAATCCTGCTGAAGCGGCTTGCTCCCGACCTCGAAACAATCATGGCGAATATTATGCGCCAGCTGAACCCTGTCGAACTGGCGCCCGAGACCATCAAACCTTTTGCCAGACAACTGTGGGAGGCGGCGTTTGCCTTGATGACAAGCTCCGGCCCTTACACGGAAACCCGGATCATCCGCGCCGCCTGGCGACAGCTGCCGGTTACGGCGATCCAGCGCCACTATCTGGCAACCCTGCTGGAGCGCAGTTGGCCGGGCGTTATAGGCGAGCCCGAAAATCAGCCGCCGGATCAGCGTTTTCCCGCTTCTGAAAACACGATAAACGGCAATGCCCGCAACCCTGACGGCAGGGTTTCCGAAGACGCCCGGCCAGACCAGCACCCTGAAGCGGCTGAAGGCATTTATATCGAAAACGCCGGGCTGGTTCTGCTGCACCCGTTTCTGCCCCGTTTTTTCCAGGCCCTGGGCATCGCCTCCGAAAACGACGTCATTCTTCAGCCCGAACGCGCGCTGTGCCTGCTGCATTTTCTGGCGACCGGGCAGCGCATCGCGCCGGAGCATGAACTGGTGCTGCCGAAAATACTCTGCAATATTCCCTTAACGGCGCCCGCCGGGGCCGATATGGACCTGACCGATCCGGAAACGGAAGAAGCGGCCGCTCTGCTCGAAGCCGTGATCGGACACTGGGACGTCCTGAAAAACACCGGCATCGACGGCCTGCGCGGCACGTTTCTGCTGCGCGCCGGAAAAATCACCCGGCGCGATGACGGCGACTGGCGCTTGCAGGTGGAAAGCAAAGCCTTCGATATTCTGATGGACCAGCTGCCCTGGGGCATCAGCATGATAAAACTGCCCTGGATGCCACGGATGCTTTGGGTGGAATGGCGTTATTGACCTCATGACCATGGGTGGAAGAAGATGAAAGCGAGCTCAGAAAAATCGTCCACTACGGCATCGAAGACCGCGACCCAGACGGCGAACCGGCCCTTTTTCGCCAAGGCGGGCGGCGGCGATTTCTTCGCGCCGGCCAGCCCGTCTTTCGCCGCTTCCGTGCAAACGAAAATGACGGTCAACAAACCCGGCGACAAGTTCGAGCAGGAAGCCGACAAAATGGCCGACAAAGTCATGCGCATGCCTGATCCTGCCCTGGCGCCGATTAAGGAAGAAAAACTCCAGCGGCAACCGGAAGATAAACTGCAAAAGCAGGAAGAAGAAAAAATACAGAAAGCAGCCCTGCCGGAGGAGAAAATCCAGAAAGCTGCCGCGCCGGAAGAGAAACTGCAGAAAAAGGAAGAAGAAAAACTACAAAAAGCGGCCTTGCCGGAGGAAAAAATCCAGAAGGCCGAACTGCCGGAGGAAAAACTTCAGAAAAAAGAGGAGGAAAAAATACAAAAGGCCCCGGCTGAAGAAGAAAAACTGCAGCGCAAAGGCGACGCCGGCACGCCGGCTGCCAGTTCAAACATTCAATCGGCGATCCAGAACAAAACCTCCGGCGGACAACCGCTTTCCAGCGACGTGCGCGGCTATATGGAGCCGAGATTCAACGCCGATTTCAGCAACGTGCGCATCCACAGCGACCCTGAATCCGCCAGCCTGAACCAGCAACTGAGCGCCAGGGCGTTCACTTACCAGAACCACGTTTTCTTCTCCCAGGACCAATACCAGCCGGGCACCAGCGAAGGCAAGCAGCTGCTCGCCCACGAATTGACCCATACCATCCAGCAGGGACATGCCGTACAGCGCAGCCCGCAGGTCAACGCCACGACCTCGCCGCCGGCTGTACAGCGCTTTCTCGGCATCGATATCCCGTCCTGGCAGGACGTTCTGGACTGGCTCGCCGAAAAAGCCTACAACATTCCGGGCTACCGCATGTTCACTATCGTTATCGGCGTCAACCCGATCAACGGCGAAAGCGTCGACCGCAGCGCGGCCAATATTCTCCGGGCCATCGTGGAGTTCTTGCCGGGCGGCAAAATCATCACCGACGCCCTCGAGAAATACAACGTCTTCGAAAAAGCGGGCAGCTGGGTCGAAGGCCAGCTGAAGCGGTTCGCCAATCTGCTGGGGACCGTCAAATCCGCGGTCGACCAATTTATGGACGACATCGATTTTCTGGATGTCGTCCTGCATCCTGTGCGCACCTGGAATAGAGCTGTCGACATCTTTACCAAGCCCGTCAATGACATCATCGACTTTATAGGCAGCATTTTCCAGGCGATCCTGCAGTTCATCCGCGACGCGGTATTGATGCCGCTGGCGGCTTTGGCGCAGGGCAAGCCGGGCTTCGATTTGTTATGCGCGATACTGGGCAAAAATCCGATCACCAACGAGCCGGTGCCGAGAAACGCCGACACCCTGATCGGCGGTTTCATGAAACTGATCGGGCAGGAAGAAATCTGGGAAAACATCAAAAAAGGCAATGCCGTGCAAAAGGCGTGGCAGTGGTTCAATACCGCCCTGCAGGAACTGTTCGCCATGGTCGTGCAATTCCCGCAGGATTTCATCACGATGCTGAAGTCGCTGGAAGTGATGGACTTCATCATCCTGCCCAACCTGTTCATCAAGGTTTTCAAAGTTTTCGGCAACTTCGTCGTGAGATTTACCTCGTGGGCCTTCGGCACCACGCTCAGCCTGCTGGAAATCATCTTCTCGGTGGTCGCGCCCGGCGTCATGCCTTATATCGCCAAAGCCAAGGCCAGTTTCCAGAAAATCATCCGAAACCCGATCGCGTTTGTCGGCAATCTGGTCAAGGCGGGCAAAATGGGCTTCACGCTCTTTATGACCAACATCGGCAAGCACCTGAAAACCGCCCTGATCAAATGGATTACCGGGCCGTTGGGCGAAGCCGGCGTTTATATCCCCAAATCGTTCGCCTTGATGGAAATCGTCAGACTGGTCCTGTCGGTCCTGGGCTTAACCTGGCAAGCCATCCGCGGCAAGCTGGTCAAGATTATCCCCGACCCGATCCTGGCCGGCCTAGAAAAAACCGCCGGCATCCTGGTCACGCTGGTCAAAGACGGGCCGGCGGCCGCCTGGGAGCAGATCAAAGCCGAACTGAATGAACTGAAAGGCCAGCTGATCGCGCAAGTCACCCAAATGGTCGCTACCGAAATCGTCAAGGCGGCGATCACCAAGCTGGTGATGATGATCAACCCGGCGGGCGCGTTCGTGCAGGCCGTACTGGCCATCTGGAACACCATCACCTTCTTCATTCAAAAGATCCGGCAGATCGGCGCGGCCGTCGCGGCATTCGTCGACTCCATCTCCGCCATCGCCGCCGGCCAGGTCGCAGGCGCGGCAAAGAAAGTGGAAATGACGATGGCCCGAACCCTGACCGTGGTCATCGCGTTCCTGGCCAAATTCGCCGGCCTGGGCAGCATCCCGGAAAAAATCGTCGGCATCGTCAGGAAGATTCGCCAGCCGATCGATAAGGGCCTGGACAAGATTGTGGCGTGGCTGGGGAATATGTTGAAGAAAGCCGGTGGTTTCCTGGCCGATAAGGCCCAATCTCTATTGGAATGGTGGAAAAATAAAGTTTCTTTCTCCGACAAGAAAGGCCAATCACATAAACTCTTCTTTTCCGGGCAAAGCGAAAATGCCCGCCTTAAAGTAGCTAGCGTGGAAATGTTCACCGAGGAGTTTGTCGCCAGAATCGAACAGATACTCGCTCAGCCTGAAGAAGCTTTAGCCCGATCATTTGCCTTGCCTTATCTGTCCAGGGCCAAACAAAAGAAGCAAGAAATAGACAAAGTCAAAATTCAAATCGAGAGGGAAAAGAAAACCAATTCGCCCAGCGTTAAGTTTACAGAACAAAAACTCAAAAACCTGATGAATGAAATGGCGGTCAATATGGCCCCATTGTTCGATGTCTTGCCCGAAAACCGCGCGGATGACCTTCCTGCCGAAGCCTCTCCCGGAAAATTCGTGACCTTGCCCTATAAAGGCACTGAACGCAAAGCGGAAATTTTGTTTGCCAGCAAGGAACGCGTCAATTATGAAGTGCAATCACTTTCATCAAAGATGCAGTTAAAAACGGTCGACTTCAAAAAACGATGGGCGGCAGGAGAAATCCGGCCCTACGTCGAAGGAGGCTCACGCGAAAAGTATTTGGGGGATACCCCCGGAAAGGCATCGTCAACCGGTAGAGCAGTAATTGCCCGCTATAAAACCTCCGTTAATGAAAATAATGAAGTTTTGGTGCAATTAAAGGATGGCAGATGGTGGCCACTCTCGGATTGTGATATGAGTCACGACCCAATCGATGCGGTAGATTTCTGGAACAATACAGCCCGCAAAAACGGCTGGGTTCCCAAAGGTCCGGAAATAAGAGCCTGGATGTTAAATCCCGCGAATTATATTCTTGAGCCGAGCAGTGAAAACAGAAGCCGTGGCTCCAGACATAAACAAAAATACCTGGCGCCGTAAATCACTTTAAATTAAAGGAAATTATGTTGGATCTTTTTGCAAATTTTAAACCGTCAATCGCGGATTCAGTTTGCCAGACTATAGACATTGGCAAACTACATTTACCTTCCGGTCGCATTTTTTGCTGCGACCCTTTTCTCAGCGATGAAGTCAATGCCCTGGATATAACCGTTGCTCCTGGAAGTTATGACGTAAAGCTTTGCATCGCCTCTCTTCCTGAATGGGGAAAACGTGTTGCCCTTGCAGGACTGATCATTTCAAAACATGCTCCAATGCGTTGGCAGGAGGCAACCTATTCGACTGACGGTGAGCAACTTTCCGGTTTTCCCGTAGATGCCGGTTTGGCCTGTTTTATGGATCAGGAAACCAGACAGCGGTTTATTCAAATTTTCGATGACTTCTACACTGCAAATCCCGATGGCAACTATTACGATGATGTGCTCGCAGATGAATTCAAACTCAGCGCCGATCCAAACAATCCCCACGCTTGCGGCGACTGGACTTTGCATTATCCCAGCAAGGATAGCCCAATAAACATCGCGATGTTTGCCAGCGGATTGGGCGACGGATATTATCAGGCCTTCTGGGGCATGGATTTTATGGATAGACCCGCAATGCTTATTATCGATTTCGGACTGTTGGAAAACTGATACTCTAAGTAAGCACTCAATCGTAATTTCTATAAAACCGGCTACTCAATGAACTCCAATATTGCTAACCTTCAGATTGCTATCAACTGGCTGAGGGACATCGTCTCAGGCTGTCTGAATGTCTATTTTGGAACAACTGAAAGGTTTGAGAAAAAGCCTCTGAATTTTTACGATGAAAGCTCCTGGCTAGGAACATTCATAGAACATCACAACCCGGAATATGAGGAATTTATAGTCTTACTTCTTGCCATCGCTCCACACGTCCAACCCCACTTCTTTAACCGGCTCATCGCCGAACACCTCCCCGAAGGCGGCGATTTCCCCGAATTCGGCGGCGTCAAAGGCACCAACCACCGCGGCATCCTTCCCACCGGCGAAACCGCGCAGTTTATCCTGGCCGGCGACGATCTGGAAAAACGCCTCGAAATCCAGCGCATCCTGAGCAGCGAACACTGGTTCGCGCAAAAGCGCATCCTCTGGATGGAGCCGGTGCGCGAAGGCGAACCGATCATGAGCGGCCGCCTGGTCATCGATCCGGAAATCGTCGAACAGCTTACCGTCGGCACCGTCAGCAAGCCGCGCTTCAGCCTGGATTTCCCGGCGGAACACATCGAAACCGAAATGAACTGGGACGATCTGGTGCTGCACCCCACTACCCTGCGGCAAATCCACGAGATCGAAAACTGGATCGATCATAACGATACGCTGATGCATGACTGGGGCATGAAGAAAAAAATCAAGCCCGGCTACAGGGCGTTGTTTTACGGGCCGCCGGGTACAGGCAAGACCCTGACCGCGACGCTGCTCGGCAAGCAGGCCGGCAAGGACGTGTTCCGTATCGACCTGTCGCGCGTGGTGTCGAAATACATCGGCGAGACGGAGAAAAACCTGTCGCGACTGTTCGATAAAGCGGAAAACAAAAACTGGATTCTGTTTTTCGACGAGGCCGACGCGCTGTTCGGCAAAAGGACCGACATCCGCGACGCCCACGATAAATACGCCAATCAGGAAGTGGCTTATCTGTTGCAGCGGATCGAAAACTACAACGGGCTGGTTATCCTGGCGACGAACCAGCGCGCCAATATCGATGAAGCGTTCGTCCGCCGCTTTCAGACCATCATTCATTTCCCCATGCCCCGACCCGAAGAGCGTTATGAAATCTGGCAAAAAACCTTTCCGCCCCAAATCAGTATCGCGAGCGACATCGACTGGCGACAGATTGCTGCACGATACGAACTCACCGGCGCCAATATTCTGAATGTTACCCACTATTGCGCAGTCGAGATTCTGGCCGATCAATCCCTTTCGCTCGACCTGAAGCGCCTGGAAGCGGCTATATTGCGTGAATTTGTCAAGGAAGGAAAAGTGGTTTAGCCGGGAGTCCGGCTTGATTGAAAATGGCTGTTGCGCACGGACCTCTTCGTCTGAAGAACCCGGCCGCTAACTTCGCTGTTCAATGCCTCCTTGTCCGGATTGAACCATAACTCACCGGGCCAATCTGATCCTGGTTTCACCGCTCTTTATTGCTCAGGCCATCTTTGCCTGACTGTTTCGTAGGCAACTTTCACGCTGCCGGTATCTGGCAATCAGAGCCGCCATGACCTTCGGTCAAGCTTACCGTGAAAAAACATGTTGATCCGGGATAGTGGAAATGGCGATACACGGTCATAACTTGCCTACGCAGGAGACTTCTCGATCAATACGGTTCGTACCGCCTCACTTGTTATGATTGAGGAAGCAGCGAATACGTAATTTCTACAATAGCAAAATCGGATAATACGTGTAATACTGTTTGGCGCCTGAGTTTGTGACTTAGGTTATATAATTCAACAGCTATTTAATTTGTTCAATAACTTGGAGAATAAAAATGAGCCACTCAACTTACATGTTAGCATTCGCTTCAATGCTGGCTATTGCGAGCAGTGCAAATGCAGAACCTG
This sequence comes from Methylobacter sp. BBA5.1, assembly GCF_000746145.1. Lineage (NCBI taxonomy): Bacteria > Pseudomonadati > Pseudomonadota > Gammaproteobacteria > Methylococcales > Methylococcaceae > Methylobacter > Methylobacter sp. BBA5.1. Next base: position 28,985 of record NZ_JQKS01000007.1, read on the forward strand.
TAACTTTATCTGATGTTCAAATGGATGGGGTCAGCGCTGGAGCAATAGTTATAGACCCACCGATTATTTCACTTCCCAAATTAAAAACAGACGTTTTCATGCCTGGCTCTACATCCCAGTATTACGAGCAAGAATACCAGTTGGTCCCCGGACGTGAGTATTCTTTGCAATTGTTCTAGGTCCCTGGAGCTGTCTCTCTCCTTAACGCTCAACACATTTAAGTGTCGGCGTTAAACAGCTCATCAATCTTTATATACGCTGTAATCAGTGGCGAGCTAATAACGAACCGTTTCTAGCAGCCGCTTTAAAGCCCTTAGTGCTTCAAGTCATGAGTAGCTTAATTTTTCGACCAAATAAGCAATCTCATGGATAGAAAGTTACGATGGGCTTTAACGATGAGCTTTATTGAGGAAAAATTTACTATAAATAATGGGTTGTAATACAGTATCACCTATTCAAGGCTGGTTTCGACTGGCCTTTTTTGTGCCTGGTACTACAGTTGTGGATTAGGTTTCTGCCTGCGCCGCCGGTAGTGGCAAGTACGGACCAAAGCTTGATGGCGATGTTTGTCAATAGTGGTCGTGTTTTCTATGCTGCCTGGTCTCCAGCTTTACTGTTCAATCCACACTCCTTGTCCGGGCTGAGCCATTCCTCATCGACAGGCGACCGATCCCTTTATCGCAACATAGCGCGTTAAAAACCGACGATGATTAAGCGGCCGTGATCAGGAACGGTTATCTGTCCGAACGTTCGATTCAAACAGGGCTCGGCGACATGGCGTCAAAGTGCGGAAGGTGCGGGACCCCAAGCGGGACGGGGTTTGTAACCCCGTCCCTAACGTTTCTATACCACCCAAGCCAAGCGGCTACGCTCAGTATAGCGCTTCACGTTACAAGTAATTTGGTAAGGAGCGGCGAGGCCGGATTAGCCGACGACCAAAACCAATATTCAGGCCTTGAAACATAACTTTTCCGCACCGGATTTTCATGGATATAGTTAAGCTTTTGCAAATAGAAAGCAGGGGTTTCAATCTTCTTCGGCGCATTGGTCTCCATCCAAAATTGATAACTGCCCTGCTCATCCACAAACAGTTTCAACACATTTGGCTCCGTGCTTTCAAGATTGCGCCTGAGTTTACCCGAAGTGAAGCGTTTGAAATCCCGTAAAAATCCCGCCACATCCGGCGAAGTCACTATGAGATGGATATGGTTCAGCATAAAAACGTAGCCGTTCAATTCCAGTCCTTTGTTGTCCTGGCAATAACGGATTGAATCGGACAGGATTTGCCAGCGGTTATGGCGATCGAACAGGTAATACCAACGTTGAACGGTTAGCGTGAGATAGTAAGTGCCGGCATTAAGCCCGGCGGCTACGCGTCGGGATGGCATGGTGAATCCTTTCTAATTTGGTTGTGATGCATGCGTATTTCCTTTCCCATATATTAAAAGAACGTCAGCGTCAAACGTTAAGGACGGGGTTGCAAACCTCGTCCTGCGTGAGTGCGCATTAGCGTTAGCGTAATGCGCCAGATGATAGAGGCCAACATGCTATAAATTGCGCCTTATCGTGTTCAGAGTACACCATCATTTAGCGACAGGCTGAAGATGAACGATCGATCTATTTAACAACACCGCTTCACCCCCCGCCACTTCTCCTCCTGCCACTGCTTGAAAAACTCCTTTTTGCTCAGCGGCTGGCAATGAACGTGCTCGGGGTCGGCCTGATGATGCCTGGCAAAGTGCTCCAGATAGCGCTCATAGGCATCGTCGCCGGAAAGGCGACGTACGATTTGCCAGAATGACTTAAACCTTCTAATCATCAATCCCTCACCCATTCCGCCGCCAACTGACTCGGACTATGCGGCACTTCGGTCAGCGGCCGTATCGGTTTGCCGGCCAGATGAAGCGCGCATACGCGCAGCATGTCGAATACGATCGTCCACAGCAGCGCGACGAAAAACAGCGTCAGATAAGCATCCAGGTGCAGGTTGAAGATCAGCTGCGGCGCGATGGCGGCTTTTTCGGGCGGCAGCGTGCCGGCTGCCAGTTTGTCGGACAGGTTGTTGGCGGCCGCGAAGAAGCCGATGCGGGTGTCGTCGCTGGTGATTTTCTGCCATGAGGCGGTGCTGGTGATGATGATCAGCCACGATAGCGGCAGGCCGGTCACCCAGGCATACCTGAACTTGCCGGACTTGATCAGAATGCCCGTCGCCACGCACAGGGCGATGGCCGCCAGCATCTGGTTGGCGATACCGAACAGCGGCCACAGGATGTTGACGCCGCCGTTCGGGTCTATGACTCCGATATAGAGGAAATAACCCCAGCCGCCCACGACTAGCGCACTGGTCAGGATGACCGAAGGCACCCATGAGGTTTCCGCCATTTTCGGCCAGATATTGCCGAGCATGTCCTGCAGCATGAACCGGCCCACGCGCGTGCCCGCATCCAGCGTCGTCAGGATGAAGATGGCCTCGAACATGATGGCGAAGTGATACCACAAGGCCAGCAGCCCGTCGCCGAAGGCGCTGCCGAAAATGCTGGCCATGCCGACGGCCAACGACGGCGCGCCGCCCGTGCGCGCGAACAGGCTGGCCTCGCCCATTTTGCCGGCCAGCGCCTGCATCTGCTCCACGGATACCGGAAAGCCCCATGATGAGATGGTGGCAACGGCCGCGGCCGCTTCCTTGCCGACAACGCCGGCCGGGCTGTTGATGGCGAAAAACACGCCTGGATCGAGCACGGTCGCCGCGATCATGGCCATGACCGCCACGAACGACTCCAGCACCATGCCGCCATAGCCGATCATGCGGATGTCGCGCTCATTGGTCAGCAGTTTCGGGGTCGTGCCGGATGATACCAGGGCATGGAAACCCGAGATCGCGCCGCAGGCGATGGTGATGAAAACGAACGGGAACAGCTTGCCGCCGAACACCGGCCCCGAGCCGTCGATGAATTGCGTTATGGCCGGCATTTTCACATCGGGCTGCAGCACGACGATCGCCACGGCCAGCAGCGTGATGGTGCCCAGCTTCATGAACGTCGACAGATAATCGCGCGGCGCCAGCAACAGCCAGACCGGCAGAATAGCCGCCGCGAAGCCGTAGGCCATGACCCACCAGGCCAGGGTCAGCCCTGCGTGATCGAACAGGCCGCGCAATGTTTCGCTGCCGTCGATCCAGCCGCCGCCCGCCACCGACAGCAGCAACAGCGTCACGCCCAGGGCCGAGGCTTCCAGCACCTGGCCGGGACGAAGATGACGCATGTAAATGCCGACGATCATCGCGATCGGGATCGTCGCGGCGACCGTGGACGTCGCCCAGGGGCTGTGCTTCATGGCATTGACGACCACCAGTCCGAGCACGGCGATCAGGATGATCATGATGGAAAACGTGCCGATCAGCGCCGCCGTGCCGCCCAGAGGTCCGAGCTCGTCGCGCGCCATCTGTCCCAGGCTTTTGGCGTTGCGGCGCGTGGACAGGAACAATATCACCATATCCTGCACGCAACCGCCCAGCACCGAGCCGAACAGCAGCCACAAGGTGCCGGGCAGATAGCCGAACTGCGCCGCCAGCGTCGGCCCGACCAGCGGTCCCGGGCCTGCAATGGCCGCGAAATGATGGCCGAAGACGATCCATTTGTTGGTCGGCACGAAGTCGCGGCCGTTGTCGAGGCGTTCGGCCGGCGTCGCGCGCGTCTGATCGACGGCCAGCACGGTCGCGGCAATCCAGGCCGCATAAAAACGGTAGGCAATCGCGTAGACGCACAGTGCAGCGGTAATGAACCACAGCGCATTGATACTTTCGCCGCGGTTCAGGGCTATGCCGCCGACCGCAGACGCCCCCAGGATAGCGATCAGTAGCCAGATGGCGTTTTTTAACAGGTTATTCTTCATAGCTTTTTATTAGGTTATTGTCATTTTATGCTTCTTGAATTTATGCCGGAGCCGGCCGCTGCTATAACTGCTTTCTGACTTCCGCCAGCACTCTCTCCAGCAAATCCGGCTGCCCGGTCTCAAAATTGGCCGCGTCGATTTCCCGGCGCAGCCAGGTGAACTGGCGCTTGGCCAGTTGCCGCGTGGCGACGATGCCTTTCTCGACCAGGGTGTCGTAATCATACTCGCCCGACAGGTAGGCCCAGACCTGCCGGTAGCCGACCGCCCGGATCGAGGGCATTTTTTCCGACAGGTCGCCGCGCTTGAACAGTGCTTCCACCTCTTCAACCAGGCCCTGCTCCAGCATGGTTCTGAACCGCCGGGCGATGATGTCGTGCAGGATCTTTCGGTCCGGCGGAGCGATAATCAGTTTGATTTTACGGTAGGGTATGTCCTGCGCCTGAGCTTCTGTGAATAAAGAGGTCATCGGCCTGCCGCTGATCTCGTACACTTCCAGCGCCCGTTGTATGCGCTGCGGATCGTTGGGATGAATCCGGGCCGCCGATTCGGGATCGACCTGGGCTAACCGCGCATGCAGGGCTTCCTTGCCGAACTGTTCCAGTTCCTGATCGAGCTTTGCCCGGACAGCTTCATCGGCTTCGGGCAGTACGGCCAGCCCGCTGTTCAAGGCGTTGAAATAGAGCATGGTGCCGCCGACCAGTATCGGCAGCTTGCCGCGTCCTGCGATATCGGCCATCAAGGCCAGGGCCTGATCCCGGAACTGGCCGGTCGAGAACGATTCCGCAGGGTCCAGTATGTCTATCAGGTAATGCGGAATGCCGCCGCGTTCGGCCAGCGTCGGTTTGGCGGTGCCTATATCCATGCCTCTGTAAACGAGCGCCGAATCGACGCTGATGATTTCGCCGTTGAGCGTCCGGGCCAATTGCACGGCCAGGGCGGTTTTTCCCGAGGCCGTCGGCCCCATCAGGAAGATGGCCGGGGGATGTTGGGTTTCTTGCGTCATACTGTCGAGATAAAGGTTATTGCCCGCGCAGGAAGAATTTGTCGAGATCATGGGTCGACAGTTCTATCCAAGTCGGCCGGCCGTGATTGCATTGGCCTATTCTTTCGGTCTGTTCCATTTCGCGCAGCAGGGCGTTCATTTCATCGACCGTCAAGCGCCGATGCGCGCGCACGGCGCCGTGGCAGGCCATCGTGGCCAGGAGTTCGTTGATCTGTTCCTGTACCCGGGTGCTCGCGCCGTGTTCGATGATGTCGGCCAGCACGTCGCGTATCAACGTTTCCATGTCGGCGTTGTTCAGCAGCGCCGGCGTCGAGCGCAGGATGAGGGTTTCGGGGCCTGAACGGTTCAGATCGAAGCCCAGCGACATGAAGAAGGGGTGTTCCTGCTCCGCCAGATCGGCTTCAGCCGGGCTGACTGTTAGCTTGATGGGCAGCAGCAGCGGTTGGCTGGGCACGTTGCCCTTGTGATACTGTTTCTTTAAACGCTCGTAGGTCACGCGTTCATGCGCCGCATGAGCATCGACCAGAATGATGCCGTTCGGGGTTTCGGACAGAATATAGATGTTGTGCAGATGGGCGATGGCATAGCCCAAAGGCGGCGCTCCTTTTGTTTGCGCGACCGGCTGCACCGGTTGTCGCGCGGACTCGGGTTTCGGATACAGCGCCGCATACGCCTGTATCGTTTCCTCGACATTCAAAGGCAGCGATGCCTGCTCCGGCGGCCTGGGGCTATAGACCGGCTTATGGGCTTCGACCGGTTTCGCCTGCGGCTGAGGCTGGGGCGTGAATTCCTGTACCGGTACGGAAGGTGTAAAAGACGGTTCCTGATGCCCCGGCCTCAGATCGGCCAGCGACCGGTGCAGCGCCGAGAACAGGAAATCATGCACCAGCCGGCCTTCCCTGAATCTGACTTCCAGTTTGGCCGGATGCGCGTTGACGTCGACCAGCGTCGGATCCAGCGTCAGGAATAGGACGAAGACCGGGTGCCGTCCGTGGAACAGCACGTCCTGGTAAGCCTGTTTGACGGCATGGGCGACCAGTTTGTCCTTGATCAGGCGGCCGTTGACATAGAAAAACTGCATGTCCTGCTGACTGCGCGAAAAGGTCGGCAGACCCACCCAGCCGGTTAGATGCAGGCCCGATGATTCGAAATCGATTTTGACGGCATTCTCGATGAAAGCCGAGCCGCAGATGCCGGCGACGCGGCGTTCCTGCTCGATCTCGGTAGCCGCCGGTTTCAGGTTCAGGACTTCCCGCTGATTATGGGTAAGCAAAAAACCGATATCGAAGCGGCTCAGCGCCATTCGTTTTATCAAGGTTTCGATATGCGCGAATTCGGTTTTTTCGGTCTTAAGGAATTTGCGCCGGGCCGGCGTGTTGTAGAACAGATCGCGCACGTCGACCGTGGTGCCTTCAGGGTGCGGGTCGGGTTGCGGATCGAAATCCCGCTCCGTGCCGTCGGCAGTGACGCGCCAGGCGCAGTCGGCGCCGGCGGTGCGCGAAATCAGCGTCAATCGGGCCACGGAGCTGATACTGGGCAATGCCTCGCCGCGGAACCCCATGCTGACGACCTGTTCCAGATCCTTCAGCGTGGCGATTTTGCTGGTCGCGTGCCGGGACAGGGCCAGCGGCAGATCTTCTTTTACGATGCCGCCGCCGTCGTCCCGGATCTTGATCAGCCGGAGGCCGCCCTGCTCGATTTCGACCGAGATTTGCCGGGCGCCCGCATCGAAACAGTTTTCAACCAGTTCCTTGACCACGGATGAAGGCCTTTCCACAACTTCGCCGGCGGCAATCTGGTTGATGAGTTGAATGGGGAGAGAATGAATACGCATGACCAGCCCGGATAAATGCTCTATTTTATATGACTGGGCATTGGCTGTGGAAATTTTAACGGCTGAATTTACGCCGTTGAAAGAAATGGGCGGCCTGACAGCCGCCCAGGTGATCACATATCAAGTTTGGTATTGGCTTCGGCCATGTGAGTCGTCGGTGTATTCCGTTGATTGAAATAGTTGACGATGCCTTTAAAAATGGCCAGCGCCATCTTCGATTGATGCGCGCTGCTGCGCAATTTCTGTTCTTCCGACGGATTCGAAATATAGGCGGTTTCAACCAGAATGGATGGAATGTCGGGTGATTTCAGCACCATGAATCCGGCTTTCTGCACCGAATGCTGATGCAATTCACCAATTTTTCCGAAGTGCTTTAATACGTTCGACGCCAGGTTAACGCTGGCATCTTGTGTGGCGGTTTGGGATAAATCCAGCAACACCGAAGCCAGAACATCGTCTTTATTGTCTAGCCTGACGCCGCCCACCAGGTCGGACGCATTTTCACTATTGGCCAACCAGCGCGCGGCTTCGCTGGAGGCGCCTTTTTCCGACAGGGTAAATACCGAGGCACCCTTGACATTGGGATCCTGAAAAGCATCGGCGTGGATGGAAATAAACAAGTCCGCCTTGGCCGCCCGGGCAATTTGCATTCTTTTGCGCAGGTTAACGAAATAATCGCCGTTGCGGACCATGACGGCGCTCATGCCGGGCTGTCTGTCGATCAGCGTTTTAAGGCGCCGGGCAATGGAAAATACGACGTCTTTCTCCAGAGTGCCGTGGGCGCCCTGAGCGCCGGCATCCTTGCCGCCGTGCCCCGCATCGATGGCAATTACGATGCCTTTGCTTTTATGCGCGACCGCTTTTGCTTTGACGGCCACTTTCCGGGCAACCGCTTTTTGGGGCTGGGCGGCGGGCTTGACAACGACGGGCTTGGCTTTGGCTGCTGGCTTAGCGGCCGGTTTGTCCTCGGGAGTCGCCGGGCCTTTATCGGTCAGGTTAACGATTAAATGATTGCCGTCCTTGACGCTTTCTGAACTGACTTGTCTTTTTAAATCCAAAACGACCCTCAAGTCGGTGCCGTTTTTCACCGCCGAGCGCAGCCTGACAAACAGGGGATGAGAGGCAGGCGGCTGGCTTAAAGGTTGTTTTGAACTGACATTGAGGATATCGATCACTAATCGCGACGGATTTTCGAGATGAAAAATTCGATACTTGGGAGCAGAGCTCAGATCAAACACCATGCGCGCCTGACCAGGCCCGGTAATATATTTCAATGAATTGACGTTGATTTGCTGCGCATAACTGGATACAGACAATAACTGTAATACGAAAATAAACAAGACCTTCCAGATTTTTTTCATAGCTATGATCCATATTAACAACAATCTTGTTTAGATTATAACAATATGTCCTTGTTTTTCCACTCTCTTATCAGACTTTTTTTACTAACTCGATAGTCCGCCCGGTACCTTCCGCAGTCAAGGTAATGACGACATCCGGCTCGGGCAGATAGCCCTTGCCCATGTCCGGCCATTCGATAAAACACACGGCCTCCTGGTCGAGGTAGTCCCTGATGCCTATCCATTCCAGCTCTTCCGGATCAGAAATCCTATACAAATCAAAATGAAAGACTTGTCGACCGGCCAGATTATATTCTTCCACCAGCGTATAGGTAGGGCTCTTGACCGCGCCGGTGTAACCTGCCGCGCGCAGAAAACCTCTGACCATGGTGGTTTTTCCCGCCCCTAGATCGCCATGCAAATAAACCAGACATCTGGTCGGCAACGATGCCCATAGCTGCGCGCCGAACTGCTCTGTTTCCTCTGTGTTGTTTAAATATTGTTTCATGAATTGACCAATTGCCTGAGATGGCTCATTAAATCGCTGGCCAACAGGCCTCTTTCTCCGTCTTTTTCCACCGCCCGGTCCGCCGCCAGACCATGAATATGAACGCCTTGCTGGGCCGCCTCTTTCATGGGCAATCCCTGGGCCAGCAGCCCGGCAATCACCCCGGCCAGCACATCGCCCATGCCGCCAGAAGCCATGCCCGGATTTCCCGAGGTCGAAACGGCCAGTTCATCTTCGGAGGCTATCAAGGTGCCGGCACCTTTCAGAATGGCGACACCGCCGAATTTGGCCTGAATTGCCGCGACCGAGGCGAATCTGTCCTGTTGCACTTCGGCTGTGCCGCGCTGCAATAAACGCCCGGCCTCGCCGGGATGCGGCGTCAAAATCCAGTTGGGCTTTGCGGCAGGCGCCCGGGCCAACAGATTCAAGCCGTCGGCATCGATAACCAACGGCTTTTGGGAATTTATCGCGACACTGAACAGTTCATTGGCCCAGTCGCTTTGCCCCAGTCCGGGGCCGACGATGATGACATCGGCCTTATCCAGCAATCGCTCCAGCTGGCTGGCATTTTCCACGCCATGGCACATCAATTCCGGCCTGTTCAGATTCATGAGCCCTGCATGCTCGGGCCGAGTCGCGATGCTGACCAGTCCCGAACCGACGCGCAATGCAGCCTCGGCGGCCATTCTGGCGGCTCCGGAAAAGCCCTGTTCTCCGCCTATAACCAGCACATGCCCGTAATGGCCTTTATGCGCGCAGCGCTCACGCTCCGGAAAGCGCGTTTTGATGACCCGGACCGTGCCTGACGGTACCGATTCAAACACATCATCGGGCACGGCCAGGGAGGCATAAAAAATCTCGCCGCTATAGTCGGCCGCCTGCCCGGTAAACAATCCCTGCTTCAGGCCGATGAAAGAAACCGTGCATTCGGCTTTTACGGCATAACCCATTACATTACCGGTATCGGCGCTCAGACCCGAAGGAATATCGACGGCAATAACATGTTTCAGATTGTTATTGATGAACACGATGGCCTCCGCATAAGCGCCTGTTACCGGCCTGTCCAGCCCGGTACCCAGGAGCGCGTCTATAGTCACGTCGGTCTCAATGTCCAGATCAGAATGAAACGGCACCACCGTTCCCTTGGCTTCAATGAATTTCCGGCAGGCCGTCAAGGCATCGCCAGTGAGTTTTTCTGGATCGGAAACACTATACACGTTCGCGTCGAACCCGGCTTCCAGGGCCAGCCTGGCTATAATATAGCCATCACCCGCATTATTGCCGGCGCCGCAAAAAACCGCCACCGAGTGCGCATAAGGCCATTGATTGCGGAGGCATTGAAAAACAGCATAGCCTGCCCTGCTCATCAGTTCAAAGCCGGGGATGCCGCGTTCCTGGATGGCGATCCGGTCCAGTTCCCTGACTTGCGCTGCTCGATAGAGTTTTATGGGTAGTTTATGCATGTCATCAAGCTCCAAAAAGCTTATCACTTGCATTTGAGTGCGCAATCATAAAGAATCTCCCGTAACCTTAGTATTTTGTACCTCAGCCATTATATTCCTGTATTCATCGATGGACACCACCAGCGCTCAAAAAATGGCGGATCTCGCCCGCCAAATCAAGCAATGGGGACAAGCGCTTGGCTTTCAGCAGGTCGGCATTACCGATACCGATTTATCGGAAGCGGAAGCTCATCTGCAAAGCTGGCTGGCCAATGACTTTCATGGCGACATGGACTACATGCAGCGCCACGGCGTCAAGCGCAGCAGGCCGGCCGCATTGCAGCCGGGAACCGTCAGCGTGATTTCCGTGCGCATGGATTATCTGCCCGAACCGGCCGAGTCCCTGCACAAGACGCTCGATAATCCTTATTCCGCCTACATTTCACGCTATGCGCTGGGCCGCGATTATCACAAAATGCTGCGTAACCGTTTGCAGAAACTAGCCGACAGAATACAGCGACACTACGGCCCGTTCGGTTACCGGGCTTTCGTCGACAGCGCTCCGGTCCTGGAAAAGGCGCTGGCCGAAAAAGCGGGGTTAGGCTGGATAGGCAAGCATTCGAACCTGATTAACCGCAAGGCGGGATCGTGGTTTTTCCTCGGGGAAATCTATACCGATCTGCCGTTACCGGCCGATGCAACCGCCACTTCGCATTGCGGCAGCTGTTCGGCCTGCATGACGGTCTGCCCGACCCAGGCGATTGTCTCGCCTTACCGGGTGGATGCCAGACGCTGCATATCGTATCTGACGATTGAGCTGCACGGCCCGATTCCCGAACCGTTCAGGCCGCTGATCGGCAACCGGATCTATGGCTGCGACGACTGCCAGCTGATCTGCCCGTGGAACCGTTTTGGCAAAATCACCGGTGAACAGGACTTTCATCCCCGGCACCGGCTGAATACGCAGCAATTGCTCGCTGTCTTTGCCTGGAGCGAGGCAGAATTCCTGGCCAGGACCGAGGGCTCGGCCATACGTCGCATCGGCCATGAGCGATGGCTGAGAAACATTGCCGTCGCGCTGGGCAACGCGCCGGCTTCGCCGCCCGTGATCGCGGCCTTAAAGGCCATGCTCGCTCATCCTTCAGAACTGGTGAGAGAGCATGTCCGGTGGGCCTTGGACAGGCAACTGGACCGGTTATCGCCCGGTTAACGCCTGCCCAGCCGCTGTTCGGTTTCCAGCACCCGTTGCGTGGTCTTGAGCACGGTGTCGGGATTCAGGCTCATCGAATCGATACCGATTTCCACCAGAAACTCGGCCATTTCCGGATAATCCGACGGCGCCTGGCCGCATAGACCGGAGTGACTTCCAGTCCGCCGCGCACCTTCAACAGCCAGGCGGATCATCTCTTTTACGCCGGGGTCGCGCTCGTCAAAATCCTCGGCGACAATGGACGAATCGCGGTCCACGCCCAGAGTCAGCTGGGTCAGATCGTTCGAGCCTATCGAAAAACCGTCAAAATGCTCGGCGAAGGCATCAATCTGGATGACGTTGTTGGGAATCTCGCACATCACATAGATTTTGAGACCGTTCTCGCCGCGCTTCAGCCCGAGCCGAGCCATGTACTCGAGCACGCTCCGGGCTTCCTGAACACGCCGGCAGAATGGAATCATCAGGATGACATTGGTCAGCCCCATGTCCTCGCGCACGCGTTTCATGGCGGCGCATTCCAGCGCGAACCCTTCGGCATAGGCCGGATGCGTATAACGCGAGGCGCCCCGAAAACCGATCATCGGATTGGCCTCATCGAATTCAAACCAGCGACCGCCCAGCAAGGTGGCGTATTCGTTGGTTTTGAAGTCCGACATGCGCACGACCACGGGTTTGGGATAGAACGCCGCGGCGATCGTGCCCACGCCTTCCGACAGTTGCCTGATAAAGAATTCTTTCCCTGTTTCATAAGGGCCGGTTAATTTCCTGAGCTGTTCGAGTTCGCCCGGGTCCTGAACCTTATCCGGATGCAGCAGCGCCATCGGATGCGCCTTGATATATTCGGTAATGATGAATTCCATGCGCGCCAGACCGACGCCATCGTTAGGCAGGAAACTGGTTTTGAAGGCCAGTTCGGGATTGCCGATATTGAGCATGATTTGGGTTTGCGGCCGCTGCAGCCCGGACAGATCGGTGCTTGTGATTTCAAAATCAAGCCGGCCTTCATAAATCTTGCCGATATCGCCTTCGGCACAGGATACAGTCACCAGCGCCTCGTTTTTAATGGCCGTCGTGGCATTGTCGCAACCGATGACGGCCGGCACGCCCAGTTCCCGGGCGATGATTGCCGCGTGACAGGTTCGTCCGCCGCGGTTGGTCACAATCGCCGAGGCGATTTTCATGATGGGTTCCCAGTCGGGCGTGGTAATGTCGGCCACCAGCACATCGCCGGGATTGAACTCGGACAATTGTTCGAGTCTCTCGATAACGCGCGCCTTGCCGACGGCAATCTTGCTGCCTACCGAATGTCCTGTGACAATCGGGGCGGCTTTTTGCTTAAGCGTGTATTGCTCCAGCACCATGCCGCGCCTTTGTGATTCCACGGTCTCGGGCCGGGCCTGAACGATATACAACTGACCGTCAACACCGTCCTTGGCCCATTCCATATCCATGGGTCGAGCCTGTCCGGCCTTGGCGCTGTAATGCTTCTCGATTTTAATGGCATAATCGGCCAGTGTCAGGGCATCCTGATCACTGATACAAAAATGCCCGCGCTCCTGGGCCGATGTGACTATGTTGCGCGTGGATTCGCGCGTGCGTCCCTCGCTATAGACCATTTTGATCTTTTTCGCCCCGAGCGTGCGCCTTAATACCGCCCGATGGCCCTGCTCGAAAGTCGGTTTATGCACGTAAAACTCGTCCGGATCGACGGCGCCCTGCACGACATTTTCGCCCAGTCCGTAAGCGCCGGTTATGAAAACCACGTCGCTGAAACCCGATTCGGTATCCAGCGAAAACATGACGCCGCTGGCGTCCAGGTCGGATCGCACCATTTTCATGATACCTATCGATAACGCCAGTTTGAAATGGTCGAAGCCTTGGTCGATACGATAGTGAATGGCCCGGTCGGTAAACAGGCTGGCAAAGCAGCGCTTGCAGGCATCCAGTAAAGCCTGGTCTCCGCGGATATTCAGATAGGTATCCTGCTGACCGGCAAAGCTGGCGGTAGGCAAATCCTCGGCCGTCGCCGAGCTTCGTACCGCGACGCTCAAGTCCTCGCCATACTCCTGCCGCAATCGGGCGAAGGCATCCAGGATCTCATGTTCAAGATCCCCCGGTAAAGGTGCGGCATATATTATTTCCCGTGCCTTGCGGGCCCGTTTGGCAAGATCGGCGACATTATCCGGATCAAGTTCATCCAATGCCTCATGGAGAAGTTCCCAAGCCCCGGCCTGGTCCAGCACATAACGATAAGCTTCAGCTGTTATGGCAAAACCATTGGGAATCCTGATGCCTTGCTGCGTCAATTCTCGATACATTTCACCCAATGACGCATTTTTACCGCCGACCAAAGGCACATCATCGATGGTTAACTCGTTAAACCAGCGGATGTAGTTTGCTTGTTCAGACATTATCTTTGTTCTCCTTATAAATATTCCCGACTGCCTTATGACTTGGGTTGAAAAAAAGTTACCAGCATTTGCCGGTCTCGCCAATAATTTGTCTGAAAATAAATAACCCTAGAAAAATTGTGTGACAATTTGCCACATTATCAATTATTTCAGGCATTGCTAGCATATTAGTATGCGCTCTTACTTGCCTTTGGCTTTAATCCGGGAGCTTATATTGTGATTGTTAAGCTCCTTTTTTTTTAATTTTACGGCTTGACTTCCGGTTCAAATTTACCAATCAAGCACATACATACTTTTCCACAATTCCTGTGGATAACTCTGTGCATAAGTTCTAGATAACTGCGCTCAGCCCCTGCTCTGCCTATGCTTTTATTAGATTGTAGTGTTTTTATACAAAAATATTACATTTATATATCAACAACTTATAACTTTATAATTTTGATAAATAACAGTTGTATTACAATCTACAGTCATGCTAGCACTATTAAATAGTCTGTGCATAAGCGATACATGTTAGGCTTATGAAAACATCTCATGTCAAGCATTTTCAGCCATATTATAGGGATTAAAACATGCCATTGTTTACCGCCCTTAGCCTCGCCTACAGTTTCATAGTCCAAAGCGCCAGTTCATTACTCAATACATTGAGCGCTCCGGCATTTATGTATATCGGCATGGTTTTGTCGATCAGCAGTATTGCGGGGATCGTTTTCAAGAAGCTGCCGGCGAAAATCTGGTATGACCTCTTCGCCAGCGGCGCATTATTGGCCTGGTTCGGCTACTGGAGACCATTATTTTATGATGATTCGCCGATATTTTTCTTCTATCCGCTTTATTTCGCCTTTATGACGGCGTTTGTGTCATTATTTTTTATCCAGAGATGCCAAACCATCGACTATACGACTTTCTGTTATATGAAATCGTTTTCCGAAAAGAGCAGGCTGCCGCCCTGGCTTGTAATGGCAGGCATTTTGATAAGCCTGGCATGGCATCAGCATTACCTGCTGTTTCCGACCATGATGACCGTTCTGATTGCACGGTTTGCGTTAACGAGCTGCGTTGAATACCACCTGAAAAACCGGTCGAATTTATAAACGTACGCAGGGGATAGGGATATCTGCGAGCGGCAGATATCCGGATATGTAAAAGTTAAATGGCAACGCCTACCGGCAGCGCTTCAAACCAGTCCAGAAAGCGTTTGACGTCGTCGCCTTTGAATATGCGCCCATGCTGGGGAGCCAGCATATCGATCTCAAGGTTTCTCACCCGCTCAATCCAGGCTCTTTTTGCCTGATTGGATGGCATCCAGCGCTGATGGAAATAGCGCATTTTTTCGACATGCGCATCGAATTTATCGACAAACATCGGAGCCCCCGGCGCTTCCAGTGCCGCCCCTACATCGCCTGACATCAGGATTTTGGCATGCGGATCGTAAACATGAAAGTTTGCCGAGGAATGCAGATAATGCGCGGGAATTATCTGCAATTCAACGGAATCCAGATTAATGACGCCGCCTTTATCGGGGATCGGCACGTATTCAATGGTATTACAGCCATAATGCCGCAAAAACCCTTCCCACAGCGCCGGCGCGTGGAGTTTTGCCTTAGGCAAGGCCTGGTCCCATAAGCCTAGCGATGAAATCACATCGGGATCCTGATGCGAGGCGAACAGGTCGGTTATCTGCTCCACTGGAACATGGTTCAACACCGCCGCCAGCATTGGAGCAAATAGCTCGACGCCGCCGGGATCCAATATCAGGCAACGATTGGCCGCCCGCACGACGTACTGATTGGTATCAATGATATTATCGGGTTTGTTCTGATCCCTGCCATAAGCTATCCATTGGTACGATCCTTCGTATATTTTGGTCATTTTCATTAAAAAACAAGGCCTCTTGTTATCAGCAACTACTCTGCTATCACTATAATGGATAATACACTTCTACATCGTTGTACATTATCATGAATAATCTGTGCGGCATTATCCACACTCTCGGCAACAGCTTGCAGACTTTGCATATACTCACCCGCCTGCGAGGCTTCAATTCTGGAGTTCGCGGCAATGACGCGCGCGGCCCTGGCTGGCCGCATCACGGCTTCGAGCTGATTTAGCAACTGGGAAACATGCCATCTGAATTGTCCGCGGCTGGCCTGCATTTTGATTTTTGCCGCCTCCACCCGCGCCTGAATGGATTTGCCATGGGCCGCGCCCTCGGCCATTTGAGCCGCCTGCTCGAGTTTTCGGTAGGCATCGGCGGTCCGATATTCGTTAACGGTCAGTTGATACAACAGCAAGGAGTTTTCGTTGATATCATTAACCAGTTCCAACGTTTCCTTGGCCAGTTCATTGATAAAATCGGTGATCGGCTGAAAGCCCTTGGCTTTTTCCCGGGCGCGGAATGCAATGGCTTTGGCATTTGCCGCCGCCAGGGAAATTTCTTTGGCCACTTCCATTACCGCGCCTAATTCCGCGGCAATGGAATCGACTGCGATAAACTGTGACTTGTTCTGTTTATTCGTTGTTCGCATGTTCATTTACATCCTATGAAAGGCTGCCGTCTTTAAGATCCCGTTTTCAAAGCATTACAGGGCATGTCTGTTCAGCTTACTCGGACCTGAGTCAAGGTTATAACTTGCTGCGCGATTTCCGTTATCGGCTTGACATGGTCTGTGCAGCCTAATTTAAAGGCTTCACCGGGCATGCCCCAGACCACACTGGTTTGTTCATCCTGAATGATCGTCTTCGCCCCGGCTTCATGCATTTCCTTCATGCCTTTGGCGCCATCCGTTCCCATGCCTGTCAGCATAATGCCGATAGCATTGGCGCCAACGCATTGCGCAACTGACCGGAACAAAACATCGACAGCCGGTTTATGCCGATTCACCGGCGGCCCGTCATGCAACTGAATGATATACTTGCTGCCTTCTCTGGCCAGCAGCATGTGCCTGTCTCCCGGCGCAATATAGATATGCCCGGCCTCAACCGGTTGCCCGTGCTGAGCAATACAGGCCGACATCTTTGAGACCAGATCGACATGGCGGGCGAATGATGCACTGAAGGCTACCGGCAAGTGCTGCGTTATCAAAACGGCCGGCATATCGGCGGGCAAGTCCTTGACAACGGTTTTAATTGCTTCCGTGCCGCCCGTGGAGGCACCGATAGCGATAATTTTCTGCCCGCCTTGGGGATATCTTCTTATCGACTCGGCTTTTAAAATAATATCCGCCGAATGTTTAACCTTGATATCGGACTCTGCTGTTAATCCCGGCTTTCTAACCGGCGTGGCATGGTCGCTGATTTCCTGAACGCGCGCTTTGGCCGCCATTTTTACTTTGTTGATTAATTCCTCGGCATAGTCCGTTAGTGTTTTAGCTATATTCACCTTGGGTTTGGCAATAAAGTCCACTGCGCCCAATGCCAGGGCATTTAAGGTCACGTCCGCGCTCTTTTCCGTGAGCGTCGAAACCATTACCACGGGCATCGGCCTCAAACGCATCAGGTTGCGTAAAAAAGTGATGCCGTCCATGCGCGGCATTTCGACATCCAAGGTTAATACGTCCGGATTCAAGAGTTTGATCAGATCCCTGGCCACGTAGGGATCCTCGGCCACCCCGACTACTTCAATGTCCGGGGAAGAATTGAAGATTTCCGTCAACAGTTTTCTGATCAATGCAGAATCATCAATAACCAAAACACGTATTTTTTCCATAGTTTTCTCTTAAAAAAGCTCAACCTCGCCTTCAACAGGCTCGTCCTTAATTTTGTTAAAGTACTGCATCTCTCTATTTATGATCGTATCATTATGTAAATCTTGGATTTTTTTCATGCGGACTTTGCCGGTTTGAGGAAAATACACGATTTTCCGTGGATATATATCGCCTAAATCCTGTGATAACAACAGCAGTCCTTCGGTGTCGATATATTCCAGAATGAATTCGATATTTTTAAGGCCGATATCGGATAGTGTGGGAATGATTTTACCGCCTCCAAATACCTTTAACTCAAGATTTTTTCTTTTGCCGCCATTGCTGAGAATGGTGTTAATCAAATGCTCCATGGCAAAGTTGCCATAGCGGGTGGAATTGCCCAATACGGCTTCGTTGCCCTGTTTTAGCTTTTCAGCGCTGGTTTGAGGCAACATAAAATGATTCATGCCGCCAATACCGACTTCTTTATCTCTGATGCAAGCGGCCACGCAAGACCCTAATACGGTCGTGATCAATTCATCGGCTTTGGTGACGTAGTATTCGCCGGGTAAAATTTTCGCGGCAATGATTTCATGTTCATTATCCCAGTAACGGTTGATTCGCTCGAAACCTGAAAGCGAAGGCGGGCTAAAGTTATTTTTAGAAATCATTAAATTTTTATATTAATTTTTTGTATATGGTATTGCCCACTAATCCGAACTCGGATGAAAGCTGATGCAATGATTCCGAATGGCCGATAAATAACCACGCTTTGTCGGCCAGCAATTTTGCATACTTTTTAGCCAGCAGGGCTTTGGTTTCACGGTCGAAGTAAATCAGCACGTTACGGCAAAAGATAAAGTCAAATTGCCCTCGCATAGGCCAATCTTCCATTAAATTCAATTGATTAAAACGTATCAGCCGCTGCAATTGCGGCTTGACCCTTACCCGTACCGGATTGGCTGCCTTATCACGCATAAACCATTGCTTCAGCCTTGTTTCGGATATCCCCTGTACACGATCGATCGCATAAATACCCTGTGCCGCTATGTGTAATACATTGGTATCCAGATCAGTTGCCAGAATCCTGATGGTCCAGTCCGCAGGCACGTTTTCCAGCAAGGTCATTGCGATCGAATAGGGTTCCTCGCCGGTTGAGCAGCCGGCAGACCACACTTTAATTTGCCGGGTATGTTTATTCCTGACCAGGATCTCCGGAATAACATGGTCGCGCAAGTAATCGAAATGATGATTTTCCCTGAAAAAAGAGGTGAGATTCGTGGTAATGGCATTAATGAACTCGGTGAATTCCTGCTCCGGGTGATCGTTAAGATACCGGCAATAGTCCTTGAAATTTGTAAATCCCAGCACTCTTACCCGTTTCGATAGCCGGGAATAAAACATATCGAACTTGCCATCAGGCACTTGAATTCCTGAATGTTCTTTGGACAGATTTCTTAAGAAATTAAAATCTTCCCGGGTGAATTTAAATTCACGCGTTTTTTCTTCCAGTGCCATTGCCTGCCTGCTTTTTCAATAGAGCCCAAGAATATCTAATGCCCGTTTCCGTCAGGCCTCTATATCGAGTATTCCCGATAAGCCCAGCAATGCAGCGGATTCGATAAATTTATCAGATGGTGAATTAATAATAATGTCCTTATCCAGTTTGGCCGCTTTCTGTTTCAGCGCCACAAATAATTGCAGCATTGAGGTATCGATTGAAGTGACGGCCGATGCATCCAATACAATAAGATGATTGGCATCCAGCGATTTCTTCAGCTTTTCATGCAGCAGTTTCACTTTTTGGATATTCAAAACCGCATCCAAGTCGATGAAGGGGCCATCTTGGTCGGCTTCATCCTGATCCGTCTCAGGGATATCCGTTTCGACAGCCTGTTCATTATCCGATTGATCTAAAAATTCATTTTGGTCAGTATCGGTATCAATCCCTGACAGTTGTTCTTGTGATTCCTGCATTTCGTCGATACCCTCGCCCATCCAGGCAAGAGGATCATACCCGATTAAATTATTTTCATTATTTGCCGCCATATATCATCACTCTGCTTTCCTGAAAATCCTTGGCAAGGTTACGAAAATCCCTTGCGGATCGACTTTTCGGACTATATTCTAAAATGGTTTTACCAAAGCTTGGGCATTCCGCCAGCACTGCCGTTTCTCTAATGACTGTCGCTAATATCTGTTCTGGAAAATGCTGAAGCAGAATGTTTAGCACTTGTTTCGATATAGGCCTGGTTGGTGAATATCGTGACATCACCAACAAGATTTTGTATTTCTTCTTAAATACCCTTTCAAATTTCCTGATGGTTCCCATCAGATACGACAGGCCTTGCAACGCCAGAAAATCGCCGGTCATTGGAATCAAAATTTCGTCCACGGCAAACAAGGCATTGGTCACCAGCAGGCCCGATGACGGCGGGCAATCTATAAAAACGAAATCCTGACCGCTAAGTTTCCCCTGAAGCGCATGCCTTAGTAAATCTCCGCTACGCGCGCCCTCTTCGCTTAACTGTTCAATTTCCGGAAGCCTCCGGCCCGATGCAATCAATTGCAGGCCCTCCCGAACGGAAACAAGCTGCTGTTGAAGCGTTCTGTTATTCAAGAGAACGTCGTCAATACCACTATGGTTTTGTGTGACCCCCAAGGAAACCGATAGATGGCCTTGCGGGTCGAGATCAATTACCGTAACTTTTTTTCCTGAGCCGGCAATTGCATGGCCTAAATTAGCGGAAGTCGTCGTTTTTCCTACTCCGCCTTTCTGATTGATGACCGCAACCACCCTCACCTAGCACACCATGCTATCGATGCTTTCCAGTTCATCCGGATTCAGTAATTTGTCCACATCCAGCAACATAATCATGCTTTGCTTATGAACGTATATGCCCCGCATGTAACGTGTATTTATTTTTGCTCCCAGATTCGGCGTCTGCTTGATATCGGCTACTTTTACATCCAGCACATCCGACACGGCATCGGCTACGACTCCCATAACATACGAGTTCTCATCGTGTTCAACGCAAAGCACAATAACAACGGTCATGGGTGAATATTCACTCTTCTCCATCGAAAACCGTTCCCGTAAATCAATGATCGGAACAATAGAGCCCCGTAAATTTAATGCTCCTTTGATAAAAGCCGGCGTATTGGGTATAACGCGAACGGCTTCCCACCCTCGTATCTCTTGTACTTTCAGAATTTCCACACCATACGCTTCCCCGGCAAGCTGAAAGGTAAGAAATTGCTCTATTTGACTGTTGGATGCCTGAGTATCAGTTGTCATATTTAATCTAGCTTGCTATGGATGGGTATCTATTAACCTTTAAAACTCTTCCCATTCGCTATCGTCGGCTAAGGATTTAGCGAAAATCGGCGTGGCCGGCGTTACCGGTTTAGAGGTGTTTTTTACTGATGGAATCGATGAAGCCGTTGAAACAGAATTGCTTGCTGGTGGTTTAGCTCCGGCATTGACATTGTTAACTTTAAAGAAATCGAGTAATCGGGCCATGGTCGTGGATTGCTCGCTCATTGAGACGCTCGCTGCCGAGGCTTGTTCAGCCAGGGCCGCGTTTTGTTGGGTAATATCGTCCATTTGCGCGACCGCCTGGTTGACCTGCTCGATGCCGGCGGATTGCTCGGCACTCGCAGACGCGATCTGGGACACGATGTCGCTGACCTGCTTGACGCTGTTGACGATCTCCTGGAGCGCATCGCCGGTTTCATTGACAAAACCGGATCCTGCCCGCACTTTCTGGACGCTATTCTGAATCAGTTCTTTACTCTGCTTAGCGGCATTGGCACTACGCTGCGCCAGATTGCGGACCTCCGTCGCCACGACCGAGAAGCCCCGACCTTGCTCTCCGGCTCTGGCGGCTTCTACCGAAGCATTCAACGCCAGCAGATTGGTCTGGAAGGCGATTTCATCGATAACCCCGATGATTTCAGCGATTTTATTACTGCTTTCATTGATTTCACGCATGGCCGCAATAGCTGAACCTACGACATCGCCACCTTTTTCCGCCAATTGCCGGGCAGTGTTGGCCACTTGGTTGGCCTGTTGCGCGTTATCGGCATTATTTTTGACTGTGCTGGTCAGTTCTTCCATGCTGGAAGCGGTTTCCTCCAGACTAGCGGCCTGTTGCTCCGCTCGCTGTGAAAGATTGTTGTTGCCGCTGGCGATTTCCTGCGATGAACTCTCGATAAAGTCGGCCGCATTGCGAACCTGGGCAAACACTTCACTGACTTTAGTCATGGTGTTGTTAATATTATTCTTGCACTCGGCATAAACCCCTTGATAATCAGTCGAGATAGAGTGTGTCAAGTCGCCCTCCGCCATGCTTTTCATAACGCCGCTGATGTCATTGAAAGCGCTTTCAATGACATCCGTTAATTCATTAATTTCAATGCACAGCGTCTTGAAAAAGCCTTCTTTTCCGCGCATGTTAATGCGATTGCTAAGTTCACCGACTTTAATATTGGACACCAGCTCTTCAATTTCACGCTCTATTTGGACTTCTTCCGTTCTATCATGCCATTCCGCGACAAATCCAATGCGTTCACCTTTTTCGGTAAAAACGGGGCTGGCGATTACATTCATATGATGGTTGGCAATAACCAAATCGGAAGCAAACGAACTATTCAGCTTCTCCAAAATACCACGCTGATGAGCCGGATTCTTATGAAAACTGTCAATGTTGCTGCCTAACAGAGCGCCGGCATTAAAAGCGGGTAGCTGTTTACGAATATCATCCTCGGCATCGGTGAATAATTTCAGCGCTGTTTTATTCATATAGATGATGTCGAAGTTAATATCGGCCAGCATGACGGCGGACCCGACATTATCCAACGCATATTTAATCCGCAAGTTTTCCGCAGCGACTTCCTGGGCGGCAATAAAGTCTGAATTCAATTTAACGCTCATGGAGTATAACGCGCGTAAAAAATCCCCTACTTGATCATTTCGGCTTAATTCCATGCCTTTCAGCACAAAATTGCCATTCAACAGTCGGTAGAAAATACCGATAGTATCTTCCAGTGTATTGTTGAATAACCGGGCCAGGCCAATACCTACCGCTGTTCCGATCGCCACCAGCAGCGCGGCAATGGTTAGCAGCACGTAATCCTGTGCTAAAAACAATTGGTACATCAAGAGAAGTTGGGGCAACAGGAAGGCTGTCAACGTCAAGGCGGCTTTTTTCTGGAGACTGATTTCCCTGACTGCTTTAATCCATGCGGCTAGCCCCGTAGGCCGCATTGTTTCTTTATTTGCATTAAGCTGTTTGTAAAACTGCTCGGCTTTTTCAATTTGCTCGCGTTTGAGCGCGGTTCTGACCGAAACATACTCCTGAACCTGGCCATTGGTATAAACCGGCGCCACATTCGCTTCAACCCAGTAAAAATCACCGGATTTAGTCCGGTTTTTTACCGGTGCGACCCATGGCCTGCCCTGTTTTAATGTGGCCCACATATCCTCATACGCCGCTACCGGCATATCCGGGTGCCGGACTATATTATGAGGGGAACCGATCAGTTCCTCACGGCTAAAGCCGCTGATATCGACAAATGCATCGTTTGCGTAGGTAATATGTCCTTTCAAATCTGTTCGGGTAACCAATATCATTCCTTTTTTCATCGGAGCTTCCCGATCGGTTACTGGCATGTTTATTCTCATTATAATTTTCCTCTCGAACTAAACCACACGCATAAATTTTTTATTTTCTATTTATCAGCCATTCTATTAATGGGTATGGCCTTTATGGGGTTTTATTGATAAATATCGCTTCTTTCTTGTTAGAGATTTAGCTTTCATCCTGCGTTACATCATCTAATTTCAGTAATTTATCCACATCCAATAACATCACCATGCGGTCATTGACTGATACGAGTCCGCTAATAAACTCGGTACTGACTTTAGCACCGAAGTCCGGGGCGCTTTGAATCCTGGCCTTATCGACATCAACCACATCTGAAACCGAGTCGACAACAACCCCCGTTATGCGGATTTTATTGCCATCCCCAGTCTGTAGCACAACAACCACGGTTAATTGTGTGTATTCGGCATACCCCAGATTAAACCTTTCCCTTAAATCGATAATCGGCACAATGGAACCGCGGAGATTAACCACGCCTTTTTCATAAGCTGCAACATTCGGTATCCTGGAAACCGGTTCCCAACTGCGTATTTCCTGCACGCGCAGAATATCGACCCCATACTCCTCGTTACCCAGCGTAAAACTTAAAAACTGCATGTTATTCCCTGTACGCTTGTTAAGCTGATGCTTGTTAACTTGTATATCTTCTTGCGCCATGTTTTTTATACTGCTGTCACCGGTTTGATAAACGAACCAGACCTGGAATATCCAAAATCAAGGCAACAGATCCGTCGCCTAGGATCGTTGCGCCTGAAATGCCTTCAACGCGCTTATAATTGGCTTCCAGCGACTTGATAACGACCTGCTGCTGTCCCAGCAAATCATCAACAAATAAGCCGCATCTCATACCCTGACCCTCAACGACGACAATAATCCCTTCTGCCAATTGCGATGCTTTTGCAGTCTGAACGTTAAAAATTTCGTGCATTCTGATAATGGGGATATATTCATTACGTAAACGAAAGGTCTCGCCTTTACCGGCGACCCGGTTAAGCATTTTTTCCGTTATGTTGATTGATTCGATAATGGAAACTAGCGGTACAATGTAGATTTCATCGCCAACCGCCACGGATTGCCCATCAAGAATTGCCAATGTCAGTGGCAGATGGATAGAAATCGTTGTGCCTTTGTCCAGTTCGGAAGTAATTTCAATGTTGCCGCCCAACTCCTGAATATTTTTTCTGACGACATCCATGCCGACGCCACGCCCGGATATATCGGTCAACTGTTCAGCGGTAGAAAAACCAGGCAGAAAAATCAATTCAAAGACCTGCTTATCGGTCAACGTGCTATGTTTATCGATCAGGCCCTTTTCTATCGCTTTTGCTTTTATTTTGTCCTTATTCAAGCCGCGGCCATCATCGATAATTTCTATCACAATATGACCGCCCCGGTGATAAGCCCGCAACTCAATAGTCCCTGTTTCCGGTTTACCGGCCGCAATGCGATCCGCCGGCATTTCTATACCATGATCCAGACTGTTCCTGATCAAATGCACCAGGGGATCGTTGATCAATTCGACAACCGCTTTATCGACTTCCGTATTTTCCCCGACCAGTTTCAATTCGATTTTTTTACCCAATTTGGAACTGATGTCATGGACCAGACGGGGAAAACGACTAAAAACGAAGCTGATGGGCAGCATCCGGATATTCATCACACTTTGCTGTAATTCACGGGTATGCCGTTCCAGCTGGGCAAGTCCACTTTTAAGCTGACTTTCCTTGTTCATGGCAAAATGCTCGCCTACCAGGCTCAACATGGATTGCGTGATCACCAGTTCACCTACCATATTGATGAGGGTATCGATTTTTGCGGTGTCGACTCGAATGGTACTTGATGATTTTGTGACAGTTTTTGCAGGCTCAGGCTCGGCCTTTTGAGGAGCCATCTTGTTGACAGCGTCTTCTGTCACAGGCGGAGGACTGATCGCTGCCGGCTCTGAGATGCCGCTTTCGGGCGTATTCGACAGGGTTTCCGCATCGATTGCCGGTATATGCGCTACCGGATCTTTTACCGGTTTAGCAGCAAGCGACTGGATTTCCAGCTCACAATCACCTTTAACCCAATCAAATATTTCATTAACCTCGTCCTCGGCAATGTCCCCGGCGACTTTTAAATCCCAGGCCAAATAACATGCCTCAGGATTTAACTCATAAAAGTCAGGAATATCCTGAACATTAACCGAAGCGGTCAGTTCCCCTAGCTCTGCCAGTTCCCGAAACATTCTTACCGGATCATTGCCGGTTTGAAGTAAGGTTAGATAAGGGGTAAAAGCAATTTCATAACCTTGGTGTTCATGCTGTTGAGCGGGCGCTGGCTCTGACATGGCAACAGGTGTTTCCATTGCTATTGAATGGTTCACTGGAGATGGCTCCACAGATGCCTCGCTACCATAAAGCTCAACTTCCAAGGCAGACTTCTGTTCAGCAACCCGCGTCTCATCAACATCCTGTTCCTGTTGAATTGCGGTGATCATTTCCCTCAGACAATCTACCGACCCCAACAATACATCAATTGCCGCCTGGGTTACTTGCCGGCGCCCATCCCGCATTTCGTCAAGCAGGGTCTCCATGATGTGCGTAAAATCGGCCACATTGGAAAAGCCAAAGGTTCCGCTGCCGCCTTTGATGGAATGAGCCCCCCTGAAGATCACATTGATGGCTTCCGAATCAATATCTCCCGTATCAAGATTTAATAACCCTGATTCCATTGCTTCCAGGCCTTCAAAGCATTCTTCGAAAAAGACCTGATGAAACTGTGCCATATCAATAGACATAGGCTTACCTGTATTCCTTGAACTCACTCAAATTAAGGTTAGCGGCTAACCCAAAACTTTTTTTAATATTTTTATTAGTTGATCCGGATTAAAAGGCTTGACGATCCATCCCGTAGCCCCTGCCGCCTTACCTTCCTGTTTCTTTTCCGCGCCTGATTCAGTCGTCAACATCAGCATTGGGATAAACTTGTAATTTGAAAGCAAGCGCAAATCCTTAATTAAGGTAATCCCGTCTTTATTTGGCATATTAACATCGGTAACAATGCAATCGAATTGTCTGGACTGAGCTTTAGCAAAAGCATCAACGCCATCCACTGCTTCCTCAACATCATATCCGGCACTTTTCAAGGTAAGCGAAACCATTTTTCTCATTGATGCCGAATCGTCAACTGCAAGAATACTTGCCATTGTTATCTCCATTTTTATTCTAATTCTTAAAGTCAAACTTTAGCGCTTATCATATTCATCTCAATACATTAAGTCTAATTTAATTATTCTGTTATAGAAGGTTTCTCAATAAAAAATTTTCAATTTATTTTCCTGGATGGAAATCACATAATGAAAGCCACTAGATAAATTCGCGGGCAGACATATTTCGCTCCAGCTAGAGATGAAACCAGAGAGGGAGGGGCTTGCGCTACTGTTTTCATGAAAACAGTGTAAAAGGAAGTGAGCGATCGTTATTCAGTTACAGGTGGGAACAAGTGAAATACCTGAAGAGCACGAAAAAATCATGTTTGCTCCATCAGCTATAAACTGTGCATTACTGTAATACATTGATTAAAGGACGTGCAATAAATACTCTTTTTTAATGCCTGCGGTATTCTCCATCCTCATCAGGATAATAAACGCCTAAAGGTCGATCGAAAGTATATTTACCCGGTTTCACGATTAACAGATCGGCTGTTTTTTCAAAAGCATCATGCGGCGGAGAAATCGCCGCAAAGGCCGTCAGAGGACTGATTGCCACGAAAACGGCAGAACCTGTCAATGTAGCGACGAAACCCAATGGCCGATATAAAATAATATCGATCAGATAAACCCCTGAAGGCTGCTGTTCTTCTGCCTGTGCAGAATTTATTGTTACCAGCATTGCAATAGCGAGAATCAGAATTTTCGTTTTCATATGAGTTTTAACTTGATTTAAAAAATCAGGATTATCTGAACATTTATCATCCATAAACCTTGGAAGCCAGATAATTTATTTACACCGTTCTAAATTTATTTTTGCTCGTTAAGGCATACATTTAATCAGGGTTTTCGGATTTTATTATGATCACGAAAGGAGCGCCAGCGTAAATGCAGAAACAACAAACAGTTTGCTGGCGATTATTGCCGCCACTCAAGATCCCTTAATGTATGAATGCGCGAACCATGCGCATGATGACATGCTGAAACATTTGCTTTTAACAGGCATCCTATATTTTCAAAGCATAAACGATTTTTTTCTTATTGATTGATGCGGCACAATTGCAAGATTGCACTCGCTCTCCAGCAGTACCGCTTCAGGCGAAACGCCGAGCACTCCTCTGCTTTATTAAAGACGGCAATGTTATTTAGGACTTGGCTAAAAATTACTTCCTGAAATTAGGAATCTTGTATAGGATGTGCTGAGCGCAGCAAGGCGCTTCTTAATGTTTAAATAGGGATTATTGACGACCAAATCCTTAGCCCTTTTCCAGACAAATAAGTTTGCGCCCATAAAGGCAAGCTTATCCATAGACGATCAGTTTATGCGGCGAGTTGAAGCAGAATGGCTTAATAAAATATCATAATCGATGCAGCGAACGAGATAAAAATACCGCTTCGTGCAACATCAAGTTACGAATTTTAAGTTACAGTAAACAAGCAACCATATAATTTTTCGCATATGGTTGTATTTATTGCATTTCTAGGCAATAAAAAAACCCACTAAGCCGTACAGCTTGCGGGTTTTCAGTTCTTGTATCGCTTTGAATTACATCTTGGTGCCGATGGCCGGTATTGAAAAGGCTTGATAATAAAGGCTTTACCATGTAACCGTAGAAAATATACCGTCATTTATACCGTCATTTGTTTAATGCTGCCCTTGTCTTTGACAAAAAAAAGCCGCCGGACTCTATTGAATCCAACGGCTGTTTTTACCGCTCACCATGACCATGAAAATAACATCTTGATAAAAGTATGTCATGCAGCGGCTGTCACGGTTATTTAATACGCCACTCGATGACTTGGCGCTTACCGCTAATTTTTATTAGCTTGCTGAGAACTTCAAGCATTTAACAGCGTTTGAGTTCCGCATCTGGAAGCCTACGCGACAATAAACATAAACGACCACGTTAGGCTTATCGCTGTATGGGTCCAGCAATACTTTATTGCCTGGGCGTTCAATGCCTCGCATGGCCTGATCCCAATCACCAAACCATAAAGCCTTGGCGTCTGCCTCAATGCCCGGTGCAGTCTCGCAAATAACAACAGGCTTTCCTAATAGAGTGGCTGGCGTTCCGTCTTTGACATTGCCATCATCCCATAGATAGTTGCCTTGCCCATCCTTCAACTTACTAAGTTCTAATGCCGTGGCGGAATTGCATACCCATTTTGCGTTTTTTCGGTAACCGGCCCGCAGCGTGTAAAAAACTGTTTTAACCGCGTCGAAAGGAGATGTTCCGAAATTTCCTGAAGCGCCGGTAGGGATGTGCTGGATAGTTCCAAAAGCCCGAGTAGCATCAGCGGTCGCCTCTGTTGGTATGGTATCCAAGCCGCTAGGCTTATTAATCCCGTCACCATAAAATAACGCCAGCTCCTCAGCTTCTGAAAAACTGATTGACGACTCATTGACCAGGAAGTCAACCATAGCCGTTCCGCTATCGTCGGCCAGCCTTTGGCTAATAACGGGCTCCGCGTACTCTTCATGGAGATTTGTTACTACTTTGACCAGCTTAGGCGTGGCTGTTTTCGGCCTGGCTTCCGTTTCACCTACCCACTTTGCGCCTACCGGGGTTACGCTGATTACTTCCTCGTAGGTGTCGCCGCTTTCAATGGGAATGAATGTTACCAATTCACGCAGCGCCGACGCATCGCGGACAATGCTACCGATACCATCAGCCAGAACCGGCGCAACTGTCCAGCCGCCATCAGGCCCAGAACCGGAAAACATGCCTTTAACTTCACCACGCGAGCGGATAAGAGTAGCAAGGTCGCTCTTGGATTCCTCGTGGTCATAACTGCCCGATCCACCAAAAATTCTTTTTCGGTTGGCCTTTATGGATAGCTCGGCAACTTCCTTATCAAGGCGGTCAATCTGTTTCATACGCTTTTCAAAAGCGTCTCCTTGCTTTACTAGCAAGTCGTTAATGTGTGCCACGTCGATATTACCAACGCCAGCTAATAGCATTCCTGTTGTTGTCATGTCTTGAGCCTCGACAATACCAAGGCTGGACAAAATAAATACAGCGAAAATTGCAAAGAGCGGCATTAACACTCTTGAATTCAATAATTGTTTCTTGAACATATTTGTTCCTTTTATTCGATAAATTAAAAAAGTTGTTATCGAATAAACATCTCAGACATCTCGTCGAAATGAAATTCGCGCTATTAAGCTAGCCAAATTTAATAGACATCTCGTCATTAAAAAGGATAGCTCAATATTAACATATTTATCAATACAATCAAAGTGTTATATTATATTTTTTACAGCTTCTCGGTAGTATTTTATGACAAATTTTGCGTCAGAATTACTCAGGCCAAGTTCCTTTAGATTCTTTTCAATAACCCTGGTCTTTAAGGCCCGTGTGACGCGAAAAAACAGCCAGACTAAAAAACGGCGCTTCACATCAACCTCCCTGCATAGCTTTTAGAATGGATGTTCTTCTGTGTGGTCTCGATTAACAGTTTTAGCCGATCATAAAAAACAGCTCCATTATGCGTAGATAGTTTCACATCAAGCTGCTGCTCATGTGTTAATAGGTTATGAGCCATCACCAAGACCACATCAAGCGCTTGCTCTCTGTCTGCGTTTTTACCGAGCTGCTTAATAATTGCATTAAGGGCTGCAACATGCGCCGCTTGATACTGTTTATCTTGTATGTTTTGATTTTTCATTCTCGATATTCCTTATTGTTAATTAATCAACCCGCGCCCATAAACGCTTTTAACGCCGGTAGCGGGCGGGGGTGGTCTGTTACAGCCACAAAGCACTTATACGGTTTTCTCTTCAGTCGAAAGACCGGACGAAATTAATACGCCACCACAATGGGGCTTGCCAAAGGCCAGTGGCACCGATCCGCCCTGCTCCCTGATATTGGGAGCTCCATTGAACAAAGAAGAGTCAAGTTTCTGTGCCATTGCTGGATCCTTGTCAAACTCCGGCGTTGGTGACAGTAGGTTGATAACCATATTTAGAGCGAATGACATGGCTATACTGATAGCCGCCCCTATAATCACTCCAGCCGTACTAGATGCGAAGGTCACCCCAGCAACCGCGGCCACAATAGCCGGGCCGTTTCCGCTGACTTCAGGGACAATCCACAGCTCTTCATATTGGTCAAAATTCATAGTGGCCAGCTCTGGAGATATGGCTATAGAGTTCTCCGGCTTTTCTCTATCAATCAACACATAACAATACTTATCACTGAGAAGCTTGTCCCCCAATGCCTGGCCATAAAAGTGCTTTAGTCCGGCCAGTAATTGCCGCAAATTGCTTACGTGTAATTCTGTTTCCTGGAATTGTTCTAAATCACCTGCAAATTTAATCTTCATAAATATTTCCTTAACAAAAATTGTTATTACTTATCATCATGGGTTTTTTCTATTTAATTCACTTTCCGCGAATATAAGACGGGGGCGACGCAAAGCGATATAAATGCTTCAAAGATTTACCCCGCCCCTGGGTGTTTTCTTTTCTCGAGTCGCATTGATGCGCTTGAGCTGCTCAACAAAGTAAGCGTCATAATTCCAATTAATCTTCTTTGGTGGTGGTGCTTTTATCGGTGTAAAAATTGTTTTCATAATGATTTTTAATGGTTTAAAAAAATATATATACCCCCTACCCTCCAGAAGTGGGGGAATTGGGGGAGATTGCCTTCTAGGCCATATGTGGCGCGGCTTTGACGCTCCCCCAATCATTTAAAAAAATGGGGAAACTTCCCCCAATCGTTTGAAAATCTCCCCCGCCTATAGCATTTAACCTGGTCAGTTATTAAAAACTTCTTCGGTTTGGGTGTTTGCCTGGTTATTATTCGCTCCCCCAATTTTGGGGGAATCTCCCCCTATTTTTTTTCAATTGGGGGAGCGTGTAAGCCTTGATATATAAGGGATAGAGATATATTTCCCCCAATTCCCCAAAAAATATATATAACCCCTATATATTTTTTGATTACCCTGACTCAATCAAATCGGCGGAAAGGATCATAACGCGCTTACTTCTGCCGCCAATGATCCGCTTGACCGCCAATCTCGGCGTTCCGTTTTCCCTGGCCTCAGTCGATAAAATCAATCCCTTTTCATTCATGCGCCGCCAAAGACTGGCCGGTGATAACAAGAAAGCATCTCCTTGCATCTTGGCTAATTGTTGAGCAACAGCAAAGGCGGCGTTCTGTTCAAGCCAGACTTCCCGCTTCTTGTCGCAATACCAGCCGATACAGTCTCCTGTGGGTTTATAGATTTTGTCTCCGGCCATATCAACCACATCAGACCGCCAGCCCCAAGCATGAGGACGGGACGGCGGCGGCCCCTGGTTTAGCCTGCAAGCAATATGGGCGTTACCGCTGGAAAATGAAGCGCGTAACAGATCAAGGAATCGCTCTACCTCGTCTTGCTCATTCTGATAAGCGCCTTGCTCAGTGAGAGCGCCTTGTAAATGCTGTTCAATATCTGACAAGGTAGCATTGCTCTGCTCGCTGCTGAGTGCGCCTGTATCGGTCAGGAAGTCTAAGAACAGTTCAGCACCCGCTACCAAATTGGCGTAAATCTCTGGGGCGCGGGGATGGGAAGCTGCGAAGCCATCACGAATGGCGGCATTGCGAAAAGAAGCTACTGTTTGCGGGAATTGCTTTTTAAGATCGTCCAGGCGCGGCGCTAGCCATTGCAGATAAGCGGCCATGATCCCGGCAAGCTGCCCCGCTTCGGCTACTTCCTGTAACTTAGTCAATGTGTTAGTATCTACATCGGCGCGGGTAAGCTCCAGGATCAACAGCCTACCTAACAAGCTTTGTCCCTTTGGTAAGTCCTCGCCGGTTATGATCGTCATTGATCTGTTATACGGCGCGGCCTTGGCCTGCATATCCGAACCGCGCCGACCTCTCCCGGCCTGGTTGCCCGTGTTCCTAATCAAGCGTTCCGCTTTGGCATACATCTTGGCCGCTTCCGACTGATTGACAGAAGGTTTAAAGTCATCAATAACGAAAACCCCATCCTTAACTTGAAACGCTTTCGCTTCCAGATCGTTATCCGTATCACTGAAATTAGCCGGAAAACGGCGGGCGTTGAAATCTCCAAAAATGCCAGTGGTATAGCCGTTACGGCGGATTTCTTGGCACCGGTAATACCATGAATAAATAAGGCATAATCCGTCGGGTGACATTCGCCCAAGGGCGCACGCGCAACGGCGGCCAGCAATGCCGCGCCTATGTGTGGCTTGCCTGGGCAAATTGCCAGCAAATCCATAATTGAATCTGCTCTGATTTGCTCGCTTGGTGCTGGCAAGGCATAGCGGCCCATGTGTCCGGTTCCCAAATCAACCTGTACGTTCTCATGCAAGCCGTTGGCGGTAATGGCACCGGTTCCGGTTAAATAGTGCCATTGTTCACCGATCCGTTTCCAGCCGGTATAACGGAATACATGCCGCCTTGGAACATCGCCCTTCAGTTTTGAATAGAGATGAATGGCGGCGCGTAAATTATCCCGCTTTGATGCGCCAGGATAGACAAAGGCCAAAGTGCCGTAATGCTCATTCACCCAATTGGCCTGGGTTGAATAAAACTTATTGGCCGGAACATCAACAGCCGGAAGCGTCAAGCCATCGTTGCGCTTACCCTCGATCCTTAAGAAGGATTGATCCTGCAAGCCATCATCCTGTGTCACTTCTTCAGTTATCTGGCACACAAAATCACAAAGCGGAATCTCAACAAATCCTTGCCCATCCTGCCCAGTTCGAACGGATTTAATCTGATGAAAGGCACCAGAAATAATTGCATATTCTCCAAAGCGTTGGGTAGCATCTTTGCCGGAACCGCTGCCGCCTCCGGTTTTTGTGGGTTTCGGTTTGGAAGCGTTTTTGACGATCTCTAAAACTGGCTTATCCGTTTTTTTGGTCATTGCGCTTCCTGCATCTGAATGTAATAGTCGTTAAAGTCGCCAGCGATAGGCGGAAACGCGACAAAGCCGCCGATAGCGGCGGCGGCTTCGTTGGCTTTGGTCAATCCTGGGTTGCCCTGGGTGTTCAGGTCGTTATCAGCACATAATATGATTGTCGCGTCGGGTAAGTGCTTACGGACAATGCGCCCAACGGCTAACAGATTATTGGCCGTAAAAGCGATATACACCCGATAGCCGGTTTCTTCGTGAACAGTAGCCGCCGTGGCAAAGCCTTCAGCAATACAGACTGGATCGCTCTTTTCACCTACCCACCAGAACAGGCCGGACAGCTCCCCGCCTGGTAGAAAGTCTTTGCCTCGTCCGAGTTCGGGCGGTTCTTTGGGAAATATGCCTTGAAGGTTGCGAAGCTTCCCATGCTCGTTGTACATGGGAATCAACAGCGTATTCTCGATGGTTAATTTTTGATGCTTTCCCGTACTGTCTTGATAGGTTCTGCACCAATCCGTATGGCGAGCGCCATACCCTGATTTAAGCTGTTTTTTCAGAAGGTAGGGATGATCTAACGGCGCAACTTTGGCAGGCTGATAAATGCCGCCAGCCCGTTTGGCCGTTTTGTCTTGCCTGGCTTTTTGTTCTTGCTTTCGGCGCTCCTGCTCGGCTTTGATCCGCTGCCGATCTTCGGTGCTAAGCGGCACGCCGCCTTTGCGGTCAACAAAAAAGGCTTTCTGTTCGCCGGTTTTGTGATTCCAAACGATGCCGCCCTGGCGATCTGGGAAAATCTTAATTCGGCCATCGCCCCGGCCTCGATGATCGTCTACCAGGTCGGCGGCATGAAACAGGCCATCGGCAGGCACGGATTTAAACTCAACACCCGCGGCGGTGCAAGCTTCACGCGCGATGGTGTCCAGGGAGACTAAGAAACTGGAAATTGGCTTAAGAGTCATTCTCCCCTCCAACGGTCACATTCCTTTTCCAAACACTCAAGCGCCTCTTCTGATGCCTTAGCGGCTATTTTAATGGCTTCCAGAAAACCGCTTGTCATATATACCCCTTTAAGCCTCTCGGGTATTTTTTGGCCACCTTGAGAATCATATTGATACTCAATCATTAACTCGGAAAGGGTTGCAATGACGTGATTGCAGTCTCGGATTTTTTCTATTTGATCCTTCGCAATATTTGATTCGCTCATGATTGCGCCCCTACTTTTTTCTCAGCGGAATAAGCATCCAGTAGCGCCTGAGCGTCTTTGATCTCAAGACGAATGGCCTGAGCAGCTCGCCAAAGGGTATTGGGGGCAAAGCTTGTTATATCCACTACCTCACAAGCGACTTCGATCAAATCAGCAATTGCCTCGGCACGTTCCAAAGCCGGATTTATCGTATCGTTCAGGCTGAAAAACTCGCCGCCTTGGCAGACGTTTGCCCTATGGCTAAAATCTATGCTTGGCTGATTGGTCTGCTCGGTTTGAGTGTTTGATGTTTCTGAATTTAGAGCGTCCAGGTCATCGGCGGCCTTGATTAACTGGTCGGCCATCTCCCTGAGCTGCTCCGAATACAGTTCGGCATCGAGGCCCGGAAAGTTTTTAACATTGGCAAGCGCCTTAGCGTAACGATCTCGGATTATGTCAATTTGAAGGGCTCTGTTCTGGCTCATTGTGCAGCCTCCATTCTGGAAAACTTCACAACAACATTGGGGATTTCAGCAACCAGGGCGGATGCCTGGCTAAAGGTCAGATTACGACAAATAACCCGCCGTCCTTCTGGGGTTCGTTTAATCAGGTTGAATAGGGAAATGTATTTTGATTGGCTGGATTTAGCCTGATTGCGAAGGAAAGATTGATTTTTCATGATTATGTCTCGTAAGGTTATAAACCCGACACCTAGACGCCAATCATGGGTGCCGGACTGAACGAAGTTGGCGTACCGGTACGAGCACCGGCCAGTCTTGCGACTGCTCCGCCCAGCCCGACATAACAATGAAGAACTGAGAAGTTTCGCGCATAAAAAAACCGCAATTGTTGCGGCTGCGCCGCTCGTATCGGGACGCCAATCCCGGCTTTCGTTTTTTTGCGAAAGCATAAAAATCATACCGCCGCTTTTTGGGTTCGTCAAGGCGATCATGCATCACCACCCATGCTTTTAATCAAAGCGCGTATATCTTCGACTCTCCAAGCTACAGTCCTTGCCTTTGGGCCTCCTAGTCTTACTGGAGCTGGATAAATTCCATCCTTAACGCCGTTTAAAAACGTGGTCCGGCCTATGGGGATAAGCGCCGGTATTGGCGGGTTAGCTTTGGGGTTGCCTACGATGTGCCAGATTCTTAAAAAACCGGCTTCTGGTAATTGACTGGTTATTGTGGCCATGTTTTGCACTCCTTTAGTGCTTGTTGAACATGGCGATATTGTTATGTTGTTCCTTGTGTTTGTATTTCTTGTTTTTTGATGTAATTTTAAGAAAGACTTTTCTTTAATTTATAGTATGCATCACGGGCAATTTCATAAGAGCAGTTATGCTTATCAGCAGCATCTGCTATTAATTTTGTTATTTGTGGCTTCTGCACCTGGCTCTCTTTTAAAGCATCATTAATTGTATTTTCGATTTCACAATATATTTTTAGATTTCTCTCCTCAGCTCTACTCCATATGGTAGACATTGATTTCCAAGGTAAATAAATTTCATCCTCCCAATCACCACCCATAAGAATTTTTGCAAATGCATCCGCAAAAGCTCTCAAAATCCATGGCTCAATCGGTTTATTCTCATACACATTTATACAAAACCGCTGCATTAATCTCATGTAGAACTCTTCTTGTTCTATATCTGTTGCTGTTATGTTCCCAATACGATCAGCAAATTCCTCAAAATGCGGCGATCTCCCTTCAGCAAAAATATCTTCAGTGTCCATTGCTCCCCCTAGCAAACTTTCCAATCGGAATAACATCAGCGCCAGCCTTCAGGCTGTCCATATAATCAGACCAGGCTTGCATCATCTTTCGGCGTTCTTCCAGATATTGCGCCCGGTTATAGGCCGCTCTTACCGCATCTCTTGGCATGTGGCAGAGCTGCCGCTCAATAGCATCTGGAGACCATCCTTGCTCATTCAATAAGGTTGAAGCTGTTGTTCTGAATCCGTGAGCGGTCATCACATCGCTGTCATAACCCAGTGTTTTAAGCGCCGTTCTGATCGTATTATCGGACATTGGCCGACCATCGCCCCGGCTCGATGGGAATACATAGCGGCCCGATCCGGTCAGCGGCTTGATTTCTTCAAGTATGGAAATGGCCTGCTTGGATAGCGGGACAATGTGAAGAACTTCCGTTTTGGTGACAAAGTAGCGCCATTCTCTGGCGGCTAAATCAATATCCTTCCATTCCATTTGCCTAATTTCGCCTGGCCTCTGGAACAGCAAAGGCGACAACCTAAACGCGCACTGGACCACAAAGGTTCCCTGATAGCTGTATATATCCCTGAGCAATTGGCCTATGTCTTTTGGGTCAGTCAACGCGGCCCGGTGCTTTACTTTTTGCGCCGGTATCTGTGCCGCTACTGCCTGAGCCGGGTCATAATTTGTAAAGCCGTGAGCGATGGCATAGCTATAAACAGAGCTGATTTCACTATGGACTCGATGCGCTGTTTCAAGCTGGCTTTTAGCAATGAGCGGCTTTATTACGCCGTAAATATCCGGTGATTTGATTTCGGTTATATCCATAGCTCCAATGGCCGGGAATACATGCCGCTCAAAATGCCTGGTCTTTTTCTGCTGTGTGAGTTCTCTTACCGTGTGCGTAGTGGACGTTAACCAGGCGCGCGCCACATGCTCAAAACTGTTGAGAACCGGCAATCCTGCATCCAGCCTATTTTGCCGATCAATGGCGGCGGCCTTCTTGGTTTTATTCTGTTTTCTAATTTGGCCGGGGTCTATGCCGTCTGATATTTGTTTTTTGGCCCTATATCGTTTTTCCCTGGCCTGCTTTAAAGTGATATCAGGATAAACACCCAAGGCCAACGTTTTACGCTTTCCTTCAAAACGATAATCAAGACGAAAATATTTTCCTCCATTGGAGTGAACATATAAATACATGCCTTGTCCATCTGGCATTTTATAAGGCTTCTCGGCGGGTTTGGCGTTTTTTATGGCGGTATCTGATAGCGGCATGACGGTATATTTTTTGACGGTATATGATGTACCGTCATTTATACCGTCAGAAATGACGGTATGTCAACGAATCCCCTTGTATTTCGTTGGACAATAAAAAACCCGCTAAGCCTTATGGCTTGCGGGTTTGTGTACTTTATTGGGTCTCATAAAACCCTCGATTGGTGCCGATGGCCGGACTTGAACCGGCACGACTTGCGTCACCACCCCCTCAAGATGGCGTGTCTACCAATTTCACCACATCGGCTGAGAATGATCAGAGTGCGCTATTAAACACTGTTTTTAGTTATTTTTCCACTTTATTCTTTAGTTTGATCGATTGGCTTTTCAGCAGGAGTGACTGCTGGCGCCACGGGTATTTCTTCTGCTTCTGATTTAGGTGCGGAAGGAACACTGTTCATATCTATCGATCCATTTACATCAGGAATACCTGATGTATCTTCCTCGACTTCAGGAGCACTCATCAGATCAAACGTTTTGCCCTGCTGACCACTTAATACAGCCAACCCCAAGCTAGTGGTGAAAAACAAAGTTGCCAAAATTGCTGTTGCCCGAGAAAGAAATGAGGCAGCCCCCTGAGCGCCAAAAACCGAGCCTGAGGAACCGGAGCCAAAAGCCGCTCCCGCATCCGCTCCTTTTCCTTGCTGCATTAACACTAATCCAATAACGCCCAACCCCAACAGTACATGAACAACAATGATTACCTGATACATAAAAAGTCTAAACTACTCTAAGTCGAATGATAAATCTGTAAAAGGCTTCCGCGCCCAGCGAAACCCCACCTGTTAAACTGCTATCAATGC
This sequence comes from Methylobacter sp. BBA5.1, assembly GCF_000746145.1. Lineage (NCBI taxonomy): Bacteria > Pseudomonadati > Pseudomonadota > Gammaproteobacteria > Methylococcales > Methylococcaceae > Methylobacter > Methylobacter sp. BBA5.1. Next base: position 67,007 of record NZ_JQKS01000007.1, read on the forward strand.
CCCTACGACAAGTAAGCCTCTCGTCCTATCCGACTTAACACTGCCCGACGCACAAATAACTGTGTCTTGTCAGCAGTGACCTTATATTCTTTTAACAGTTATGACTGTTGAACTAATTGGATTGGGTCTGCTCATCCGGTGCTACTTAAAGTTTCCACAACCAGAGCCTGGAGCATTTCCACTCTCAAGCAGAAATAAACGACGTATGATATATGCTAACAGCCTATAGTTCAAGCCCCTATCGATTTCTTAACGTCATCAGCCAAATGATGTGCGTAATCCTTTACCTGCACTTCACTTTGCCCTTCCACCATTACACGAATCAAGGGTTCCGTACCTGAAGCCCTCAGCAATACACGACCATTATCGCCCAGTTGTTTTTCGATGGCTTTCACCGCTTTTTGTATGGCCTCATCCTTATCCGGATTTACTTTTTTACTGGTTTTGACATTCACCAGAACCTGCGGATATTTCTGCATCCCGGACTTTAATTCATGCAAATTTCTGCCACTGCTTTGCATTTCCGCCATGACTTGCAATGCTGAGATAATGCCATCCCCTGTTGTGGTTTTATCCAGACAGATAATATGTCCGGAACTTTCTCCGCCTAAAATACCACTATTCGCAATCAGCATCTCCATAACATAACGATCGCCCACTTTAGCTCTCATCAGGCCTATGCCCAGTTTTTTCAAGGCGTGCTCCATACCCAGATTAGTCATTAATGTACCGACTACAGGACCGGTTAACTGACCTGATTGCAACCTGGATTTAGCGATAATATAGATAAGTTCATCACCATCGACGATTTCACCTTTATGATCCACCATCACCACTCGGTCGCCATCGCCATCAAAAGCAATTCCTAAGTCCGCACGGTATTCCAAAACCGTTGCTGCTAATTTATCCGGCCGGGTTGACCCGCACTCATCGTTAATATTGATCCCGTCCGGTTCCGCTCCTATCGTGACAACTTCCGCGCCCACCTCACTAAACACATGTGGAGCAATGTGATAAGTTGCTCCGTGAGCACAATCGATGACAATCCTCATACCACTAAAATCCAGTCGAGTGGGAACACTTGCCTTGCAAAATTCTATATAGCGACCGGCCGCATCGACCAACCGTTTTGCCTTGCCTAATTCTGAAGACTCTACCGTTGTAATGGGCGAATCGATATAATGTTCAATTTTTTTCTCTATCTCATCAGGCAGTTTTGTACCCTGCACTGAAAAGAACTTGACGCCGTTATCGTAATAAGGGTTATGCGAGGCGCTGATGACAATGCCCGCGCTCGCTCTTAAAGTGCGGGTTAAATAAGCGATGCCCGGGGTAGGCATAGGTCCTAGCAGACGGGTATCCACGCCTGCCGCGGTCAAACCCGCCTCTAATGCGGATTCAAACATATAACCTGAAATACGCGTATCTTTACCCACTAATACAAAACCGTGCCCTTCCTTGGCAAATACACGTCCTGTCGCCCATCCTAATTTAAGCAAAAAATCCGCCGTAATAGGTGCCTCTCCTACCTTGCCTCTAATACCATCGGTTCCAAAATACTTTTTTGTCATAATCCTACAAACCTCTACCTGAAAAATGTAGAAACATTAATGCTTCCATAAACTATTATGCGATAAAAATATACTTCAATCCCTGATTCAGTTCACTTTATCGGGGCCAATAAATTTTTTGCATAAAAAAAGGAGAGACATGTCTCTCCTTTTGTTTTCATCCCGCGACTGTCAGGTCTGCTCGGCGGCACCGCCAATCGACTTTCCTGTCTTTTTATCATCCATTCCCTTGGTTTCATCAACTTTAACGTCAGCATGAGGAGGCGTATCATCCCATCCTTGAGGCTCCCTGACCGGCCTACGCGCCATTAAATCATCGATTTGATACTTATCAATGGTCTCGTACTTCATTAACGCTTCCGCCATGGCATGCAGAATATCAACATTCTCTTTGAGAATCTTTTCCGCACGCTCATAGTTCCGGTCAATAAAAGAACGAATTTCTTCATCGATCGTATGAGAAGTCTCTTCCGCAACGGTCTTATGCTGCGTTACCGAGCGTCCCAAAAAAACCTCGCCTTCTTCTTCGCTGTATGCCAACGGCCCTAAACGTTGAGATAATCCCCATTTAGTCACCATATTTCGGGCTAACTCGGTAGCTCGCTCGATATCATTGGAAGCACCAGTACTAACATGCTCCCAGCCAAAGATCATCTCTTCCGCAATACGGCCGCCGTATAAACTGGAAATCATGCTATCCAGTTTTTGTTTGCTGGCACTGTATTGATCTCTTTCCGGCAGGAACATGGTAATACCCAGCGCACGACCTCTAGGCATGATACTGACTTTGTAGACTGGATCATGTTCGGGAACAAGTCTGCCGACAATAGCGTGACCTGCCTCGTGATAGGCCGTCATCTTCTTTTCCTTCTCACCCATTACCATGGAGCGTCTTTCGGCCCCCATGATCAATTTATCCTTGGCCTTTTCCAAATCCGCCATATTGACGACACGTTTATTTGATCTGGCAGCAAACAAGGCTGCTTCGTTGACCAAATTCGCCAGATCGGCTCCGGAAAAACCCGGCGTACCCTGGGCTATATATTTGACTTCAACATCATCAGCTGTAGGCACTTTCTTCAGATGCACGTTAAGAATCTGTTCGCGCCCTCTCACGTCAGGAAGACCAACCGTTATCTGGCGATCAAATCTACCGGGGCGCAATAAAGCCTGATCCAGTACATCGGGACGGTTGGTCGCGGCAATAACAATAATCCCTTCATTGCCTTCAAAGCCATCCATCTCCACCAGCAACTGGTTTAGCGTTTGCTCGCGTTCATCATTGCCACCACCCAGGCCAGCGCCGCGTTGACGGCCAACCGCATCAATCTCATCAATAAAGATAATGCAAGGCGCATGTTTTTTTGCTTGTTCGAACATATCCCGCACACGCGATGCCCCTACGCCGACGAACATTTCCACAAAATCCGAGCCGGAAATAGTGAAAAACGGCACTCTGGCCTCGCCGGCAATAGCTCTGGCCAATAACGTCTTACCTGTTCCTGGCGGACCGATCATGAGTGCACCGCGAGGAATTTTACCGCCCAGTTTCTGATATTTTGCAGGGTCCCTAAGGAAATCCACCATTTCCACAACCTCTTCCTTGGCTTCATCACAGCCGGCTACATCGGCAAAGGTTACTTTAATCTGGTCTTCTTCAAGCATACGGGCTTTGCTTTTTCCGAAAGTCATCGCACCGCGACCGCCACTCGCTCCTCCCTGCATTTGCCGCATGAAGAACACCCAGACCGCAATAAGCAGCAACATGGGGCCGAAAGACACCAGCAACTGCATTAGCATCGAGGGTTGCTCGGGTGGTATGGCCTTGATCTCGACGCCATTAGCCAGCAAGTCATCCACTAAATGAGGATCTTGCGGAGCATAGGTTTTAAATCGCTCACCTCCCTGCATCTTGCCTTTAATAACGTTGTCGTCAATCATGACTTGTTGCACTTGACCCGCTTTCACCGATTCTATGAATTGCGAATACGATAACGATGAATCGCCCCGATCGCCCTGCGGACCAAAATTATTAAATATGGACATCAATACCACGGCAATGACGACCCATAGAATTATATTTTTAATCATATCGTTCAATTTACACACCCCAGGCCCGAACGGCTCTCGGTTTAAAAAACTGACTAATTATATCAGGAATATTTTTCCTGACGGCTCAATTTATCTGGAATTCACCCATTATGAAAAAATATAATTTTCATCATGCCTAGTAATCTCCTTTTATTTAAATATAAGGGCTGTGAACGGTTATTTAAACCCTTTAGCCAAAATATAGACTTCATTGCTTCTCGGTCTTGAGGCTTTTGGTTTTCTAATGACTACCTTTGAAAAGGATTGCTGTACTTCTTTATAAAATTCCTCAAAACCTTCCCCATGGAATAATTTAACCAGAAAAGTGCCGCCTTTTGTTAAAACTGTTTTTGCCGTTTCCAATGCCAACTCTGCCAAATAGATGGATCGCGGTTGATCCACGGCCTTATTGCCGCTCATATTGGGCGCCATATCAGACATCACCAAATTAACCTCCGCACCGTCAAGAACAGCATATAACTCATCCAGCACAGCCTGTTCGCGGAAGTCTCCCTGTATGAAATCGATGCCTTCAATCGGTTCCATCGGCAAAATATCCAATGCGACAATTTTATTCTTGCCGCCGATGAGTTCTCGTGCAAACTGCGACCATCCTCCTGGGGCCGCTCCTAAATCAATAATATTCATCCCTGGCTTGATAATGTGATCTTTATCCTGAATCTCGTTCAGTTTAAAAACGGCGCGCGATCGGTAACCCTTAACTTGAGCCATTTTGACATATTCATCATTGAAATGTTCCTGCATCCAACGACCGCTGCTTTTACTTCGTCCCATAGTTATTTTTTAGTGTAAAATTCGATTTTTTGATTTAGGAAATTATAAAGAGTGAACGCTGCAGACAAGAAAAAACTCCGGGCTCAGGCTCATAGCTTAAAACCCGTCATTATCATCGGCCAATCGGGGCTCACAGCTGCCGTCCTGGCAGAGATCGAACTGGCACTCGACAGCCACGAACTCATTAAAGTAAGAATACGTGCCGAACGGGAAGACCGTAAAGTAATTGGCGAACAAATCTGCATTGATACCGGAGCGGCACTCATTCAAACCATTGGTCAGATTGCTGTCATTTACAGACTAAACCCTGATAAGTAATAAAAGCACAAGGCTAAGGACAAAAGCATGACAGCTTCCTACCTTTTGCCTTGTGTCCCAATCAAACATATTCGATTGAAATAATTTCATACTCGATATCGCCGCCCGGGGCCTTGACTGTAACGACATCCCCAACCTCCTTGCCGATTAATGCACGCGCAATAGGCGATCCGATAGAAATGCGGCCTTCCTTGATATTAGCCTCATCTTCACCAACAATCTGGTAGGTCACTTTCTTTTCCGAATCGATATCCTCTATCTCCACTGTCGCTCCAAAGACCACCTTCCCATTCGCATCCAGTTTAGTGACATCAATGATCTGGGCGTTGGATAGCTTAGCTTCAATCTCAGCGATACGCCCTTCGGCAAAGCTTTGCTGCTCACGCGCGGCATGATATTCGGCATTTTCCTTTAAATCACCGTGTTCACGCGCAGAGGCTATGGACGCAATAATGCGCGGACGAACCACTGATTTCAGTTCGTCCAATTCCTCACGCAATTTTTCCGCACCCTTCACGGTAAGAGGTACTTTATTCATTCTATTGAAACTCCTAATATAGTATTCATCCATCCCTTAATCCGGGAATCCATAAACTGTGCAAGCGGATGACCTTCCAACTACCTCAAGCTTTTATGCAAATCTTGAAGGCAGTTCACATCCCCCGCTTCCAGTTCGCCTAGCGCGTAACAAGCCGCTCTAGCGCCTGCCATAGTCGTATAATAAGTTACGCGGTGCTGCAAGGCTTCCCTGCGCATGGTAAAAGAGTCCGAAATAGCCTTTTTACCTTCCGTCGTATTAATAATCAATTGGATCTGGTCATTTTTTATCATATCAACGGTATTAGGTCGACCTTCGTTGACTTTAAAAACGACCTCACAGGGGATACCGGCCTCTTTAAGAAACCTTGCCGTACCGCCTGTGGCAACAATCTCATATTTTTTCTCCACCAGCATTTTTGCAATATCAGGGGCCTTGGCTTTATCCGCGTCGCGTATGCTGATCAGCACTTTACCGCTATGATTCAAGTCAACGCCTGCGGCGCGCTGGGATTTTGCAAACGCTTCGCCAAACGTCTTTCCCACACCCATCACTTCCCCGGTAGATTTCATTTCAGGCCCCAACAATGGATCCACGCCCGGAAATTTAACAAACGGGAACACGGCCTCTTTAACCGAATAATAAGACGGAATACGTTCTTCAGTTACACCTTGTTCCGCCAGCGATTGCCCGACCATGCAACGCGCCGCGATTTTGGCCAGCGGATAACCGGTAGCCTTGGAAACAAAAGGTGCTGTCCGAGAGGCACGGGGATTTACTTCAAGCACATAAATCTCATCCCCCTGAATCGCAAACTGGGTGTTCATCAAACCTCTGACCCCCAAGGCCTCTGCCATTTTGGCTACCTGTTCACGTAATTTATCCTGAATCTCGGGTGCCAGATCATAAGGCGGTAACGAGCAGGCCGAATCACCCGAATGGATGCCGGCCTGTTCGATATGCTCCATCAGGCCGCCGATCAATACGCGCTCCCCGTCATAAATGGCATCGACATCCATTTCGACCGCATCATCAAGAAAACGATCAAGCAATACCGGCGAATCATTGGATACAGTGACGGCTTCTTTCATATAGCGCTGCAGGCCTTCTTCATTGAAGACGATCTCCATGGCACGGCCACCCAGCACATAGGAGGGCCTCACAACCAAAGGATAACCCAACTCCTTTGCGGCATTAAGCGCCTGCTCGACAGAACGTGCTGTCGCATTAGGCGGCTGTTTTAAGTCCAACCGCTCCAATAGCTTCTGAAACCGCTCACGATCTTCGGCCAAATCAATCGAGTCGGGCGATGTGCCGATAATCGGAACGCCGGCCGCTTCCAAAGCGCGCGCCAATTTCAAAGGTGTCTGGCCGCCATATTGAACGATCACGCCCATGGGCTTTTCCAGCTCAACAATTTCAAGCACATCTTCCAGTGTCAGGGACTCAAAATACAACCGGTCCGAGGTATCAAAATCAGTGGAAACCGTCTCGGGATTACAATTGACCATGATCGTTTCGTAACCGTCTTCACGCAGCGCCAGGGCTGCATGCACGCAGCAATAATCGAACTCGATGCCTTGCCCGATACGGTTAGGCCCGCCTCCGAGAATAATAATCTTTTCCCTATCGGAAACGCGTGCCTCACATTCTTCTTCATAGGTTGAATACAAGTAAGCCGTATCCGAGGAAAACTCAGCCGCGCAGGAATCGATGCGCTTGTAAACAGGACGGATATTCTGCTTGTGTCTGACGTTGCGTACCTCAGATTCGGTCGTATCGAGCAGTTTGGCCAACCTTTGATCGGAAAAGCCTTTACGTTTTAACCTATAAAGCTCGCCTTCTTTCAAGGTCGACAAAGTTTTAGTCGACAACGATTTTTCAGTCAGCACCAGATCTTCGATTTGCGCTAAAAACCATGGATCGATCTTGCATGCCTCATGCACTTCCCGCAATGTCATGCCGCTGCGGAAAGCGTCAGCGACATACAACAAACGATCCGGCCCCGGGTGGCGCATTTCGCGCTGAATTTTTTCGCTCGCGTCCTCGGCGCTCAAATCGACGTATTCATCAAGACCACTGATGCCGATTTCCAGACCGCGCAAGGCTTTTTGTAGCGACTCCTGAAAAGTCCGGCCTATCGCCATGACCTCGCCTACCGATTTCATTTGTGTAGTCAAGCGATCATCGGCTTGCGGAAATTTTTCAAAGGTAAAACGAGGCACTTTTGTGACGACATAATCGATCGTCGGCTCAAATGAGGCTGGTGTCGCGCCGCCTGTAATTTCATTTTGAAGCTCATCCAATGTATAACCGACCGCCAGTTTGGCTGCAACTTTGGCTATTGGAAAACCGGTCGCCTTGGAAGCCAGCGCGGACGAGCGCGATACGCGAGGATTCATCTCGATGACCACCATGCGCCCGTCTTCAGGATTAATCGCCACCTGTACGTTTGAGCCACCCGTATCGACACCGATTTCGCGCAATACCGCTACCGCGACGTTACGCAGAATCTGATATTCCTTGTCGGTCAAAGTCTGCGCCGGCGCCACGGTAATGGAGTCGCCTGTATGTACGCCCATCGGGTCAAAGTTCTCAATTGAACAGATGATAATGCAGTTGTCTTTAGAATCGCGCACGACCTCCATTTCGTATTCTTTCCAGCCCAGCACCGATTCTTCGATGAGCAGTTCATTGGTTGGCGACAAATCCAGGCCGCGTTCGCAAATTTCAACAAACTCCTCCTTGTTGTAGGCGATGCCGCCACCGCTGCCGCCCATGGTAAACGATGGCCGAATAATCGTCGGATAACCGACTTCCTGCTGAGCCGCCATCGCTTCTTCCATTGAATGGGCGGTCTTGGAGCGAGCCACTTCGAAACCGATTTTTCTCATGGCCTGGTTGAACAGCTCACGATCTTCTGCTTTATTGATCGCTTCTTTAGATGCGCCTATCATCTCGACGCCGTATTTTTCCAGCACACCGTGCGCATCCAGCGCCAGCGCGCAGTTCAACGCCGTCTGTCCGCCCATGGTCGGCAGAATCGCATCGGGGCGCTCTTTTTCAATAATTTTCTCTACAGTTTGCCAGTCGATGGGTTCGATGTAAATGGCATCGGCCATATCCGGATCCGTCATGATAGTGGCCGGATTCGAATTGACCAGAATGACGCGATAACCTTCTTCCCGCAGTGCTTTACAGGCTTGCGTGCCTGAATAGTCAAACTCGCAGGCTTGACCAATAACAATCGGGCCTGCGCCCAGTAATAAAATCGATTTTATGTCGGTTCTTTTTGGCATTTCGTTGCTTTGCTCTGCTGATAATTGACTGGCTGATTATTTGTTGAACTGATCCATCATCTTGATGAAATCATCAAATAACGATTGCACATCATGAGGACCGGGGCTTGCTTCAGGGTGCCCCTGAAAGCTCATGGCCGGGCAATCAGTCCGTTCAATGCCTTGCAGGCTGCCGTCAAATAAAGAATGATAAGTTGCGACCAGGTTAGCAGTGAGAGAAGCCTCATTCACCGCGAACCCGTGATTCTGACTACTGATCATCACTCGGCCGGTCGCTTTTTCCTGTACTGGATGATTGCCGCCGTGATGGCCGAATTTCATTTTTTCGGTTTTAGCCCCGCTCGCCAAAGCCAGCAACTGATGCCCCAGACAAATGCCGAAAACGGGTATCTTCTTGGCTAAAAATGTTTTAATCGCTTCAATCGCATAAGTGCATGGCTCCGGATCGCCAGGGCCATTGGATAAAAAGATGCCGTCAGGATTCATTGCCAGCACGGCTTCCGCCGACGTGGTCGCAGGCACAACCGTAATGCGGCAACCGCGATTAGCCAATAATCTCAGGATATTGCGTTTAACTCCAAAGTCATAAGCAACGACGTGCCGAGTCAGGTTTTCAGCCTCCGCATGACCCTTCTCCAGTTGCCAGACATTTTCGGTCCACTCGTATGGTTCTGAGACGGTCACTTCCTTGGCCAGATCCATGCCCTGTAGACCGGGAAAACCCTCGATCGCCGCTTGAGCCGCATCTACATCGACCGCTTCCCCGGCCATGATACAACCGCGTTGCGCGCCTTTATCGCGCAGCAGTCGCGTCAATTTACGGGTATCGACATCGGCAATGGCTACAACATGATTATCGATCAAGTATTGTTGCAAGGTTTTTTCGCATCGCCAGTTACTGGCCACTAACGGCAGATCCCTGATCACCAGACCGCTGGCAAAAACGCCAGTGGACTCGTCATCTTCGCAAGTTGTACCGACATTACCAATATGCGGATACGTTAATGTAACAATTTGCCGGGCATAAGATGGATCACTGAGGATTTCCTGATAGCCGGTCATCGAGGTATTAAAAACGACTTCTCCCACGGAACAGCCGTCGATGCCTATAGACACACCGTTAAATACCGTCCCATCTTCCAACACTAACAATGCAGGTTTACTCAAACACGTCACCTCAAATGTGCAAAACGGGATGACCCCCAAAGGACTCATCCCGTTATAAAAAAACAAAATTGTACCAATTTTACGAGATTATCGCGTTCTGGTCATTAACAATTTTTCAAACCCAAGACATCCTGCATGTCATAAAGACCGGTTTGTTTATCTTTTAACCAGACGGCCGCCCTAACCGCGCCATTGGCAAAGGTCATACGGCTTGTGGCTTTATGCGTGATTTCCACGCGCTCTCCTTCATCGGCAAACATAACCGTATGTTCACCAACTATATCGCCGGCACGAATCGTCGAAAAGCCGATGGTTTTTCTATCCCGCTCGCCGGTATTACCTTCACGGCCGTAAATCGCGCAATCCTTCAAGTCGCGGCCCAACGCGCCAGCAACCACCTCGCCCATGCGCAAGGCTGTGCCTGACGGTGCATCGACCTTATGCCGGTGATGCGCCTCAATGACTTCAATATCGGTATAATCACCCATCACCCTGGCCGTCATTTCCAGCAACTTCAGAGAGAGATTGACTCCCACGCTCATATTAGGCGCGAGTACTATCGATACCTCCCTGGCTGCTTCGGCAATCCGGGCTTTTTGAACGTCGCTGTATCCGGTCGTGCCGATCACGATTTTTCTGCCGGCTTTACGGCAGATATCAATGTATTCCATGGAGGCATCGGGACGGGTGAAATCGATCAGCACATCGAACTGTTCGACGACGGATGCCAAATCATCGACGACCTTAACGCCGACAGCACTGATGCCCGCCAATTCGCCCGCGTCCGTGCCTATCGCGATGCTCTCGGGCCGGGAAACCGCAACCGAGAGCTCGGCCTTGTCGGCCAGTGCCGCCGCCTTGATCAGGCAAAGCCCCATCCGTCCTGTTGCGCCCACTACAGCAATACGAATCATAGCGCTCACCCTGTCAGTTTATCGAAAAAGCTTTTTACGCCGTCAGTCCACGAATGCTCTTGAGGACTATGATGCTTGCCGCCGCCGGACAGGGAATCACCCAACTGCTGAACCAACTCTTTCTGTTCCTTGGTCAGGTGAACCGGGGTTTCAATCTGCACCCGGCACAGCAAATCGCCGATCGCACCCCCGCGTACCGGCTTGACACCCTTGCCACGCAACCTGAATAACTTTCCGGTTTGTGTTTCGGCAGGAATTTTGAGCATCACCTTGCCATCAAGTGTCGGCACTTCGATTTCTCCGCCTAAACAGGCCGTAGGAAAGCTGATCGGCACTTCGCAATAAAGGTTGGCGCCGTCACGTGTGAAAATCTCATGCTCTTTCACCTGAATCTGCACATACAGATCGCCTGCCGGACCGCCGCGTTCCCCGGCCTCGCCTTCGCCGGCCAGACGAATACGATCGCCGGTATCGACACCTGCCGGCACCTTGACGGACAGGGTTTTGGTTTCCTGAACGCGTCCTTGTCCATAGCATTTACCACACGGATCCTTGATTTGCTTGCCCGTACCGCGACAGGTCGGACAAGTCTGCTGAACGGAAAAGAAACCCTGTTGCATCCTGACTTGGCCATGGCCATGACAGGTCGAGCAGATAATCGGACTGGAGCCTTTTTTGGCGCCCGAGCCATTACATTCGCTACAGACAACCAGCACCGGCACCCGAATTTTGGCTTCGGTTCCGGCTACAGCTTCTTCCAGCGTCAATTCGAGGTTATAGCGCAAATCCGCGCCGCGCTGCACGGAACCGCGAGAACGTCCGCCGCCGAAAATATCGCCAAACACATCGCCGAAAACATCACTGAAGCTCTCGGCGCCGAAACCACCACGACCGCCGCCCATGGACTGATCAACGCCGGCATGACCGAACTGATCGTAAGCGGAGCGCTTTTTAGGATCCGACAGAACTTCGTAAGCTTCCTTGATCTGCTTGAACTTTGCTTCAGCTTCAGCCGGATTCTCTTTATTTCTGTCCGGATGATACTTCATCGCCAAACGGCGATAGCTTTTCTTTATCTCTGCGTCACTGGCGTTTCTATCCAGACCGAGAAGCTTATAAAAGTCTTCTTTTGCCATGTTCCTATCGTTTCGTTTCGTCTTGTTTCGCTTAAATCCATTCCCGAGGACTCACTCAGGAAATGCAAGCATGCCATAAGGTTATCGATAACCGCGCCGGCAAAGGCGCGGCGTAACCATGTCTCAATTACTTTTTATCGTCATCCTTAACTTCTTCGAACTCCGCATCGACAACGCCTTCGTCAGCAGCCGCATGCTCGGAAGCCTGATGGGCGCCCGCGGATTCGCCGCCTTCAGTGCCCGCTTTTTGCGCATACACGCGCTCGGCCAGCTTGCCTGATAGTTCGGTCAATGCGTTTGTTTTTGCTTCAATATCGGCTTTGTTATCGCCTTTGACCGCCTCTTTCAAAGCATTGATCGCATCTTCGATCGCGCTTTTTTCATCGGCGCCGACTTGATCACCCAGTTCTTTCAAGGACTTTTCCGTAGCGTGAATCATACCATCGGCATGGTTGCGCGCCGTTACCAGCTCCGTCAACTTGCGGTCTTCATCCGCATGGGCTTCCGCATCCTTGATCATGCGTTCCACTTCTTCATCCGATAAGCCGCTGGACGCCTTGATGACGATAGATTGCTTTTTACCGGTTGCCTTGTCTTTGGCCGAAACGTTCAGAATACCGTTGGCATCGATATCAAATGCCACTTCAATCTGTGGAATGCCACGCGGTGCGGGTGGGATATCGGTCAGATCGAAACGTCCCAGCGACTTATTGGCGGAAGCCACTTCGCGCTCACCCTGCAGCACATGAACCGTTACCGCCGTCTGGTTGTCATCAGCCGTGGAGAAAATCTGCGAAGCATTGGTTGGAATCGTGGTGTTTTTCTCGATCAGCTTGGTCATGACGCCGCCCATGGTCTCGATACCCAGCGACAACGGGATCACATCCAGCAGCAACACGTCCTTGACTTCACCGCCCAATACGCCGGCCTGAATCGCGGCACCCAGTGCAACCGCTTCATCCGGATTGACATCTTTACGCGGTTCTTTGCCGAAAATGGTTTTCACCATCTCCTGTACTTTCGGCATACGGGTTTGACCGCCTACCAGAATCACGTCATCGATATCGGAGGCTGACAAGCCGGCATCCTTAAGCGCGATCTGACACGGGCCTTTAGTCCGATTGATCAGCTCTTCAACCAGAGACTCCAGTTTGGCGCGGGTCAATTTGACATTTAAATGCTTGGGGCCTGACGCATCGGCCGTAATATAAGGCAGGTTGACATCGGTTTGCTGACTTGAAGACAATTCAATCTTGGCTTTCTCCGCCGCTTCCTTCAAACGTTGCAGCGCCAGCGGATCATTATGCAGGTCAACACCGCTTTCTTTTTTGAATTCCGCCGCCAGATATTCGATGACTCTTGAGTCGAAATCCTCACCACCCAGGAAGGTATCGCCGTTGGTCGACAATACTTCAAACTGGTGTTCGCCTTCTATCTCGGCAATTTCAATGATGGAGATATCAAACGTACCGCCGCCCAGGTCATAAACGGCAATCTTGGTATCACCCTTAGGCTTATCCATGCCGAAAGCCAACGCCGACGCGGTCGGCTCATTGATGATACGTTTTACATCCAACCCGGCAATACGTCCAGCGTCTTTAGTGGCCTGACGTTGCGAGTCGTTAAAATAAGCGGGTACGGTAATAACGGCTTCCGTGACTTCTTCGCCCAGATACGCTTCGGCGTCTTTTTTCAGCTTCATCAAAACACGCGCCGAAATTTCAGGGGCTGCCATTTTTTTACCGTGCACCTCCACCCAGGCATCGCCGTTTTCAGCTTCGACAATTTTATAAGGCACCATTGTGATGTCTTTTTGCACAACATCGTCTTTAAAGCGGCGGCCGATCAAACGCTTGATAGCGAATAACGTATTCTTAGGGTTGGTTACGGCCTGACGTTTAGCCGATTGGCCTACCAATACTTCGTCATCGCTGGTAAAAGCGATAATGGAGGGCGTCGTACGGGCACCTTCACTATTCTCGATCACTTTCGCCACGCCATTCTCTAAAACCGCAACGCAAGAGTTTGTGGTTCCTAAATCAATTCCAATTATTTTAGCCATTGAAGTCTCCAGACTTGAATATGTAAATGTTAAAAGTTGTTCTTAATATGGGGATTGTTTTATAGGGTTCAAGCCTGCTCATCAATGCTTGGCGTATCCGCCGCCGGTTTATCGGGCGCCTTTGCAACCACGACCATGGCGGGGCGCAACAAACGTCCGTTCAATAGATAACCTTTTTGAAAAACGTTAACCACTGTATTTGGCTCGACACCCTCCACGGCTTGCATGGTCATAGCCTGGTGGTGTTCAGGGTTAAAAGGCTGGCCGGCTGGATCAATCATTTCAATGTTAAACTTGGCAAACACCGATTCGAATTGCTTAATCGTCAATTCGCTGCCCACGCGGAATTTCTCCACTTCAGGGCTATCACCTGTCGCCGCTTGCAACCCTAACTCCAAACTATCCAATACCGGTAATAATTCCTTGGCAAATCCTTCCAGCGCGAACTTATGCGCACTCTCCAGATCTTTTTGCGTTCTTTTCTTCAGATTTTCCATTTCCGCCTGAGCGCGAACTGCTTTATCCCAGTTTTCCTGGGCTTTCTGCTCAGCCTGTGCCAATTGCTCCCTCAGCTCTTCAATAGTTGCCTCAGGCAGCAACTGCTCTTCGGTAGCGGCTTCTTCAGCCAGCTCTTCGTTCTTAGCCTCGGTTTCAACCTGTGATTCAGGCACTTCCTGATCATTACTCATTCGCTATAGCTCCTCAAATATAAAGTTTAGTTGCCGTGCCCAATTGCACGAGAAAAAACAGCTGTCAGTTATGATGGGGACGATGATTTGGGATTCAAGGCGGCGCCTAACAATTTTGCAGTAATATCGACAAACGGGATGATTTTCTCGTAAGCCATGCGTGTCGGCCCGATGACGCCCAATACCCCTACCACTTCATCGCTGACCGAATAAGACGAGGTAACCAGACTGCAATGATCGAACGCCTGATAGCCCGACTCTTCGCCGATGAAAATCTGCACGCCTTCGGCTTTCATGCACTGATCCAATAGATGAATCACATCCTGCTTCTGGCTGAACGCTTCAAATAATTTTTTCAACCGGTCCATGTCCGCCAACTCTGAAAAACCCATTAAATTGGTTTCGCCGGTCAGCACGTAATCTTCTTTTTCATTGTCCCGCTCAAACGTCAGTTGCGCTATTTTTATCGCGTCAAGCATGCCCTGATTCATGCGCGCCTGAGCCTCTTTCAACTCTTCAAAAACCGCCTGCCGCACAGCAACCAGACTTCGACCACAATAAATTGAATTTAAATAATTGGCTGCCTGCTGCAATTCGGAAGGGCTAAATACTTTGGCCGTATGGATGATTTTATTATGGACTTCCTGCTCATTGGTAACAAAAATCACCAGCACACGCGTATTGGATAAAGGTAAAAATTCAATATGCCGTAAACAGACCATCTCCCGCCTGGGCAGCGTTACGACTCCCGCCATGCGAGTCAATTCCGAAAGCAAACGCGATGCGACCCCGATAGCATCATTATTATTGTCAGTCACTGACAATCCCTGATGCAAAAGCGTCAAATCTTCCGATTTCAGCGGCTTAACCGTCAACAGACTGTCCACGAATAATCGATAGCCACTGACCGTGGGCACACGGCCTGCAGAAGTATGCGGTGAGTGCACCAGCCCTAAATCCTCAAGATCAGCCATGACATTGCGGATGGTGGCCGGGCTCAAATTTAAACCCGAGTCTTTCGATAAAACCCTTGAGCCCACTGGCTGACCATCGCTGATATAACGCTCGACCAGCGTTTTCAACAACTGCAACGACCGTTCGTTTAAAACCTGACTAGTACCCACATCAACCTCTAAAAGATCAAAATTAGCACTCTTCCCAGGCGAGTGCTAGCGAGGCAAAATATCAGCTCGACGGTCTGTTGTCAATAAAGCCCCTTAAAGCCCGATTAATTAATAATAGACTCATTATCGCGTTCCCTATCGATATCAGCCGATATAAAAAGCCTGCCATCCACCAGTAAAACAAATTGGTTTGGCAATGTTTTTTTGTATAATCCAATTCATTTGACTTACTATTCGGCAATGCATAGCCCTTTTAATACCATTGGCATCATAGGCAAACCCAGTGACCCCAGTATTGCTGAGACCCTATCCGCTCTTTATGATTTCTTAAAACACCACGAATACACTGTCGTGGTTGCCCCGGACAGCGCCCGATTCATTCATAACCAGACTGTTGTATCATGCGATATCGACAAACTGGGCGGCTATTGCGACCTGGTGATTGCCATTGGCGGCGACGGTACTTTTCTCTCCGCCGCGCGGGCCATCGCGAAATACGACATTCCCTTGATCGGTATCAATCTGGGCCGACTAGGCTTTTTGGTGGATATATCGCCTAATGAGCTGCCCGACCGGTTACATCGCATACTTCAAGGCTGTTACACTGAAGAGAACCGCTACTTGCTGCGCACTAAAATCATCCGCGATGAACAGATCATCCACGAAGAAACGGCGGTTAATGAAGTGGTTATTCATCGTTGGGTAACGCCCAGCATGATTGAAATCGTAACCAAAATTGACAATGTGTTTCTTAATTCACAACGCTCCGACGGACTCATCGTGTCCACTCCCACAGGCTCAACCGCCTATTCCTTGTCCGCGGGCGGCCCGATCCTGCACCCGTCGTTAAACGCATTGGTATTGGTACCGCTGAATCCGCATACGCTGACTAATCGTCCGGTCGTTATCGATGACTCCGCTGAAATCGAAATAAGCTTCTGCCAGACCAAGCAAATCAACGCACTGGTTACCTGTGACCAAATTGAAATTCCAGCTGTACTGATCAGCGATAAAATTTTGATCAAAAAAGATCCGAAACCGATTAGAATTCTGCACCCCGAAGACTACGACTTCTTTCAGATTCTGCGGGGCAAATTAAACTGGAGCAGTGGTTATCATAATTAATCCTTATGCTATTGAACCTTAATATTATCGATCTTGCCGTTGTCAAATCATTGGATCTGGATCTTGAAAAAGGCATGTCCGTGCTAACGGGCGAAACCGGAGCCGGCAAATCCATTCTATTGACCGCCTTAGGTCTCGCGCTGGGCGACCGCGCCGATTCCGGCTATATTCGTCCCGACGCCAAGCGCGCTGAAATCAATCTGGAATTCGACTTGGCCGATGCGCCCGAAGCCCAACACTGGCTGAGAGAAAACGATCTCGATGACGACCATCACTGTCTGATCCGGCGCATAGTCAATCAGGACGGCCGCTCCAAGGCCTATATCAATAATCGTCCCGTCACGTTGCAGACGCTGCAGGCGCTCAGCGAGAAACTGGTCGAAATTCACGGCCAGCATGCGCATTTGACCTTGCTTAATAGCGATGAGCAACGTCGTCTGCTCGATGTGTACGCAAAAGACCAGCCGCTTCTGGATCAGGTCAACGACTGCTACCGGCAATGGCTACAAGCCAACAAGGAACTGGAAGCGCTGGTCAAGGCCGGCAGGGACAAAGTCGAACGCGAAGAATTATTGCGCTACCAGATCGAGGAACTGCAACTGCTTGACCTGCAAAACTTCGATTACTCGGCCCTGTCGGAAGAGCACAGCAAACTTGCCAATCTGGGCCAGATTTTGACGGTTGGCCAAAGCCAGGTTGATCTGCTCTATGAAAACGACCAGCAGTCGGTCAGCCAGATGCTGAACCACAGCCTTGGCGAATTAACGCATATCGCCCGCTTTGCGCCGGAACTGAACGAGATCCTCGCGCTGTTATCGGAGGCGCAGATTCAAACCGAAGAAGCGGCACAGCAGCTGCGCCGCTTTCTCGAGTCCCAGGAGGCCGATCCGCAACGCATGGAAATACTGGAGAATCAGATCGCCACCATTCAGAATCTGAGCCGCAAGCACCATATCAAGCCGGACGAACTGCCCGAATTACTGGAAAAGCTGGAACAGGAGCTGGATGGATTGACGCACAGCAGCGAGCGCATCGATGCCTTAAAGGTCAGCACAGCGCAACTGCACAATCAATACAACGAGTTGGCCTCGCAACTGTCAAAACAGCGCAAGAAAGCCGGAAAAAACCTGGCGCGCCAGATTTCGGCCATGATCAAGGAACTGGGCATGCCGCAGGGCGAGTTTCTGGTCGACATTACAGCACTGGATCTGGATGCGCCTAAACTGAACGGCAAGGACAAAATCGAATTTCTGGTCAGTGCCAACCCGGGATTGCCGCCCAAGCCGCTGGCCAAAGTCGCCTCTGGCGGCGAACTGTCGCGCATCAGTCTGGCTATTCAGGTCACGACCAGCAACGATAAAACCACGCCGACCATGATTTTCGATGAAGTCGATACCGGCATCGGCGGCGGCATTGCCGAAATTGTCGGACACAAGCTGCGCAGCCTGAGCCAGAACCGTCAGGTCATGTGCGTGACGCATTTGCCACAGGTTGCATCGCAAGCCCACTATCACTTATATGTAGAAAAAAACAATAAAGCCGATATCACCTCCTCCACTGTCAGACTGCTGGAAGACGAGGAACGCGTGCAAGAAATTGCCAGAATGCTGGGCGGCGTCAACATTACCGCCAATACGCTGGCCCACGCCAAGGAAATGTTATTTCAATCCACTGCCGGTCGTTAGCCGGCAAATACAATCAACCACAGGGTACCAAAATCAATGATCCGCTTTCCAGCCGAATGGGAACAACAATCCGCCGTATTAATCGCCTGGCCGCATGCTACCGGCGACTTCAGCAATCGTCTTGATACGGTCGAGCAGAGCTACGGTTTTATTGCCGAAACGATAAGCCAGTATCAGCGTTTGTTTATCGTCTGCCGGGATAACGCCCACCAGCAGCATATTCAGGCTTTAATCAAAAACACCGGCAATATTGTATTTCTTCACGCCGGGGTCAATGACATCTGGGTCAGGGATACGGTTTTTTTGACCGTGGAAGAAGACGGCCGCATGAAACTGCTCAATTTCAGATTCAATGGCTGGGGCGGTAAATATCCGCATCAGGCCGACAACGCGCTGAATCATGCCCTGCTGAATTACAGTCCGTTCAAGAATGCGGATTACGCCGATATAGACTTCATCCTAGAAGGCGGCAGTGTCGAAAGCGACGGCATCGACACGATCATGACCACGCGCCAGTGTCTGTTGAATCCGAACAGAAACAATGAACTGTCGCAACTGGAAATTGAACAGCGACTGCAAGAATACTTCGGCGCCAAGAGAATATTATGGGTGGATCAGGAAAATCTGTCCGGCGACGACACCGACGCCCATATCGATACGCTGGCCCGTTTCTGCTCGGCCACGACCATCGCGTATACCAGCAGCAATGATCCCGAAGACCAGCATTACGCAAGTTTGAAAAATATGGAATCTCAGCTACAGGCCTTCCGCACTCGATCGAATGAGACCTATCACCTGGTGCCGTTGCCGATGCCGAAACCAATATTTGACGAGGAAGGCCAACGCCTGCCCGCCAACTACGCCAATTTCCTGATCATTAATCAGGCCGTCATGGTGCCCGTCTATGACGACCCGATGGATGCGGTCGCCCTGGAACGGCTGGCAGGTTGTTTTCCCCGGCACAAAGTCATCGCCACGCCCTGCCGGCCACTGGTGCATCAATATGGCAGCCTGCATTGCATGACCATGCAGTTTCCTGAAAAAGCGCTTGGCCTTATTGACTGACACTCAACCCGCAGATAATCAACGATGCGTCCGGCGATTATATATGCCGGGCGCTTATAATATCTGGCGGCGTCGATCATACAATAATATGATTAGGAATGGGAATGAAATAAGACCCGCAAATGAGGCAGGATTTCTGTTCATATTCAAGGCGCGCAAACAGGCGCATGGCAAGCCATGTAACTGTTTGCGCAAAGCTTCCGCTCCTTACCTACATCCCTGTAGGCAACGCAGAAGATGGACGGAAAGACAAGTCAGTTGCGGGAATTATAAAATTCACGTTCCTTAAATGAACTTGCTGAATAAGACATTATTCAAAGGCTTCAACAGTCTTAATAAGCCGATTTGATGCAAACAGTAAACTATGAAATACGGTCTCAAAAAAAACACCATTTCGCAGATAAATGCTGTTTTTGCCAATCATCCTGAAATAGAACAGGCCATCATCTACGGCTCAAGAGCTAGAGGCAATTATAAAGAGGGTTCGGATATTGACCTGGCGCTAAAGGGGCGCGCATTAAACTTGCGCATTGTTGATAGAGTAAACTTTGAACTCGATGACCTGCTTTTACCTTATTGCTTTGATATTATCGATTTCAATCAAATAAGTAATGCCGGCTTTATCGATCACATTAATCAATATGGCATCGTTTTCTATAATTCCTTAAATGCATCGCATTTAAACAATCAAAACGCCGGTCATGACTAAAACCTGGCTGACGGTGTTTTTTTCAGTGCTGACATGGTCTGCCTTCGAGCCAAAAGATTACCCGACCTGGTGGCTGGAAACCGCGCCCGCCTTAATCGCTCTGGTTATACTTATCGCGACCCGGCGACGCTTTCCACTGACCTCTCTCGCATATTTCCTGATTTTGATTCACAGCATTGTCCTGATGATAGGCGCCCATTATACTTATGCCGAAGTCCCATTATTTGACTGGCTGAAAGTGGCACTGGAACTTGAACGTAATAATTACGATAAACTCGGCCATTTTGCCCAGGGCTTTATCCCGGCCATCATTGCCAGGGAAATATTGATCAGAAATCAGGTCGTGGCCAGCCGCAATTGGCTAAACTTCCTCATAATATGCATCTGTCTGGCCATCGCCGCATTTTACGAACTTATTGAATGGTTCGTTGCCTTACTCAGCGAAGAAGCCGCCGAATCGTTTTTAGGCACTCAGGGATATATCTGGGATACCCAGTCGGATATGGCTTATGCATTGGTCGGCGCAATTTCGGCAATAATAACCTTAAGCCGCCTTCATGACCGGCAAATCAGCGAAGTCACTGCTCGGCGCGCCTAACCTTGTTGTCGGCTTCCGTTAAACCGAACGCTCTATTTCCTGCTTTTAAATCGTTATAAAATACATCTGTTAAAACCTATCCCTGACACAACCATCATGAAATCAAAATTAATCGTCAGCGCTGTTCAACAGCCCTGTAATGAAGACAGACAGACCAACCTTGATTTTTCCATTGAGAAAATCCACGAAGCGGCTGCCGCCGATGCCGACCTGGTCGTGCTTCCGGAATTGCATCTGGGACCTTATTTCTGCCAGAACGAAGACTATAATAACTTTTCCCTGGCCCAGCCTATCCCTGGCCCCACCACGGACATTCTGTCGGCAGTGGCGAAAGAACGGGAAATCGTTATTGTTTCAACTATCTTCGAACAAAGAGCGCCCGGACTTTATCATAATACCGCCGTTGTTTTTGACAAGGACGGCAGTATCGCCGGCAAATATCGGAAAATGCATATTCCCGACGACCCGGGCTTTTATGAAAAATACTATTTCACGCCGGGCGACATCGGCTTCAAACCGATTCAAACGTCAATCGGTAAATTAGGCGTATTGGTCTGCTGGGATCAGTGGTTTCCCGAAGCGGCAAGACTGATGGCTTTAGCCGGCGCGGAGTTATTGATCTACCCTACCGCCATAGGCTGGGACCCACAGGACCCCCCTGAAGAGCACAAACGCCAGCTGGACGCCTGGACAACCATACAGCGTTCTCATGCGGTGGCGAATGGTATTCCCGTCATATCCTGTAATCGCATCGGTTTTGAAAAAGCGCCGGATTCGGAAACTGGCATAAATTTCTGGGGCAATAGCTTTATCGCGGGACCTCAGGGAGAGATCATAGCTCATGCTGACGAATCGGAAATAAAGTTGTTAACCGGCGCTATTGATAAGGCAAGAGTTGAACGCGTCAGACAAATATGGCCCTATTTGCGTGATCGCAGAATTGATGATTACGGGGATTTAACAAAACGTTTTATTGATTAGAAAACACCGGCACAAGGCTGAAAGTCGTGTCTTTTTGCCTTGTGCCCTGAGAATATCCGTCCTGGGCCTGGAGAATCACACTTCAAACTCGGAACGGTCATGGCCTTCATCAAGTAAAGTCTGCATCCATTTCGGCGTAACCCCGCGACCGGTCCATGTTTTTTCAGGATCCTGAGGATGACGGTATTTAACCGGAACCTTAACCCCTTTACGAGCAGATCTTTTATCACTTTCATAAATCTCCACGGCCACATCAATCGATGCGGCTAACTCCTTAATCTGGGCAATAACCTCTTTACGTTTATTGGCCTGTTTGGATTTTAATGCTTTTTCGGCTTTTTCAATAACCGCCTGCAATTCATTTTCAGATAGATTTTGATACTCGGCCATTTTAAGATTTTGATACTGGGTCATTTTCACTCCTAATAATAAAAAAATATAATTCAATCATATCATGACTCGCTAATACTATAAATAGCAACAATTACCAATATTTGATTCAAATAATCATTCATAACTATATATGTTTAAATTCCGGGACTAAGCCATTACTTAATAGTAACAACCTTAAAGCTTTTTTTATTTAGTATACGCTCATTCTCATCTATTAACCTGACAGACCAGTTACCTACATCATTATCAGTAAATAACTTACTGCTGGATGTACGCCACCTATTACCCAGGATATTCAACCTGCGGTTAAAAACGACTTCCCCATTATTTAGCCATTCATGGTAAAGCGTGCGACCTTTTAAACCTGTTAATTCGGTAAAATAATAGACACCTACAGCTTGTGCCTTATTGACTGCAACTGGAAGATTTAGTTCTCCCGCCGGCTCCTTATTATTAATTTTATCGGTTAATAAAGCGCGAGAAACATTTTTATTAATGACTGAAGCGCTCATTTTCCTGGTTACATTTTCTTGACTGGTTATTGTCCGCCGCTTCTTTTTCACCTCAACCTTAATACTAGGTTTTTGTTTTTGAGTTTCCGCTTCAATTATATTATTAATGGCTACGGCCTTATTTTCAGGCTTAATTGGTTTTGGCCTCTCTTGTATATATACATCTTTTTCTTCCGGCTTAACTGGAGCATTAAAATCGGTATCAGAAAATGAGACCTCCGCGTTTTGCTCTCCGGGATTCAGCAAAAAGTACAAGGCACTGAAAATCAGCATGCCAATAACGATGACTGCCAGCACTATTCGTTTAACGTGCCACTCTGTTACCATCTCGGGCGCCGCCCCCACGCTACCGGCTTTTCTCCCGGATTTGGAATAGTTAACTCTAATTACAATATTCTTTTTGTCTCTCATGTTTTTTTATCTCAACAACAAGCGGATGAAACTTTATGATTGCCTTTGCCACTAAAATAAACCATATTTTTAGCCAGACAACGCTTAACTGAGTAATATACCACTGCGGACCTGGTAAAAAGTGAAAACCCATTTCGAATAAATTGGATAATCCTAATGAGTAAACTGCTTAAACTTTTTCAAGATTCTTCTAGCCTCTATGGCAGCAACGCCAGTTTCATTGAAAACCTGTATGAAAAGTTTCTCGAAGATCCTGAATCGGTTGAGCCCAGTTGGCAAAAGGAATTCAGCGCCATTCACAACGGCGTCGATTATGAAGCTGCCCATAGCCCTATTGTGGAACGCTTTGCGCGACTCGCGACTAAATCCCGGGGCCGGCTGGCTGAACTGCAAGGATTTACGGAAGAAAGCGTCAAAAAACAATCCGCCGTTGCCCGACTCATCAACCACTATCGCGTCCGGGGACACCAGATCGCCCAAAATAATCCGCTAGGCAAAACAGCGCCGCCACCGCCCGAGTTTGACCCGGCTTTTTACGGCCTGTCCGCCCCCGATATGGATACACTGTTCGATGCGGATCTGCTGCACGGCGCCGACCGGCTGCGTCTACGCGACATTATCGCCGGCCTGAAGGACATTTACTGCGGCAGCATTGGTTCGGAGTACATGCATATTGTCGATACGACGATCAAACGCTGGATAAAAAATCGCCTGGAAAACCCGAAAGCCAATGTCATAGAGCCTGAAAAAAAACGCTGGCTGCTTAAACAGTTAACCGCGGCAGAAGGCATTGAAAACTATCTGCATACAAAATTCGTCGGCCAAAAGCGCTTCTCGCTGGAAGGCGGAGAATCACTGATCACCATCCTCGACGAGATCATTCAAGGCTCGGGCGATAAAAGCGTGAAGGAAATTGTGATCGGCATGGCGCATAGAGGCCGGCTGAATGTGCTGATCAATACTCTCGGCAAAAGCCCTGCCAGTTTGTTCGATGAATTCGCCGGCATGCCGACGTTATCGCCCGGCGTCAGTTCCGGTGATGTCAAATATCACATGGGTTTTTCATCGAATATCGCCACGGCCGGTGGGCCGGTGCATTTAACGCTGGCTTTCAATCCGTCGCATCTGGAGATTATCGACCCGGTTGTGGAAGGCTCGGTAAAGGCGCGCCAGGACAGAGCCGGAGCCGAAGGCAAAAATGCGGTTATCCCGGTACTGATCCATGGCGATGCCGCGTTTTCGGGGCAAGGCATCATCATGGAAACCCTGAACATGTCTCAGACCCGAGCCTTCTCGACCGGCGGCACGATTCATATCGTCATCAACAATCAGATCGGCTTTACCACCAGCAACCCACAGGACGCCCGATCCACGTTGTACTGCACCGATGTGGCCAGCATGATTCAGGCACCGGTTTTTCATGTTACGGGCGATGACCCCGAGGCCGTCAACTTTGTCACGAAACTGGCACTCGACTATCGCATGACCTTTAACAAGGACGTGGTCATCGACCTGATCTGCTACCGCCGTCTCGGCCATAATGAAGCCGACGAGCCCTCGGCCACGCAGCCGCGTATGTATAAGAAAATCCGCCAGCACAAAACCACGCGGCGAATTTACGCGGAACGGCTCATCAGGGAAGGCATCATTACGGAAGAGCAATCCACCCAGATGGAACAGGAGTATCAGAAGCAGCTCGATGCCGGCCGCGTCGTTTCGCGCCCCATACTGGATAACAATCATTACTCATATACCACGCAATGGAACCAATTCATGAACGGCAGCTGGGACACGCCCTGCGACACCTCCATTTCGATTGATCACATTCGCTTCTGCAACGATCAGATGCAGCGACTGCCGGCCGGCTTCGAACTGCATCCGCGCGTCGCCAAAATCATGGACAACCGGCGTAAAATGGCCGCCGGCGCCATGCCGCTGGACTGGGGGTTTGCCGAGAACATGGCCTATGCGACCTTGCTGATGGATAAATACCACGTACGCCTGACCGGACAGGACGTGGGCCGGGGCACTTTCTTTCACCGGCATGCCGTGCTGCATAATCAGCTGAATGGCAAAACTCACACGCCGCTGAAACACCTGGACAAGGATCAGGGCCGGGCGCAGATTTTCGATTCACTGCTTTCGGAAGCCGCCGTTTTGGGTTTTGAATACGGCTACAGCTCAACCGTTCCGAATACGTTGGTCATCTGGGAAGCGCAATTCGGCGATTTTGCCAATGGCGCGCAAGTCGTCATCGACCAATTCATCAGTTCCGGCGAAACCAAATGGGGTCGGTTGAGCGGTCTGGTCATGCTGTTGCCGCATGGCTTCGAAGGCCAGGGTCCGGAGCATTCATCCGCCCGACTCGAACGCTACCTGCAGCTATGCGCCGAACACAACATGCAGGTCTGCAATCCGACCACGCCGGCGCAGATATTCCATCTATTGCGTCGACAGTTGATCAGGCCCTATAGAAAGCCGCTGATCGTCATGACGCCTAAGAGCCTGCTCCGACACAAACTTGCCGTATCGACGCTGGAAGACCTGACTGACGGCCAATTTCAACCGGTCATCGGTGACCAGGATCCGATTAACCCGAAAAAAATCACGCGCTTTATTCTGTGTTCCGGTAAAGTTTATTATGATCTGCTCGAAGCACGGCGCCAGGACGACCTGAAACATGTCGCCATCACGCGCCTGGAACAACTGTATCCGTTCCCCGCTGAAGCATTCAGGGCGGAACTGGCGAAATACCCCGCCATGAAAGAATTCGTCTGGTGCCAGGAGGAGCCCCAGAATCAGGGGGCCTGGTATCAGTCAAAACATCATTTTGCCGACAATCTGGAGCCACATATCACCATGACTTATAGCGGCCGAGAGGCATCTGCCGCCCCTGCTGTGGGCAATTTCCGTATCCATATAGAGCAACAAAAAGCCGTCGTAGAATCGGCCTTATACGGCAAACCTTCAGGAAAATAACATGAGCATTGAAGTCTTAGTCCCTAACCTACCCGAATCGATTTCAGACGCCACATTGGCAACTTGGCATAAGAAGCCCGGCGACATCATCAATAAAAACGACAATCTCGTCGACCTGGAAACCGATAAAGTGGTACTTGAAGTCCCCGCGCCGGAATCAGGTATTCTGCGTGAAATACGCAAGGAAGACGGCGCGATAGTGGTAGCCGGCGAAGTGCTGGCCGTGCTGGATCCGCAAGACGTCCAGACACAACAGGCCGTTCAGACACAGGAAACCGAGGCTGTCGAAACGGCCGCGCCCGAAACGCAAGAGGCATACGGTGAAGCGACTCCCGCATTAAGCCCTTCGGTACGGCGAATGATTTTTGAAAAAAATATCGATCCCGCCGGTATTAAAGGCACCGGCAAAAACGGCCGCATCACCAAGACCGATGTGCTCGACTATCTGGAAAGTCACAAGCAGCCAGAAGCGGAAGCCGAACTTCCAGAACCTGAAGCCGCACCCGCGCCCGCCAAACCGGAGAAACTCAAGCCTGTCGAGCCGGCCGCGCCTTCTTTGAACCTGCGTCCGGAACAGCGGGTGCCGATGACACGCTTAAGGGCGAAGATTGCCGAACGCCTGCTACAGGCCCAACAAAACGCGGCCATGCTGACGACATTTAATGAAGTCAATATGCAAAACGTTATCGATCTTCGCAATCAGTACAAAGCCCGCTTCGAACAAAAGCACCATGTCAAACTGGGCTTTATGTCGTTTTTCGTCAAAGCCTCCATCGAAGCGTTAAAACGTTTTCCGGCCGTTAACGCCTCCATTGACGACAACGATATTATTTATCACGGCTACTACGACATAGGCATTGCCGTCACGACCCCGCGCGGCCTGATCGTGCCGGTTTTGCGCGATGCCGACCAGCTCGATTTTGCCGGTATCGAAAGAAGCATTGCCGATTTCGGTGAAAAGGGACGCAACGCCACGTTAGGCTACGAGGACTTAAAGGGCGGCACGTTTACCATTACCAACGGTGGCATTTTCGGTTCGATGCTATCGACACCGATACTGAACCCGCCGCAGTGTGCCATTTTAGGCATGCACGCCATCAAGGAACGCCCTGTGGTCGAAAACGGTCAGATCGTCGCCCGTCCCATTATGTACCTGGCCCTGTCCTATGATCACCGCCTGGTTGACGGACGCGATGCCGTGCAATTCCTTGTGACCATCAAAGAATGTCTGGAAGCCCCGGCTCACCTACTTCTTAATATTTAAGAAGGCAATAGTTATGTCAAAACAACACCCACATTATGATGTCATCGTTATCGGTGCCGGGCCCGCGGGCTATGTCAGCGCCATCCGATGCGCTCAGCTTGGTTTAAAAACGGCCTGCATCGACAACTGGAGCAATAATAAGCGCCAGAGCAGCCTGGGTGGCACTTACCTTAATGCCGGTTGCGTTTCCTCGATAGCATTGCTCGAGTCGGCAAAAATTTATCATTTGTTGAATCATGAAATAGGCAAACACGGCATACATGTCGAAAATATATCCCTGGATATCGGACAAATGATGCAGCGAAAAAACAAAATCATTGAGACGCTCAGCGCTAAAATCGCCGATATATTTACTTATCACGGCATTACCCGTATCCATGCCCATGCCAAACTGATCAATGCGCGTCAGGTGGAAATAACCCCGCTCGACCATTCGGCACCGTCAGTCATTCAGTCCGGGAATATTATTCTGGCCGCCGGCTCTTCATCGGTCGACCTGCCCTGCGCCCCGGTCGACAACGAATTCATCATCGATTCCACCGCCGCCTTAAACCTTGACAGCGTACCCAAAAAAATGGGCATCATCGGTGCCGGCGTCATTGGTCTTGAGTTGGCCAGTATATGGAGCAGGCTGGGCTCGGAAATCATTCTGCTGGAAGCTCAGGAAAACTTTTTAACCCTGACCGATCAGCAGATTTCACGCGAGGCCTATCGCATCTATACACAACAGGGCCTGGACATGCGTTTGGGCGCGCGGGTCATCTCCGCTAAAAAAAGCCATAAGAAAGTTAGCGTTGAATATCAGGATAATGAAGGCCAACATTGCCTGCGCGTGGACAAACTGATCGTCGCATCGGGCCGGAAGCCTAATACCGAAAACCTGGCTACCGCGGAAACCAATTTAGTGCTCGACGAAAACAGTTTTATTCATGTCGACGAAAACTGCCGGACTACCCTGCCCGGTGTTTATGCGATAGGCGACCTGACCTTGCTCGGCCCCATGCTGGCCCATAAAGGCATAGAAGAAGGCGTCTTTGTCGCCGAACAGATTGCCGGCATTCACACTCCGATTAACTATGACATCCTGCCCAGCGTTATTTATACCGAACCCGAAATTGCCTGGGTCGGCCAGACCGAACAGGCCTTGAGAGCCATAGGCGAGAATATCAAGATCGGGACTTTCCCGTTGACGGCCTCCACCCGGTCTCACGTCAAAGGCTCCCCCGATGGCTTGGTTAAAATCATTGCCCATGCCGATACCGACACCATACTCGGCGTTCATATCATTGGCGCCCATGCTTCCGAGCTGATCGCCGAAGCCGTGCTGGCCATGGAGTTCTCCGCCAGCAGTGAAGATTTGGCCAGAACCATACACGCGCACCCGACCATTTCAGAATCCCTGCATGAAGCCGCCTTAGCGCTTGATAAGCGGACATTGCATTTGCCGGCAGGCAGACTGATACCGTAAGGACACATCAGCACGCCCTACTGCGTTACATAAGGAAATTATCATGCCGCTTTCTTCCGTTTTTGAACGCCTGTTCAAATGGCTTTTCATGCTCAGCCTATCGACGATGGGTATCACTGCTTTCTACAAGAACGAACTGCCCGACCCCTCGTATTATGATCTGGACCATCTTGAAGCGCCCAGACAGACGCGTATTCCCGAGCAAGCGTTTATAACAAGAGTCAACGGTCAGGAATATACCATCCAGCCAGAATTCAGCTATGAGCTTGATGGCGTCGTCGTCAGCTACCACGACTCCGATGATTTCAGCGATGTTTGGCATCACAAACGCTGGAAGGATTTTATCAATCTGCGCGATCTCTGCGTGATCTGGGGCGGAAATGTCGAGTCAGGCGTTTACAAGAGCATGACCTTCAACAATGACAGCTGGACCTGCTGGGCATCCTGGCCCGATAACGCGATCGGCGCCCTGTTTAGAATGAATGCGCTGTCCAATAACCATCTGCTGACCGATAGCGACGACGTCAAAAGCGTCTTGATGTCCGCCGAACCCGGCGATCATATCCGTCTGAAAGGCGTTCTGGCGAGTTATTCCAATAAAGCCAACGGCTTTCAGCGCGGCACCAGCATCGTCCGCGACGACACCGGCAACGGCGCCTGCGAAACGATTTATCTGGACGATTTCAAGATCATCAAGAAAGCCAACCGCAAGTCACGCCGGTTATATGACCTGTCAAAGTGGCTGGCCATTGTTGCCGGCATCGGATTTTTGATCATGTTTGCCATCACGCCGGTCAGGAATAAGCACAGGTATTAGCTGCAAAATATATCTGCCACATAGGATGTGGCGACGACAGGAGGCGCATCCATCGCGCGCGATGCGCTTCACTGCGTCGTCTGGAGCGCCTGCCTTCTTTAGTCAGCCTTGTTCTGACGAGTAAAATTTTCAGCCTACATTCCGCAGCAAAATTTGACCTAAGAAGCCTATTACAGCCGAGTCATTCATCATCTCGGTCTGGTTTCGGGGATGATTGAGCCCTGATACCGTAAAATGAACAGACACATAGGGAAGAACCTGTGTGTTCGCCCTTGCCCAACGGTTCTCCGATAACCCGTTGTGCACCCGAAACAAGGCGGACACGCAGGTCCGCCCCTACATTGGTTGCGGAATGTCGGTTACAGCGTAACCTACGATTGCATAGCAGCTCACTCACACTCCATTCCGTCAACCCGCTGAAAGCCCCTCGGCAACGCCGTTCCCCTGTTGGCGCGATTGCCTGAGTAATGCTCGATATCGGCCGGCTTCAGCGTTATATGGCGCTTGCCCGACAGCACTTTCAGCTGGCCGTTTTCCGGGAGCGCAGTCACTGCCATCACCTGATCCTTGCCCGCGGCCAGATCAGCCGTTGGAATCTGGATCAGTTTGTTGCCTTTGCCTTTTGCCAGCGCCGGCAGCTCGGCGACCGGAAAAATCAGCAACCGGCCCTGCTGGGTGACGGCGGCAAGCAGATCGGATTCATGGCGGACCGGTGCGGGCTTTAAAACCTTGGCGCCATTCGGCAACGTAATCAGCGTCTTGCCGGCTTTGTTCTTGCTCAACAGCTCCTTGAGCTGTACCCGGAAGCCGTAGCCGGCATTGCTGGCCAGCACATACCAGTCATCGGGGCTGCCTGCAAGCAGATGCGTGAAGTAGGCGCCAGCCGGCGGATTAAGGCGGCCCGTCAGCGGCTCGCCCTGGGTTCGGGCCGACGGCAGGTCATGCGCGGAGGTGCTGTAAGCCCGGCCGGTCGAATCGAGCAGATACACCGGCTGGGTCGTCCGGGTCCTGACCGCATCGAGAAAACCGTCGCCGGAGCGATAGTTCAGACTGGTCACATCGATATCGTGCCCCTTGGCCGCCCTGATCCAGCCTTTCTGCGACAGGATGACCGTCAATGGCTCATTGGCGATCAGCTCGGTCGTATCCAGGGCCTGCGCGGCCTGTCGTTCGACGATCGGCGAGCGGCGGTCATCACCGTATTTCTCGGCATCGCGCTCCAGCTCTTTTCTGATCAGGCGGTTGAGCAATTTTTTGGAACCGAGGGTTTTCTCCAGCGCGGCCCGCTCTTTTTCCAATTCATCCTGCTCGCCGCGGATTTTCATCTCTTCCAGTTTGGCCAGATGCCGCAATTTTAATTCGAGAATCGCTTCGGCCTGCAGATCGCTGAGCCCGAACCGCGCCATCAGCACCGGCTTGGGATGGTCCTCATTGCGAATAATGGCGATGACTTCATCGATATTCAGGTAGGCGATCAGCAAGCCGTCCAGAATGTGCAACCGCGCCAGAACCTTGTCGAGCCGGTGCTGAAGCCGGCGCCGGACCGTCTCGGTACGGAACGTCAGCCATTCGGTCAGGATGTCTCTGAGCCCCTTGACCTGCGGCCGGCCGTCCAGACCGATCATGTTCATATTGACGCGATAGCTTCTTTCCAGGTCTGTCGTAGCAAATAGATGCGACATGACCGCCCCGACATCGAGCCGTTTCGACTTCGGTATGACCAGCAGACGGGTCGGATTTTCATGGTCCGACTCGTCCCTCAGGTCCTCGATCATCGGCAGTTTTTTGGCCAGCATTTGCGCCGCGATCTGCTCCATCAATTTGGCGCCGGATACCTGATGCGGCAAGGCCGTGATGACGATATTGCCGTCTTCCAGCTCGTATCTGGCGCGCATTTTTACCGAGCCGCCGCCGCTGACATACATTTTCCGTATCTCCTCGGCGGGCGTGATGATTTCGGCATCGGTCGGATAATCAGGGCCTTTAATATGGCTGAAAATGGCCTCCGTCGGGCAATCGGGATCATCCAGCAGCTCGATGCAGGCATTGGTCACTTCGCGCAGATTGTGCGGCGGAATGTCGGTCGCCATGCCGACGGCGATGCCCATCGTGCCGTTCAGCAGCACGTTCGGCAGTCTTGCCGGCAGTAAAACCGGCTCTTTCAGCGTGCCGTCGAAATTATCGGTCCAATCGACCGTGCCCTGCCCCAGCTCGCTCAACAGGGTCTGCGCATAAGGCGTCAGCCGCGATTCGGTGTAACGCATGGCCGCAAACGATTTCGGGTCGTCCGGCGAGCCCCAGTTGCCCTGCCCGTCGATCAGCGGGTAGCGGTAGGAAAAATCCTGCGCCATCAGCACCATGGCCTCGTAACAGGCCGAGTCGCCGTGCGGATGGTATTTACCGAGCACGTCCCCGACCGTTCTGGCCGATTTTTTGTATTTCGCCGCCGCCGTCAGGCCCAGCTCCGACATCGCGTAAACGATGCGCCGCTGCACCGGTTTCAGGCCGTCGGCGATATGCGGCAAAGCCCGGTCCAGAATCACATACATGGAGTAATCCAGGTAGGCTTTCTCGGCAAAATGCTTTAACGGCAGTTGTTCGTAATTCTCTTGCATACCCACAATCACAATTCATCCTTTGGCAAATCGACATGTAACGCGCGGCTCTTTTCCATGAATTCCTGACGCATTTTTTTGCGCATTTCCGCGGCTTCAAATAATCTTTTTTCCACTTCGTTCTCTATCTGTAGTTTCGGTATTTGTTTGGGTTTGCCCTGTTCATCGACGGCCACCATGGTGAAATAGCAGGAATTGGTATGCCTTTTCTCTTCCGTCATCAGATTCTCGGCTACGACCTTGACGCCGATTTCCATCGAGGAGCGCCCCACATAATTGACATGGGCATTGAAAGTCACCAGTTCGCCGACCTTGATCATCTGTTTAAAGAAAACATGATCCAGCGATGCGGTCACGACATAGCTCTTGCAATATTTCGCCGCGCAGGCATAGGCCACCTGATCCAATAACTTCAATAAGGCGCCGCCGTGTACATTGCCGGAAAAATTCGCCATGTCCGGGGTCATCAACACCGTCATGGCCAACGACTTTTCTTGTTTATTCATGATTTATTGACTCGACTCAATAAGACTTTGCAGCCTTGTTTGATGGCAGGGACAATTTTGAAAAATGCCCTAATGAAAACCGCCTTACCTTCAGGAAGGGCTATTCTACACTGAAGCCCTTTCATAACCGGTGCTACGAATGAAACTGGCTCCACCGGGCTTGCTATGAGTCGACTCTATCTATCAGCCGATTTTCAGGCCGAAATAAAAACCGGCGGCGCCGCTGGCTCCCTTACTGGTAATATTCGATAGCCGATCCATCAGGAAAGTGCCGGATTGCTGCGCGGCATCGGTTGCCGCGCTGGCCGCGCTCTGCAAGTGGGCATCGCTGATACTGACGACACCGTAATATTCGGAGGCGAACAGCAGCACAACCGCAGCGCCTCCCATGAACAGCGCCAGCTTCAGCATTTTCTTGGCGAAATAGCCGACAGCCAGGCCAATGATAAACGGGGCGCCCACATTGCCGATCATAAAGGCCGAGGAAAAAATATCGCTGGACGATGCGCTGTTGATTGCTTGCTCACTACTCATAATTTGTACTTCTCGTGATGTTATTGCTGACTCCAGGCAAGCTGGAAAAAAGCCGACATTGTAATCATTTTAAAGCCGGGCGCCAGTTCATTAAGAACCGAGGCCGTTAAAATAATCCCGTTATCATAAGCGGCAGCACCTATTGCTTTTGGCCTGTCTAAAAGAAAAAATGCTAATGCCATGATCCAAAAGGAATTACTTATGCACTATCCCATCAAAGTACCTGGCGCCGCTCCGGCCGGCATCGTTGAAGTCTTCTCGCCTTATGACGAGCGGCTTGTGGGTTCCGTTGAAGCCATTGATTCATCCGGAGCCGAACAGGCATTGAAAAACATGCATGCGCTGTTTCAGGACCGCAAAAGCTGGCTGCCAACCCATGAACGCATCGCCATTCTGGAACGAGCGATCGCACTCATGCAGACGCAGACCGAATCATTAATCGCCACCGCGGTGGCTGAAGGCGGCAAGCCTTATCAGGATACTCAGATCGAACTGACGAGGGCGCTCGACAGCCTCAGGATCTGCATCGAATGCCTCCGCACGGAACGCGGCACGGAAATTCCGATGCAGTTGAATCCGGCCTCGATGCACCGACTGGCCTTTACCCACAGGGAGCCTATCGGTCCCGTCGTGGCAATCAGTGCTTTCAATCACCCGATCAATTTGATTGTCCATCAGGTAGGGCCCGCTATTGCCGCAGGCTGTCCTGTCGTCATCAAACCGGCGCGCGAGACGCCTTTGTCGGCTTTTGCGCTGGTGGATATCCTGCGCGAAGCGGGCCTACCTGATCGCTGGTGTCAGCCCGTCTTGGAAAACGACATTCAGGTCGCCGAACGATTGGCGACCGATCCGCGCGTCGCCTTTTTAAGTTTTATCGGCAGCGCCCGCGTCGGCTGGATGCTGCGTTCAAAACTGGCTCCCGGCACGCGCTGCGCGCAGGAACATGGCGGCGTGGCGCCGGTCATTGTCGCTGAAGACGCCGACCTCGAACGGATGTTGCCATTGCTGGCCAAAGGCGGCTTTTATCATGCAGGGCAGGTTTGCGTATCGGTGCAGCGCATTTATGCGCATGAATCGATCGCGAGAAAAGTGGCGGAAGAACTGGCGGCACTGGCCGACCAAATGGCGGTCGGTGATCCGGCCGATCCGGACACGGATTGCGGTCCGCTGATCCGGCATAGCGAAGTTGACCGCATTGAAGCCTGGGTGAACGAAGCCGTTACTGAAAACGCCGAACTGGTCACGGGCGGCCAGCGGCTTTCGGACTCGTTGTACAAACCGACAGTGTTATTGAATGCATCGCCGGCCAGCAAGGTCAGCCGGCAGGAAGTCTTCGGGCCGGTTGTCTGCGTTTACCCATACAGCAGCCTGGATGACGCTATCGGACAGGCCAATGCCCTGCCTTACGCCTTCCAGGCTTCAGTGATCACGCAAAATATCGACACCGCCCTGTATGCTTACAGGCAACTGGCGGCATCGACCGTCCTGATCAATGACCACACCGCTTTCCGCGTGGACTGGATGCCGTTTGCGGGCCTGCGCGAGTCCGGCCATGGAACCGGCGGCATTCCCTACACCTTCCGCGATATGCAGATCGAGAAAATGGCCGTGTTCCATTCGCCGGCTTTGTAGACGGCTATACCTGGATATCCGCCAGATTGCCTTTAGCCTCCAGCCACGCCTTCCTGTCCTGCGCGCGTTTCTTCGCCAGCAGCAAGTCCAGCTGGGCAGTGGTGTCATCTTCTTCCTGGACCGTCAACTGCACGAGCCGGCGCGTATCGGGGTTCATGGTGGTTTCGCGCAACTGGCTCGGATTCATCTCGCCCAGGCCTTTGAAGCGCTGGACATTGATCGTGCCTTTGAGCTTTTCGGCCTTGATGCGGTCCAGCACACCCTGCCGTTCGGACTCGTCCAATGCATAGAACACTTTTTTGCCGACATCGATGCGGTACAAGGGCGGCATGGCCACGAACACGTGCCCGGCCTTTACCAGCGCCGGAAAATGCTGGTAGAACAAGGCGCAGATCAGGGTGGCGATGTGGTTGCCGTCGGAATCGGCATCCGCCAGTATGCACACCTTGCCGTAACGCAGGTTTTGCAAATCGTTGGAGCCGGGTTCGATGCCCAAAGCCACGGCGATATCGTGGACTTCCTGCGAAGCCATCACCAGATTCGATTCCACCTCCCAGGTATTGAGGATCTTGCCGCGTAACGGCATGATCGCCTGAAAGTCGCGCTCGCGCGCCTGCTTGGCCGAACCGCCGGCCGAATCGCCCTCGACCAGAAACAGTTCGGTTCTGGCGATGTCCTGCGCCGAACAGTCGGCCAATTTGCCGGGCAAGGCGGGGCCTGCGGTGATTTTCTTGCGGACTATTTTCTTGTTGGAGCGCAGCCTTTTCTGGGCGCTGGAAATAATGATTTCGGCGATTTTCTCGCCTTCGGTAGGATGCTGGTTCAGCCACAAACTGAAGCTGTCCTTGGCCACGCCGGACACGAAAGCCACGCATTCCCGGGAGCTGAGCCGCTCCTTGGTCTGGCCTGAAAACTGCGGGTCTTCCAGTTTGACCGAAAGCACGAAATGGCAGTTTTCCCAGACATCCTCGGGCGCCACTTTGACGCCGCGCGGCAGGATGTTTCTGAAATCGCAGAACTCGCGCATCGCTTCGGTCAAACCGGCCCGCAAACCGTTGACATGCGTGCCGCCCTGCGCCGTCGGCACCAGATTGACGTAGCTCTCGGCCAGCACCTCAGCAGGATTTTCGATAGCCCAGACGACGCCCCACTCGACGGCCTCATGGCTCGCGGCCATATTGCCCATAAACGGCTGCTGCGGGTAAAACTCGATATCGCCGATACGGTCCAGCAGATATTCCTGCAAACCATTCTGGTAACACCAGACAATCTCTTCCTCAGGTTGCTCGACCTTCAGCGTAATTTTAAGGCCCGGACACAACACCGCTTTCGCGCGCAGCACCTGTTTCAATTTGGTGACGGAGACTTTGCTGGAATCGAAATATTTTTCATTCGGCCAAAACTTCACCGACGTGCCGGTATTATTGCGACCAACCGTTCCGACTTCGGTCAGTTCGGTCTGCTTGTCCCCATTGGCGAATTCCATGCGATAGACTTTGCCGTTGCGTTTGACCTCTATCTCCAACTTCTCCGACAAGGCATTGACGACTGAAACGCCGACGCCATGCAAGCCGCCGGAAAACTGATAATTCTTGTTGGAGAATTTGCCTCCTGCGTGCAATTGGGTCAGGATCACCTCGACGCCCGGCATGCCCTGCTCGGGATGGATATCGACCGGCATCCCCCGACCGTTATCGGCGACCGACACGGCGCCGTCTTTATGCAAAAAGACGTCGATGCTGTCGGCATGCCCTGCTATCGCTTCGTCAACACTGTTATCAACCACTTCCTGCACCAGATGGTTGGGCCGGGTGGTATCCGTATACATGCCGGGACGTTTACGCACCGGTTCCAATCCGCTTAAGACCTCGATGGCCGCCGCGTTATATTCACTGCTCATACTTCCTAATCACTCACAATCCGAGTTTAATGCTAATGTTCAGCCGCACATCGTACCATTAAAATATTTTTATCTGTACGATGATAAAAAACACAATTCATGTTTGCCCGCTATCCTCTGTATAGATCCTGGATTGAGCCTATACAGAAACAGAATCGACACATCGGCAGCCTTGCGAATTTGTGGATAGACCTTCAGTCAGCAAACTCGGGCACGTTGATATCCAAATAATCAATCCATTGATTTGAAGATGGAATTGCCCCCTGCTTGCCAGTCGTCTTCCATCGCCCGTATGGCAAGCCCGCTTTTCCCGGCAAAAATGATCGCATCGTAGGGATGCGCATCGCCGTTGGCAACGTGTATAAGTTTGTTTATTGATTGTCTTTACCGGTTAGAAACTTATTGGGATCCAGGTAAAACATGGTATTCCATGCTTGCGGCCTGCGGGAGTTGTATAACCACGGCGAAGGAAACAGGTTGCGGATGGCAAAATGCAAGTGCGGTGGCTTGCCCTTGGCATTGCCAGTACTGCCGACTGCGCCGATTGGCTCTCCTGCGTGCACGAACCGGTAACCCTGGGCATCAACTCGCTGTAAATGCGCATAGTAATAAAAACGCCACTTTGCTCCCAGTATCAGCACGATATTACCGCCCAGGCTATCGACACCCGTATAAACCACCATGCCACTGCTCGCCGCCAGCACCGGCACGCCTTCCCTGGCGAAAATATCAATGCCTTTATGCACGCCGGAACGGCCCCACGGATAATACCAGAACGATTTCGGGTGCCAGTCGGCAACGCTTGCGCCAGCGACTGGAATCCGATGGCTTTCAGGGATCAGGAAGCCGGCCACCAAAACTGCCAGCAATAATCTTAACCATTTTATTTTCACAGTATTCCCCGGTATTTGTTTATATCAGAAGCGGTATCGTGCCATCCTGCAGGAGCCGCCACTTGCCCCGTCAACGCATACCAGTCGAAACGGCGGATACAAGATTTGATTCCGCAAACATGGCGAGAATCAAGAAACCCTCCCAACTTGCGGCTATGCTGATAGCAATATTAAAGATAAGCAAAACCCACTGTAAAAATGCACTGGAATTGTGCAAATGCCCCGCGTCATGCTTCGCCCATAACGGCGATGGCGCATTCTTTCCTGACCACTTGCCCGCCGATTTCATATATAATGCCCCGGTTAATTTATACACTGTATCTTGAAAATATTTTATCTACATGCCGAAAAAGAAAAGCCCGACTTTATTTGAAGACTCGCTCGCGGAACTTGAACAGCTGGTTACACAACTGGAACAAGGTGATATTTCTCTGGAAGAATCACTAAAGTCATTTGAACGCGGGGTCAATCTTACCCGAACCTGTCAAAAAGCCTTGCAGGAGGCAGAACAGAAAGTTCAGATCTTACTGGAAAAAAACGGCAATCAAACCCTGGAGCCATTTACTGATGAGTAATGCGTTAAAAGAATACCTTAGTTTTTGTCAAAACCGTGTAGAAAGAGCTCTGGATGCTCGACTTCCCCATGAAAACATCCTGCCGAAGAAACTGCATGAAGCCATGCGCTATTGCGTGCTCGACGGCGGCAAACGCATGCGTCCGATGCTGGCTTATTGCACCGGCAAGACACTCGGCATTCCTCCTGAAGTACTCGATGGACCGGCCTGCGCGGTCGAATTCATCCACGTTTATTCGTTGATCCATGACGATCTGCCGGCCATGGACGATGATGATCTCAGACGCGGCAAGCCCACCTGCCATGTGGCTTTTGACGAAGCAACCGCTATTTTAACCGGCGACGCCCTGCAGGCGCTGGCATTTGAAATACTGGCGCATGATCCCAGCATGACCGCCGATGCCGACAGCCGCCTTAAAATGATCACCATGCTGGCAAAGGCCAGCGGTTCTCAGGGCATGGTCGGAGGCCAGGCGATAGACCTTGAGTCCGTGGGCACTAAACTGAGCCTGCCGGAACTTGAAAACATGCATATTCACAAAACCGGCGCTTTAATCCGCGCCAGCGTCAATATGGCAACATTGGCGAAACCCGATATCGATCCGACCGTGGCAGCCAAGCTGGATCATTATGCCAAGTGCATCGGTTTGTCTTTCCAGGTCAAAGACGACATTCTCGACGAGGAAAGCGATACGACCACATTGGGCAAAACCCAGGGTAAGGACAAGAATAACGATAAGCCGACTTATCCTGCCTTGCTGGGCCTGTCCGGCGCCAAGCAAAAAGCACAGGAACTGCATGAACAAGCTATTGACAGCCTTGGCATTTTTGGCAAGGAAGCCGATCTGCTGCGCGACCTGTCGCTCTATATTATTCAGCGGGATCATTAATTACCGATTTGATTACTAAGGAATTAATCTGCATAATCACAGGACTGCTTAAAAAGAAGTGCCGATTAAAGGAATTGATTTATACATGTACAAACCTGGTAATTATCCTATCCTGGATACCATCAATATACCTGCCGACGTCCGCAAGCTTGCCAAAGACCAATTAAAGCCCTTGGCCAAGGAACTGCGCGAGTACCTGACCCACACGGTCAGCATTTCCGGCGGCCACTTCGCCGCCGGGCTCGGCACGGTCGAGCTGACCATCGCTCTGCATTATGTCTTCGATACGCCGGCCGATCAGCTGGTCTGGGATGTCGGCCATCAGGCCTATCCGCACAAAATCCTGACCGGCCGCAAGGAAGCCATGCCGACCATCCGCACCAAGGGCGGCGTGTCGGCCTTCCCGAGCCGCGCCGAGAGCGAGTACGACGCCTTCGGCGTCGGCCATTCCAGCACCTCGATCAGTGCCGCCTTAGGGATGGCCATCGCCTCCGAGCTGAAAGGCGAGGACAAGCAAATGGTGGCCATCATCGGCGACGGCAGCATCACCGGCGGCATGGCGTTCGAGGCCATGAACCATGCCGGTTCCCTGGACGCCAATCTGCTGGTGATCCTGAACGACAACGAAATGTCGATCTCGCCGCCGGTCGGGGCCATGAACAATTACCTGACCAAGATCCTGTCCAGCCGCCTGTATTCGTCCGTGCGCGAGGAAAGCAAGAAAGTGCTGAGCCGCATGCCCAGCGTCTGGGAACTGGCGCGCAAGACCGAGGAGCACATGAAGGGCATGATCGCGCCGGGCACGCTGTTCGAGGAACTGGGCTTCAATTACATCGGCCCGATCGACGGCCACGACCTGGACATGCTGGTCTCGACCCTGGAGAACCTCAAGCATATCTCGGGGCCGCGCTTTTTGCATATCGTCACCAAAAAAGGCAAGGGCTACGCGCCGGCCGAGAAGGACCCGCTGGCCTATCACGGCGTGCCGGCCTTCGACCCGAGCAAGGATTGCCTGCCCAAATCGACGCCGTCGCCCTACCCGACCTATACCGAGGTGTTCGGTCAGTGGCTGTGCGACATGGCCGGCCAGGACGAGCGCCTGCTGGGCATTACCCCGGCCATGCGCGAGGGCTCGGGGCTGGTCAAGTTTTCCCAATGCTATCCCAAGCGCTATTTCGACGTCGCGATTGCCGAGCAGCATGCCGTGACCTTGGCGGCCGGCCAGGCCTGCCAGGGCGCCAAGCCGGTGGTGGCGATCTATTCGACCTTCCTGCAGCGCGCCTACGACCAACTGATCCATGACGTGGCGCTGCAGAATCTCGACGTCCTGTTCGCGCTGGACCGCGCAGGGCTGGTCGGCCCGGACGGCCCGACCCATGCCGGCAGCTTCGACTACAGCTATCTGCGCTGCGTGCCGAACATGCTGGTCATGGCGCCGGCCGACGAGAACGAATGCCGGCAGATGCTGACCACGGGCTATCACCATGAGGGACCCGCGGCCGTGCGCTATCCGCGCGGCAAGGGGCCGGGCGCGGCGGTACAGCCCGGCCTGACCACCCTGCCGATCGGCAAGGCCGAAGTCCGGCACCGGGGCGGCCGCATCGCCATCCTGGCCTGGGGCAGCCTGGTGACGCCGGCACTGGAAGCCGGCAAGCACCTCGGCGCCACGGTCGTCAACATGCGCTTTGTCAAGCCCTTCGATACCGACCTGGTGCTGGAACTGGCCAAAACCCATGATGTGTTCGTGACCGCCGAGGAGAACGTGCTGGCCGGCGGCGCCGGCAGCGCCGTCAATGAGTTCCTGCAGGCGCAAAAGGTGCTGATGCCGGTACTCAATATCGGCCTGCCGGACCGCTTCGTCGAGCAGGGTACGCGTGAGGAACTGCTGGGCCTGTGCGGCCTCGACAGCCAGGGCCTGATCGAACGGATTGAGCAGTTCTGCGCTTAGAATCAGGGAGTAAAGCCTCCCTGGATTTATACAACGGTCATTGCAGGGGAGAATTCATTCACCTCTGCAACCGTCCTGCCCTTAAACGATCCTTAGATAAAAACGTTAGCCGCGGCAAGCGCGGCTAACGTTCTGATCGTCGATCACCGCGACGGCCGCAAGCGGATTGCAACATCCTTATCCATCATTCTATGATGGCGATTTCCCGCTCGAACTCGACTTCCGCGCGAAGTCCCTCGACATCCCGATTAACCACGGCGACCGCCAGCTTCTTGCCTCCGCGCCGGTAAACAATCGTGCAATCCTGCTTGTCCAGCTGACCGTCGATTTCAACCTGATCCCAGCGCTCGGCATGGCCTACATAAGCGATACCCAAATTGTATTGCCGGGTCCAAAAGAATGGGATGGCGTCGAAGCGCTCCCGCCAGCCCAGCATGTTGCGCGCGGCGGTCTGCCCCTGGCGCTGGGCGACAACCCAATGCTCGACGCGGATGCCTTCGCCGGTGAGCCGATCCGGCCAGCGCGCGATGTCGCCGGCGGCGAAAATACCCGGGACGCTTGATTCCAGATATTCGTTGACCTTGACGCCACGGTCCAGGGCAAGCCCGGCCTGTTCCGCCAAGGCGATCGCCGGCTTTACCCCGACGCCGACAACAACGAGGTCGGCCTCAAGTGTTTCTCCGTTCTCCAGGACGACAGAGCTTTCGTCCACCGATACGGCTTTGGTGCCCAGATGAAACGTAACGCCCCGCTGTTCGTGCAGTTTGCGAATATAACTTCCGACCCGCACCCCCAGTATCTTTTCCATGGGACAGGCTTCCGGTCCGACCACATGCACGTCCAGCTTACGCTTGCGCAGCGATGCCACCACTTCAAGTCCGATGAAGCTGGCGCCGATCACCACCGCCCGTTGCGATGCGAGCGCCTGGTCGATAATCGCGCGGCTGTCGGCCAGCGTGCGCAGATAATGCACATGCGCAAGACCGGCGCCGGGCACGTCGAGCCGCACCGGGTCGGCGCCGGTGGCCAGCAGAAGCCTGTCATAGGCGTGCCGATTGCCATTGGCGAGTTGCACCTGCCGATTGGCCGTGTCGATCGCGGCAACATGCGCCCCCAGTTTCAAATCAATGCCCTGCTCCCGGTAAAATTCGAGCGAACGCAGAGGCGTCGACTCCTCGCTTGCAACGCCGGCAAGATAGCTTTTGGAAAGCTTTGGGCGATCGCAGGGAACCGACTCATCGGCGCTCAGCAACGTAATCCCGCCATCGTAGCCCTCCCGTCGCAGTGTTTCCGCCGCCGCGCTGCCCGCCGCGCCGCCGCCGACGATAACGATGGCGCGCGGCACATCGGTCAAAATGGCGGGCAGCTGCTTCCTGGCCGGCTCCAGCTTTTCCCGGACATAGACAGTGCCGCCCTGCTGCTCCACGCGCCAGCAGGAGACCGGATCCAGCGCCGGGGCACGCAGGGCCTCGCCCGTACGCAGACTGAAACAGGCATGGTGCCATGGGCAGCGAACCGTATCCCCCACGAGCAGCCCTTCGCTCAGCGGAGCATCGTAATGCGTGCAACGATTGCCGATCGCAAACAACTCGTCGCCCCGCCGCGTCAAAAGTACCGGTTCGCCATGCACATGACCAAGAACAGGCTCGTTGTCGAGGATATTGGAGAATGCCACGCCTTCGGTGAA
The DNA here is from genome assembly GCF_000746145.1 of Methylobacter sp. BBA5.1. Classification (NCBI taxonomy): domain Bacteria; kingdom Pseudomonadati; phylum Pseudomonadota; class Gammaproteobacteria; order Methylococcales; family Methylococcaceae; genus Methylobacter; species Methylobacter sp. BBA5.1. Next base: position 109,897 of record NZ_JQKS01000007.1, read on the forward strand.
GTCGGGTCCGCTCGGTTTTGCTGTGGATTCGCTCATTTGATTGCCTTGCGCTTGCAATTTCAGATACATTGCATTCAATCGCTTTCCACGTCTGTACGGTAACTCACATAACGCTCGACCGAAAACTTGCCAATTTATAACCCGATCAGTGCGTCAACCTTATTGAACCACGCGTTCCCTGCCCTACACTAAGTCTTGTTTACATAAAAACGGACAACTCTCATGACCGAAATCCGATATCCGTCTCTCGAGGCACTGCTGGCGGCCGTGCGCAATTGCCGGGCATGTGAGCGGCATCTGCCGCTAGGTCCGCGTCCCGTGCTGCGCGCCGAGGCAACTGCCCGCATTCTCATCGTCGGACAAGCGCCCGGCGCGCGCGTGCATGAAACGGGCATTCCCTGGGACGACCCGAGCGGCGAGCGCCTGCGCACCTGGATGGGGATAGACAAGGCGGCTTTTTACGATGCCTCGCGCATCGCGATCATTCCCATGGGTTATTGTTATCCCGGACGCGGGAAAAGCGGCGATCTGCCGCCGCGCCGCGAATGCGCCGACCTTTGGCTGAACCGATTGCTGGCCGAACTGCCCCGGATTGAACTGGTGCTGCTAGTCGGCCAATACGCCCAGCGCCATTTTTTGGCTGCTCGCCGCCGGCCTTCACTGACGGAAACGACCCGCAATTGGCAAGCGTATGCACCGCGCTACCTGCCCTTGCCGCATCCTTCGCCGCGCAATACTCCTTGGCTCAAGCGCAACCCCTGGTTTGAAGAAAGGCTTCTGCCCGAGCTGCGCGCGCGGATCAGGGCGCTTCAGGCCGGCTGACAGAACCCTGTCCCGCAGACGCCGCCAATATGTTGAAACATATCCATGCCGAAACAGGCGGCGCGTAACCGGAGATCGATGTTGAAGCAGGAATTCCAGCCCATCGTTTTGACTGTCGGACATTCCACGCGCTCATTGGAAGCATTCATCGATCTGCTCAAGGCGCACTCGGTCGACCGCCTCATCGATGTGCGTACCGTGCCGCGCTCGCGCCATAATCCGCAATTTAACCGCGACACGTTTTGTGTGGCGCTTGAGTCCGCCGGCATCCGCTATACGCACGCTATCGGTTTGGGCGGCTTCCGGCGCACGAGCCCGGATTCGCCAAATCTCGGATGGCGAAACGAGGCGTTTCGCGGTTACGCGGATTACATGCAGACCCCGGAATTCGCGGCAAGCCTGGCGGACCTTATCGATCGGGTAAAGCGGGAGCGCATCGTATTGATGTGCGCCGAGGCCGTGCCATGGCGCTGCCATCGCTCGCTGATCGCCGACGCTTTGCTGATACGCGGGATTCGCGTGGAGGAAATCGTCAGCGAGACACGCCGGCAAAAGCACACGCTGACGCCTTTCGCCAAGGTGGACGGCACGGCAATCACATATCCGCCTTATGAAACTTAGGAAAATGGTAGGCAGTGCGTGTTCTCACTGCTATTAAACCGTTCAGGTTAGACCAGCTCACCATGAAAAGCTTAACTTGGTGGCGGATAGGATGGGCTGACGAAGGAAGCCCATCATTCGCGATTGATGAGCTTCGCATTATCCTATCGTGCTTATCCGCCTTAGATGCATAGAAAAGGTACGAGACTGTGAATGAATTAGTGAAAAACGTCATAAAAAGCCTTATTCACCACGAAGATCACGAAGGACACGAAGAAAAAATCGAGTTAATCAATAACTTAAAACTTCGTGCTCTCGATTGCTGTTCCAGACGCAATTCTACCGCCTCCATCCTTGGAGGCGTTCGTGTCCTTCGTGGTTAAATCTTTTAAATTGAATACTGGCTTACGGACGCGGCTGCAGCAATTTCGCCACCAGGCCGGTCCAGCCGGTCTGGTGGGAGGCGCCCAGGCCATGACCTTCATCGCCGTGGAAGTATTCGTGAAATAGCAGGTAATCTTTAAAGTGCGGATCGTTTTGCAGCCTTTCGTCACCGCCATAGGCGGGTCTGCGCCCATTGGCGTCCTTGCGGAAAATCCGGATCAGCCGCCGGGACAGCTCATCGGCGACTTCATTGATGGACAGCAATCTGCCCGACCCGGTCGGACACTCTATTTTGAAGCCCTCGCCGTAGAAGCTGGCAAAGCGCCGGAGCGAGGTGATCAACAGGTAATTGACCGGAAACCAGACAGGCCCCCGCCAGTTGGAGTTGCCGCCGAACATACCCGATTCGGCTTCACCCGGCTGGTAATGCACGCTCATCGGGGTACTGGCGCAACTGACCACATAGGGCTGGTCACGATGCGCACGCGACAGGGAACGCACGCCGAAGTCGGATAAAAACTCGGTCTCGTCCAGCATGCGTTGCAACAGTTTTCTCATGCGATGACCGCGAAGCAGGGATAGCAAGTGACGATTGCCGCGTCCCGGCTCATTCCAATCGGATACTAATGAAGCCAGATCGGGACGGTAATCAAGAAACCATTTCATGCGGCGTTTGAAATCCGGTAATTTATCCAGCAGTTCGGAACCGATGACCTCTACCGCGTAAAACGGAATCAGCCCGATCATGGAACGTACTTTGAGCGGGATTTTTGTCCCGTCGGGCGAACGCAGCACATCATAGAAAAACTGGTCATCCTCATCCCAAAGACCGATATGCTGATCGCTGATATCGCTCATCGCTTTGGCGATGTAGAGAAAATGTTCGAAAAACTTGGTGGCGATATCCTCATAAACACGGTCATGCAGCGCCAACTCCAGGGCTATGCGCATCAGGTTCAGGCAATACATCGCCATCCAGCTGGTGCCGTCGGCCTGGTCGATATGGCCGCCGCCCGGCAATGGCGTGCTGCGATCGAACACACCAATATTGTCAAGGCCGAGAAAGCCGCCCTGGAAAACGTTATTGTCGTCGGCATCCTTGCGATTGACCCACCAGGTGAAGTTGATGATCAATTTGTGCATGATCCGCTCCAGGAAGTCGAGATCGCCGATGCCGCCGTTGCTTTGGCGTTCGGACTGGTACACTTCCCACGCGGCCCAGGCATGCACCGGCGGGTTGACGTCGCCCAGCTTCCATTCATAAGCGGGCATCTGGCCGTTCGGGTGCATGTACCATTCCCGCGTCATCAGCAGCAGCTGGTTTTTGGCGAAGACCGGATCGATCATCGCCAGGGTCACGCAATGAAACGCCAGGTCCCAGGCCGCATACCACGGATATTCCCAGGTATCGGGCATGGAAACGATGTCGGCATTGTTCAGATGCTGCCAGTCGCTGTTGCGCCCGTTGAGACGCTCTCTCGGCGGCGGAATAGTGCCCGGATCGCCATTCAGCCACTGCGGGATGTCGTAGTAATAGAACTGTTTGCTCCAGATCATGCCGGCCAGGGCCTGGCGTTGGATCAGCCGGGCCTCGGCATCGGTCATGCCCGCTTGCAGCTCGGCATAAAAATCGTCCGCCTCGTCGCGGCGCAGGGTGAACAGCTCGTTGAAGTCATGAAAAGGCCGCGCGTTCCGGGTCTTGCTCAGACGCAGACGTACCTCAACCTTGCCGTGAGCCGGAACCGACAAGCGATAATGCCCCGCCGCCTTGGTCCCATATTGCTCGGGATTGACGGCCTGGCGGTTGCCGTTGATGAGCCAGTCATGAAGAGCATCCTTGAAATAGCCGTCAGCGGGCTGATTATACAAGTGCCGGAGATTGGTTTCGTTGTCGCAGAACAGCAATTCGGGATCGCCGTCGAAATAGCAATGGTAATCGCCCAGATCGGCCTGGTGAATCTGAATGCCGCCGGTTTCGGCGGCGGCTAATGCCGGGCGGATAACATCATAGCCCCAGCTCCAGGTATTGCGGAACCAGAGCTGCGGCAGCACATGCAGCGTCGCCAAATCGCCGCCGCGGTTGTGCGCCGTGATCAGCATGAGGATATCGTCGACGCCGGCCTTGGCGTATTCGATGAACACGTCGAAGTAGCGATTGTCATCGAACACGCCGGTGTCCAGCAGTTCGAATTCCGGCCTGTCCCGACCGCGCTTGCGATTCTCCTCAACCAGCGCCGCATAGGGAAAGGCCTGTTGCGGATACTTGTACAGCATTTTCAGGTATGCATGGCTGGGCGTGGCATCGAGATAGTAATAAAGCTCCTTGACGTCCTCGCCGTGATTGCCTTCTTCATTGGTCAGGCCGAACAGGCGTTCCTTGAGGATAGCGTCCTGTCCGTTCCATAGGGCCAAACCAAGGCACAGCCACTGTTTTTCATCGCAAAGCCCCGCGATGCCGTCCTCGCCCCAGCGGTAGGCCCGGCTGCGAGCCTGATCGTGGCTGAAATAGTCCCAGGCGTCCCCGTTTTTACTGTAGTCCTCGCGTACCGTGCCCCACTGGCGCTCGCTTAAGTAAGGCCCCCATAACCGCCATGCCGCCTCGCCGCTGTTCTGATCCAGCATGCGCCTTCGTTCCGCGCTGACGGGGCGGCCTGTTTCTGTCTCCGATTGGAAGGTGTCTTTTGTCATGTTGGCCTCCGTGATGATTTAAAGTTGATCCGGCACATTCATCGGACCGCTATACAGTTCTGCGCGGTACTTCCGGGGCCGAATTGATTCGTCCCGCAACGGGACAGCATCAGTATGTTGGTTTTCATGTTATCTTCGGGCGTGAGGGCTAATTTTTTACCGGATTAGATAAAAACCCGATACGCTGTATCTAACCGTCAATTCTGTTTTATTCCAGGAGCGGTATCAGTTGAATCTGAATATTGCAATTCATAAGCTCAAATAGAAGGAATAACCATGTCGCAACTCAGTGATTACTTCGATTACAAAATGGATGAAAACGGCAACCCTTATATGGAGGTTTCCGTCCGGGGCATTGTCTTGTTGCGGCTGTCCGCAACCAACAAGGGTACCGCTTTTACCGAACAAGAACGTATCGCCCTCGGTCTTGAAGGTCTGTTGCCGCCGCAAGTAACCAACCTGGAACTTCAGGTGGACCGGCTGTATACCAATTACCGCAGGCAGCCCGACGACATTTCAAAATATCAGTTTCTTCGCGCCGTGCAAGAGCGTTCCGAAGTGCTTTTTTACGCACTGCTCGAGCGCCACCTGGAAGAAATGACGCCGATTGTCTATACCCCGACGATCGGCCTGGCGGTTCAGAAATTCAGCAAGCTCTATTCAACGGCGCGCGGCCTGACCTTGTCCGCCAACAATATCGACCGCGTGGAAACCATCCTCGACGATTACCCTTTGCATGATATCCGCATGATTGTCGTTACTGACGCTTCCGCCATCCTCGGCATTGGCGACCAGGGCATGGGCGGATTGATCATCTGCATAGGAAAGCTGTCGCTTTACACCGTCGGCGGCGGGCTCAATCCTTTCCACACTCTGCCGGTGAATCTCGATGTAGGCACGGACCGGACGGAATTACTCGAAGATCCGCATTATCTGGGCATTCACGAAAAACGCCTGCGGGGTCAGGCTTACTTTGAGCTGGTGGATAAATTCGTCAGCGCCGTGAGGAAAAAATGGCCGAAAGCCATTATTCAATGGGAAGACTTCGCCAAAAATGTCGCGTTTGACGTGCTGGAGAAATATCGGGATCAGGTCCCCTGCTTCAACGACGACATCCAGGGTACCGGGGCCGTGGCGCTCGCGGGACTGTTGTCGGCCTGCCGTAAAAAAGGCGAGTCGCTGGCCGACCAAAAGGTGGTTGTGGTCGGGGCCGGCGCGGGCGGCGTCGGCGTCGCCCGCGCGATTCAGGAAGGCATGGTGCGCGACGGCCTGAGCCGCGAGCAGGCGCGCCGGCAGATGTTCGTCATGGACGGGCGCGGACTGGTGGTCGAGGAAATCACGACCGATGCCTATAAACTACCGGTCGCGCAATTCAAAGACGTGTATGAAAACTGGGAGATCCGTGGCGAAATACCCGATCTCATGGAAGTCGTCAGCCACGCTCAGCCCACGGTACTGATCGGGCTTTCGGGCATCGCCGGGCTGTTTAACGAGCCCATCATCAAAGCCATGGCCAAAAGCACCCGGCAGCCGGTGATCTTTCCGCTGTCGAACCCGACCGCCAACTGCGAAGCGATTCCCGAAGACATCCTTGCCTGGACCCAAGGCCAGGCGATCGTCGCGACAGGCAGCCCGTTCGGCGACGTCGACTATAACGGTCACCGTTATCCTGTCGGCCAGGGCAATAACGCGTTTATCTTTCCCGGCCTGGGTTTTGCCGCGGTATTGGGGGAATGCTCACGCATCAGCGACGCCATGGTGCTGGAATCGGCCTATGCGCTGGCCGATTACACGGCGGAGCACTACCTTGCCGCCGGCCAGATTTATCCCCCCATTGCCGATCTGCGGAAAGTCAGCATCGTTGTCGCCACGCGTGTCCTTGCCAAAGCGCTGGAAGATGGCTCATCCAGTCGCCAGGAACTTAAAGGAACCGATCTTGAAGCCTATGTGCGCGCCAGATTCTGGAAAGCCGAACATCTGCCTTTCAAATACTCGCCTCCGAGCACACCGTCACGTGGCTGCCAGGAGGCGTCCTCACGTTGACCCCATTCTGTCAGGTTACCGTGAAACTGCAGGATGCCCGTGGCATCATCCTATTTATCATGCGCTTTCAGGGCGATGAAACCTTCATGGCGCTGTTACGGCATCGCCCTGCTGTTCCTGCTCGGCAGCGGGGTGCGGCGCGGCTGGCGCATCATCAAGCCGCGCGGCCGTTAGGCATCCTTGTGCAGGTCAAGCTCGATTCAATCGATCGCTCATGGGATCAAATAGAACAAATTTTTCCGCGCCCTGTCCAATTTTATATTTTCAAGACGAAGGTAACGGCTATGGCAACACATCACGCGGTTCCGGGGGAAATTGTCGACCTTGCCAGTTGGGCCAATGATCTGCCCAACGAAAAGACCAAGGTCATCATAAAAACAGATGAAATGGAACTGGCGCGCCTTGTCGTGCCCCAAAACAAGGAATTTCCCAATCACCACGTTCCAGGGGCCATCGTCGTTCATTGCGTGCAGGGAAAAATCGAGTTGACCGCCATGGGCAAGACGCAAGAATTACAAGAGGGCCAGTTGCTCTATCTCATGCCGGGAGAGCCGCATTCGCTCAAAGGCATTGAGGATGCGGTCATCGTCCTGACCGTCTTTCTTAAAAGAGTGGTTCACTAAGTAATGGGCATGGAATAAATTAGGGAATGTAGGTGCGAATGCACTTGTGCCCTTCAGGGTATTCGCACTGTGGGGATACCCTATAGGGCACAAGTACCCATAGGGTATAAATAAATCCGCACCTACAACGGAAATTCATCCGCGCACTTGTGGAAGTTATTTTATGCGCGTTCCTAAGCCTCATCCCTCCGGAACACAAGGGCATGAGGCGCACGAAAGGCCGGAACTTCAATCCCGGCTGCCGGACTCATCATCCATGGGATGACCATTGATAACCTTGCGTCCGGAGAACATCGCGGAAATAATGCCGCCCCCTTCCCTCAGCTCAGTGATGATTACCGCCGCCACGTGCAGAACAATGACCGCGATCAGCGTATAAAAACTGTAAAGATGCACCACTGCCACAGGTTTGCGGTAAGCGCGCATGGCTTCATAGGCGGCCGCATCGTACATTTCCGGCGCATAGGGCGCCAGTGTTTCCGGAGCGGTGCCGGGGGCCGCCACCCATTGCGCGACCCATTGGCCAAAGGGCGGATAAAACAGATCAGTGCCGGCCAGCACCAGGCCGGTGATCGCTTGCGCGGTCATGAGCAGCAGCATTAACGCTACCGACATCCGGCCTAGCGGATTGTGACCCACGTATTGTTCGGGCTGAGCGGAGAAGAAAGCCGCGGCATAGCGGCGCAACGCCCGGAAATAGCCCCTGCCGCCCGGAAGGATCGCGGACCACCGGGCATAACGGTTGCCGAGAAAAGCCCACAGGAAGCGCCAAAGCAGGTTGAATACGAAAACGTAGCCGATCCAGACGTGAACCGTCTTAAGGGTTATTTTGCCGGCCTTGTCGACTCCCAGATCGCCGGCATTGAGAATCACAACCCCGACAACCGCCAACGCCGTGACACAAAGCACATTAATCCAGTGAAACCAACGGGTGCCTGCGTCCCACACCATATAATATTTCAACTCAGACATAACCATTTCCTATCCTGCACCCGGGAAATACATTAACCACGGGCTGTTCGCAAATGAATGCCTGATTTACATTCATGACCTTATCCCACATCGATTCATATCCTCCAAACAATTAAATAACCAATACCGCATAGTTTATCTATCAATCATCGTTTATTGCCAATTAAAACCCTGCAAATCAAATTTTATGCCGCTGAAATTTAATATTGGCTGTTGCCGGGGAACGTGCAGTCGACAATAGAGACTGTGAAAGAATTAATGAAAACCTTATTCACCACGAAGATCACGGAGAATATTCATACGAATAAATTTGTAGAATACTCATAAAGTGCGAATGAATTCGCACCTACAAATTTCCGATAGCGAAACGGCATGAAAAGGCGCTTGTAAAATCGCCACTACAGCCTTATTTTGATCTATTCGAAAAAAACAGACTGGAGCATAAGCCAATGCTGGAGATCATTCAACTCCCCGCCCTGAACGATAATTATATTTACCTTGTCCACGACCCCGAATCGGGTGACACGGCGGCCGTGGACCCGGCCCTTGCCCGGCCGGTTCTGGATGTTCTGGAGGAAAAAGGCTGGCGCCTGAAATACATTCTCAATACCCATCATCATGGCGATCATGTCGGGGCCAACCTGGAATTGAAGAAAAAAACCGGCTGTACGATTATTGCCGGGCTTTCAGATCAGAATCGTATTCCCGGCATGGACATCGGTGTCAATGAAGGCGACCGGATTTCGCTCGGCCGCCACGCCGCCGAGGTGCTTTTTACGCCCGGCCATACCCGGGGGCATATCGTCTATTACTTCGCTGATAATAGCGCGCTGTTTTGCGGCGATACCTTATTCGTGATGGGATGCGGGCGCCTGTTTGAAGACACGGCCGAGCAAATGTGGCTTTCATTGCAGAAATTGAAAGCCTTGCCCGCGGCTACACGCATCTATTGCGCGCATGAGTACACGCAAGCCAATGCCCGCTTCGCGTTAAGCGTCGAACCTGATAACCGGCAGTTAGCGCAACGCATGGACGAAGTGAATCGATTGCGTGCCCAACATCTGCCGACCGTGCCGTCGACAATAGAGCAGGAGCTGGCGACCAATCCGTTTTTCAGGGAAAACAGCCCGGCATTGCAAAAGACCATCAACATGCATGGGGCAGCGCCGGTACAGGTGTTTGCAAAAATCCGGAGCCTGAAGGACCACTTTTAAAACGCAAAAATCGCGTATTCATGGCGGCTCTCAGGCTCAGCTGAATAGAGCATGGGGCCGATATATCCTATAGTCTCAGGCCGGTCGCCCTGAGACTCATCCCCTACTCCTCGGACCAGTAGAACGCCAATGAGGCTCTCTTTCCGCCGCTTATCCTGGCATTCTGGCGCACGACATGGCCGTCTTTTTCGGCCAGCACTGCATAACGACCGGGCTTGAGTCTGGCGAATAGAAACGGTCCGTCGGCAACGGTTTCTACAAGCGTGTTGCCTTGTGCATCGGCAATGCGCACATTGACATCGGCGACAAATTTGCCTGTTCCTTTAACGGCGAACAACAGGTCCAGATTGTAATCGCTTTTCATGGCCTCCATGGCATTACGCTCGGTTTCGCCAACGCCGCCGCTGACGAAAGTCACATCGTTTTGCGTCTGGGGTTCGGGCATGAACTCTTGTGCAAACGCCTGCACACTGATCAGATAACAGGAAAGCCCCAGGATATAAAGTAATCGTTTCATGAATAAATCTCCTTAATCACCGGAAGATGCAGGACGCAAAGGCGTTTTTAACGCTAAGGATTTGGCTAAAAACGACTTCCTGAAATTATCGTGAATGATGCGCCGCCTGTCGTCGGCGCATCCCATGTTTAAACAGGGAACTTATTTACGGCCAAATCCTAAGCATTAAAATTAACACCTATAGCGGATTTTCCCACGCTGGTCTGCTCGGTATCGTACAGACTTGACTGGCCGCTAGTGTATTTATAGTCACTAATAAAAGCACATCTGTGTTTACCGATAGACCCATCGCTTATGAATGACGAGTGAATAAATTCGATTCGAAAATCGGAGGCAAGTCATGGCTTTAACCGTACCCAATGTAATTTTCAAAACCCGCGTCCGCGATGAAAGTATCGGCGGCGACAACCCCTTCCGCTGGCAGGACGTCAGCACGGATGACATTTTCGCGGGTAAAAAAATCGTACTGTTCGCATTGCCGGGCGCGTTTACACCGACCTGCTCCAGCACGCATCTTCCCGGCTACGACGCCAAATACCAGGAACTGATCGATCAGGGCGTGAATGAAGTGTACTGTTTAAGCGTCAATGACGCCTTCACCATGTATCAGTGGAGCCGGCATCTGGGCATCAGGCATGTAAAAATGCTGCCTGACGGTAATGCGGATTTTACCCGGAGCATGGGCATGCTGGTCAAAAAAGAAAACCTGGGCTTCGGCTGCCGCTCCTGGCGTTATTCGATGCTGGTCGATGACAAAAAAATCGTCAAACTGTTCAGCGAACCGGGTCAAACCGATAACTGTCCGGATGACCCGTTCGGCATCAGCGGCGCCGATACCATGCTTGACTATTTGAAACAACGGCAACAGCGGCCCCGGGCCTGAATCAACGTCGGGTCTATCGCTTCTTCAGACTCAAGAGAAGGCAAATGAATCATTATGATATTGATCTGTTCGTAATTGGAGGGGGCTCGGGGGGCGTTCGCGCCGCACGCACGGCCGCCGGTCTCGGCGTACGTGTGGCCCTTGCCGAAAACCGTCATCTCGGAGGAACCTGCGTTAACCTCGGTTGTGTACCCAAAAAGCTGTTTGTTTACGCATCGCATTTTCGGGAAGACTTTCTGGCTGCAAAAGGATTCGGCTGGTTTATCAACCAGCCGCAATTCGATTGGCCTCGCCTGTTGGCGCAAAAAAACCATGAGATAGAACGGTTACGAGGCATTTACCAAGATTTGCTCAATGATTCCGGCGTCATGTTGCTGGAAGATCGGGCGCATTTGCTCGATGCCCATACCGTGCGCGCGGGCGAGCGGCAGTTCCGTTGCGAGCGCATCCTGATCGCCACCGGCGGCTGTCCGTTCATACCCGACATTCCCGGCAAGGAGCATGCCGTGACTTCGGACGAAATGTTCGCACTCGATCGACTTCCGAAGCGGATTCTGATTGTCGGCGGCGGCTATATCGCCGCTGAATTTGCCGGCATCATGCACGGTTTGGGCGTTGAAACGACTATTTGTCACCGCGGTGATAAATTATTGAAGGGATTCGATGAGGATGTCAGAACATTCGCTGCGCGGGAAATGTGCAAAAAAGGTATCGCCATCCGTTTCAATACCCAGATTGACGCAATCGAGAAAACCGGAAATGGCTTTGCCGCACATACTGATCAGGGACATCGGCTCGAATCCGGCCTGATTTTGTATGCAACCGGGAGGACACCGAATATTTCCGGTTTTGGACTGGAAGCCGTTGGCGTGGAACAGGATGACGTGGGCGCGATAAAAGTCGATGAGCATTACCAGACCAATATCCCTTCGATTTATGCGTTGGGCGACGTGACTCATCGCTTTAACCTGACTCCGGTAGCCACGGCTGAAGCGATGGCCCTGGTATACGGACTGTATACCGACAAACCCGCGCCGGTGGATTATGACAACATTCCAACCGCCGTCTTCAGTCAGCCGCCTGTCGGCATGGTGGGATTAACTGAAGCCGAGGCGAAAAACCGTTATCCGGATATCGATATTTACCAATCCGTATTCACGCCGATGAAACACACGCTGTCCGGTCTTGATGAGAAAACACTGATGAAAATGATCGTCAGGCGCAGTACCGACAGGGTACTTGGCGTCCATATGGTCGGGACCGATGCCGGAGAAATCATCCAGGGCATGGCCGTGGCGATTCGGGCCGGAGCGACAAAAGCAGTTTTTGACTCGACTATCGGCATTCACCCCACCGCCGCGGAAGAGTTTGTCACGATGCGGAAAGCGGAGCTGTAATGTACGCGGCCCGGCTTTTAGACTGTAGGATACGCAGTGCGTACCTTTTCAAAGCTGCGATGAGTCGGCAAATTTTGAAAAAGGTATGCAATGCATGCCCTACGGGCTAATCCTGCATCTTTCTCGACAAAAGTCGCCTGAGATCGTAATGATAAATGAAGCCCGGCAAAGCAAAGACTAAAAACAGGCACAGCGTCGTGACGTAAAACTCCCAGCCCTGATCATGCCGGGTTCCGGTCAGCTTATACTCCAGCGCGACGGACAGGGCGCCTGTCAGCGCATACATCACCAGCCATTCCAGCCAGCGCAACCAGGCGCTCTTGTCCCGTTTGAAGACCAGCAGGAACCGGTCGCTAACCCACGGCAGATTGGCCGCGAAGACGGCGGCCAATATCAGCAGGCTGTAGAGCCCTGATGGTGTCATCAGGCTTTCGGTCTCATGTGCGGGAACAGCAGGACATCGCGGATGGACGGCGCGTCCGTGAACAGCATGACCAGACGGTCGATTCCGATGCCCTCGCCCGCGGTCGGCGGCATGCCGTGTTCCAGCGCGATGATATAATCGGCGTCGAAATGCATGGCCTCGTCGTCACCGGCCTCTTTTTCCTCGACCTGTTTCTGGAAGCGCGCCGCCTGATCCTCTGCGTCATTGAGCTCGGTAAAGCCGTTGGCGATCTCGCGGCCGCCGACGAAGAACTCGAAGCGGTCCGTAACATGCGGGTCGTGGTCATTGCGGCGCGCCAAGGGCGACACCTCGACCGGGTAAGCGGTGATGAACGTCGGATTCATCAGGCGATGCTCGACGGTTTTCTCGAAGATCTCGATCTGTATCTTGCCCAACCCGTAACCGTCCTTGACCGGGATTTTCAACTTTTCCGCGACCTTAACGGCCGCCTCGCGGTTATCGATATCGGCCGGCGTCAAGTCGGGATTGAAATGCAGAATCGAGTCGAACACGGTCATGCGGTCGAACGGCTTGCCGAAATCGTACTGCTCGCCTTGATAGGTGATGACCGTCTTGCCTAGCACGTTTTCGGCCAGACCGCGCAGCATCTCCTCGGTCAAATCCATCAGATCGTGGTATTCGGCATAGGCCTGATAGAACTCCAGCATGGTGAACTCGGGATTGTGGCGCGTCGACAGGCCTTCATTACGGAAGTTGCGGTTGATTTCAAACACGCGCTCGAAGCCGCCGACCACCAGACGCTTCAGATACAGTTCCGGTGCGATACGCAGATACAGGCCCATGTCCAGCGCATTGTGATGAGTCATGAAAGGCCGCGCCGTGGCGCCGCCCGGGATGGCCTGCATCATCGGCGTTTCCACTTCCAGGAACTGTCGCTCGATCAGAAACTGGCGAATGTAGGCGACGATTTTGGAACGCATCAGGAAGGTCTGGCGCGATTCTTCGCTCATGATCAGGTCCAGATAGCGCTGACGGTATTTGACTTCCTGATCCGTAAGGCCATGGAATTTTTCCGGCAGCGGGCGCAGAGCCTTGGTCAGCAGACGGATATCATCGACCTTGACGCTGAGCTCATTGGTCTGGGTTTTGAATAGCACGCCTTCCGCGCCGACGATGTCGCCGATGTCCCACTTTTTGAACTGCTCGTTGTAAAACCCTTCCGGCAGCGCATCGCGGGTCACGTACAGCTGTATCCTGCCGGACATGTCCTGAATATGGCAGAAGCTGGCCTTGCCCATGATACGGCGCGTCATTATGCGGCCGGCGATCTTGATGCGAACAGGTTCCGCTTCGAGTTCTTCCTTTGATTTTTCGCCGTATTCCGCCAGCACTTCGCCGGCAACCACGTTGCGGCGGAAGTCGGTGGGGAATGCGACGCCGTTTTCACGCAGTTCATTCAGTTTGCTGCGGCGTTGTCTGATTTGTTCCTGTTCGTCCCGTTCAATTTCTGACATGTTTATTTTGACTCTTATCGTTATAGGATGAGCGCAGACTTCGCGCCCAGCCGGTGTATTTTCTGTTTGCTATAAATTTTTGATGACTTACAGTCCGCTTTTCAGGCTGGCTTCGATAAACTGATCCAGATCGCCGTCCAGGACCGCTTGCGGATTGCCGGTCTCGACGCCGGTGCGCAGGTCCTTGATACGCGACTGGTCGAGCACGTAAGAGCGAATCTGGCTGCCCCAGCCGATATCCGATTTGGTATCTTCCAGCGCCTGCTGGGTTTCGCTGCGCTTGCGCATTTCCAGTTCATACAGTTTGGCTTTCAACTGTTTCATGGCCGTATCACGGTTTTTATGCTGCGAGCGGTCGCTCTGGCACTGCACGACGATGCCGGTGGGGTTGTGCGTGATACGCACGGCCGACTCGGTACGGTTGACGTGCTGGCCGCCGGCGCCGCTGGCCCGGTAAACATCGACGCGCAGGTCCGCCGGATTGATGTCGATGTCGATATCGTCATCGATCTCGGGCGAAACGAACACCGATGCGAACGAGGTATGGCGGCGATTGCCCGAATCAAACGGCGATTTCCGGACCAGCCGGTGCACGCCCGTTTCAGTGCGCAGCCAGCCGAACGCATAGTCGCCTTCGAATTTGATCGTGGCGCTCTTGATGCCGGCGACATCGCCTGCCGACTCTTCGATCAGCTCGGTCTTGAAGCCCTTGCGCTCGCCCCAGCGCAAGAACATGCGTTCGATCATCGAAGCCCAATCCTGCGCCTCGGTGCCGCCGGAGCCGGCCTGAATATCCAGAAACGCGTTATTGGCGTCCATTTCGCCGGAGAACATGCGCCGGAATTCAAGGGCGGCGACTTTTTTTTCCAACTGCTCCAGATCGTCCGCGACCGTATCGACGGTTTCCTCATCATTTTCTTCGACAGCCATGGCCAGCAGTTCTTCCGCGTCGGCCAGGCCGTGTTCCAATTCGTTGATCGTATTGACGACCGCTTCCAGCTGGCCGCGCTCCTTGCCCATGGCTTGCGCCAGGTCCGGGTTATCCCAGATTTTCGGGTTTTCCAGTTCCCTTAAGACTTCGACCAGGCGCTCGCTTTTGGTTTCGAAGTCAAAGATACCCCCTAAGGGCTTCACCACGGCTTTTCAGGTCGGCTATTTTATGCTTAATCGGATTTATTTCTTGCATGGAATGTTTTTAACCAAGGCGTTCGAAACCGGAAGCTATCGACAAGCTCCGGCCAGTGAAAATTCAAATAAAAGGCGGAATTATAAACTATAACGCGGTTCTGTTCATGCAGAACTTAGCGGCTGACGTTATGCAGCTTCAGGCGAATGAATTCATTGTGATCGGCAGCATCAATCCCAGCGGTTATCCCTGACCTGCACTCTGCCGTTCTCGATGCGCACCGGAAAAGTGTCGATATCTTCATAAGCGGGCGGCGCCTTTACCGCGCCGGTCTTTACGCAAAAGCGCGCGCCGTGTCGCGGACAGACAATTTCGCAGCCGTCCAGCTCGCCGCTGGCGATTTCCGCGCCGTCATGCGTGCAGACATCTTCAATGGCATAAAACCGGCCTTCGATTTTGAAGACGGCCACATCCGTTCCGTCGACATCGACGACGATATGCTCGCCATCAGCCAGTGCGTTTTGATCGATTACATCTATCCAGTCGGACATTTTTCACCTTAATTGTTTATAAAGGCTATTAAGCAGATTGATTAATTAACCACGAAGAACACAAAGTTCACGAAGAAGAATATAAAAATTCGTGTCCTTCGTGTTTTTTGGCTTGTTGATACGTATTCAATCGGTCCTATTGAGATGCCCTATTTTAAATACACATCGAACCGGAGCAACTTGCCCTGAAAGCTCTCGCTCGGCTTGCCGCCCAAAGGCTCGGCATAATCCGGACTTTTCACCACGACACGTTTTCCAGCCACCTTCATGGCCGCCTCAAAAAGCTGTTCCTTGTCCTGATCGTCGCCCAGCAGATCGCGCAGCACCACCATCGATTTTTTCGCTAGCGCCGATTTTTTGCGCTTGGGCGGAAACATCGGGTCCAGATAAATACAGTCGGGCGGCGTTTCCAGAGCCGTCAGGATTTCAATGGCGTTGCCGGTCAACAAACGCGGCGGCTCCAGGTTCAGGCGCTGCATCCAGTCCAGTCCGGCCAATCGCCTGAAACCGTCAGCCAGCAATTCGGCCATGACCGGCGAGCGCTCTATGCACAACAGCTCATAGCCCATGCGGAAAATATGCAGGCTGTCCTGAGCCCACCCGGTCGTGGCATCGACAACGGTTCGGGTCTTGCGCCCGAGCGCGTGCGCCAGGGCGTCCTGTTTCGGCGCCGGCCACGAGCGCTGTTCGCCGTTGCGCGGTTCAATCTCGACGAACAAGCCGCCTTTTTTGAACAATTCCCTGTCGAGCAGTTTCAGTATGCCGTCGCGCCAGGTCAGCAGGAAGGCTTCGGGAATCTCTTTCGGAAGCCCCTGATAAAGCGGCACGCCCAGCCGCGCGGCCAGTTGCTGAAACGGCAGCGGATCGCCATGGCCTTCATAAAGAACGGCAAGCTGACCGACATAGAGCTGGTTGATTATATTCATGCCTTGCAAAGAACTGGTAGAGAGCACTTGGCCGGAAGGCGTATCCTCGATACATCCCAAAGCTGTAGGGTCGAATTAATTCGACCCTGGAACGCAACGGTCAGCCGACCGGTCGCACCCGAGGGTTGTCATGTGGCCAGGTCAGACGCTTCACATCCTGGCTTATTCCGTGGAAATCGATTTTTGCTCGTTCTTCAGCGCCGCATCGAGCGTGTGCCAGGCCAGCGTCGCGCACTTCACGCGCGCCGGATATTCGCGCACGCCGGCCAGCACGGCCAGCTTGCCGACCGCGGCCAGACTGGCCTGCTCGCCCTTGCCGGTGGTCATCTCATGGAACTGCTTGAACAACTCCTCGGCTTCCTGCTCGGTTTTGCCCTTGATGATTTCGGTCATCAGCGATACCGAAGCCGTGGAGATGGCGCATCCCGAGCCCTGGAAACTGGCATCCGCGATCACATCGCCGTCCATTTTCAGGAACAAGGTCAGGCGATCGCCGCACAGCGGATTAAAGCCTTCCACCTGCCGGTCCGCATTTTCAATGACACGGAAATTGCGCGGGTTTCTGTTGTGGTCAAAAATAACCTCTTGATAGAGGTCGCGTAAATCATCAAACATAGGTGTTCTCAGTTAAATTCGGTATATCAATCGGAATAAAGCGCTTCTGAACTAACGAGGGCGCGAACAAGCTTCAGCCAAATACCTCGATCAGGGATTTTATCCCCTGCATCAAGACATCGATTTCTTCTTTGGTATTGTACATGGCAAATGAGGCTCTTGCCGTGGCCGGAACCTCGAAGAAATCCATCACCGGCATGGCACAATGGTGCCCGGCCCTGACCGCGATGCCCAGACTGTCCAGCATGGTGCCGATATCGTGCGGGTGGATTTTATCGAGCACAAAAGACAGGATCGCGCCTTTGTGTTCGGCCTCGCCGATAATGCGCAGCCCCTTGATCTGCCTGGCCTGTTCAGTGGCATAATCCAACAGCTCGGCCTCGTAAGCGGCAATGGCATCCATGCCGATTTCATTCAGATAGTCGATGGCGGCGCCGAGACCGATCACATCGGCAATGCTGGGCGTGCCGGCTTCGAACTTGTACGGCAACACATTGTATTCGGTTTCTTCAAAGGTAACTTTGCGTATCATGTCGCCGCCGCCCTGGTATGGCGGCATGGCTTCCAGCAGCGCCTGTTTGCCGTACAGAACACCGATGCCGGACGGGCCGTACAGTTTATGACCCGAGAAAGCGTAAAAGTCGCAATCGAGTTCCTGCACGTCCACCGGCATGTGCGGAATGGCCTGCGCGCCGTCCAGTAATACCGGAATGCCCCTGCCGTGCGCCGCGGCAATGATCCTTTTGACCGGATTGACCGTGCCCAGGGCATTGGACATGTGCACGATGGAAACCAGCTTGGTTTTTTCGTTCAGCAGTTTCTCAAAGCCGTCGTAGATCAACTCGCCTTTATGATTGATCGGTGCGACTTTTAATACCGCGCCGGTCTGCTGGCACAGCATTTGCCAGGGTACGATATTGGAGTGATGCTCCATGCCGCTGATCATGATTTCGTCGCCGGCCTTGATATGGGTCCGGCCGAAGGTCTGGGCGACCAGGTTGATGGCTTCGGTCGTGCCTTTGACAAAAATAATCTCTTTGTCGCTGGCCGCATTGATAAATTCCTTGACCTTGATGCGCGCCGCTTCGAACTGATCGGTGGAACGCACGCTCAAGGTGTGCACGCCGCGGTGCACATTGGCGTAATCGTGGCGATACAGATGCGAGATGCTGTCGATCACCCTATTGGGCTTCTGGCATGTAGCGGCATTGTCCAGGTAAACCAAGGGCTTGTTGCGGATTTTCTGCTCCAGGATAGGAAAATCGGCCCGAATTTTTGCTACAGGGAAATTGGTCATAATATTAATGTTTCGAAAATTTACGCGTCGCTTAATCAGCAATGCCACATATTTAACTTAATCAACTGAATGCTGCTGTCTCTGCTTACAGCCATTCTTTCTTAACGCCTTCCTGAGGGAAGCGCGCCAATAACTGTTCCAGCAATCTATCGTGCAGGTCTTTGATTTTGACCTTATCGACCATCTCGTTGGCAAACGCGAAAGTCAGCATGTTACGGGCTGTTTCTTCATCGACGCAGCGCGATTGCAGATAAAAAATCGATTTTTCATCGAGCTGGCCTACCGTCACGCCATGGCCGCACTTGACGTCATCGGCATAGATTTCCAGCTGCGGCTTGGTGTCGATTTCGGCATCATCGGACAGCAGCAGATTACGGTTATTCATTTCAGAATCGGTATTCTGAGCATCCTGCGCTACAATCACGCGCCCCTGGAACACGCCGCGCGCCCTGTCATCGAGCACGCCTTTATAAACTTCGCGACTACTGCCGCGCGGCTCTAGATGATTGATGCGCGTATGGTTATCGATGTGCTGGCGTTTGCCGCCCACGAACAAGCCATTCAGCTCACATTCGGACGCATGGTCGAGATCGGCATGGATATCGTTGCGCGCCAACAAGCTGCCAAAAGCAAAGTTATGGTGCCTGAAACGGGCATCACGCGCCTGTTTAACGTAGATGCCGCCGAAATGGTAGGCTTTATCGGACTCGCTTTGCTGTTTATACAAGGTCAGCTCCGCGTTAGGCCCGACGAACACTTCGGTAACGGCTGCCGACAGATAAGCCTGACCCAGACCGACAAAGGTCTCTATGACTTGCGCTTCAGCCGAGTCATAGAGAATGATGACATGGCGCGTTGCCGCCAGCGTCTCGGCCTGCGTGACGACATGCAGCAACTGCACCGGCTTCGCCAATGCCTGTCCGGCCGGCACATGCACAAACAGCCCATCGGTAAACCAGGCGGTATTGAAGGCGATGAAACTGTTGTCTTCGCCCGCCACGGCACGACCCAGATACCGCTCCAGCAGCGCAGATTGCGCATTCAGCGCCTCGGCCATGCTCATCACCGAAACCGATTCCGGCAGACCGTCCAGCACTGACAGTTCAGCTGAAAAATGCCCGTCAACCAGCACGATCGACCAGGCGTCTTCCAGCTGATGCTGTCTCAGCCAGTCCGCGTCAACCGTACCCGCCGTTAAACCGGCAACCGGTTTGAATAGCTTTTTCTCGATCGCGGACACGTTCGTATAGCGCCAGTCCTCTTCGCGCAGCGAAGGGAAACCATGCACTGAAAAACTGGCCAACGCCTCGCTTCTTAACTGTTGCAGCCAGGTCAACGACTGACCCGGCAAGGCTGGCGCTATGCTTTGATATTCAGCCGTATAACGGCTTGCTGTTGCCGTAGTCATTACGCAGCTCCGCCAGCAACCGCTCCCTGCATTGCTTTATCTCCGGCATCCATGCGGTCGACCCAACTGTAACCTTTCTCTTCCAGCTCCAATGCCAGCTCGGGACCGCCGGATTTGACGATTTGCCCGTGCGCCAGTACATGCACGAAGTCCGGTTTGATGTAACTCAGCAAGCGCTGATAATGCGTCACCATGACAAACGAGCGGTCCGGCGAACGCAAGGAGTTGACGCCGTCTGCGACGATTCTCAGCGCGTCGATGTCCAGACCCGAATCGGTTTCATCGAGGATGCACAATTTAGGTTCCAGTATCGCCATCTGCAGGATCTCGTTGCGTTTCTTTTCACCGCCCGAGAAGCCTTCGTTGACGGCGCGGTACAGAAACCGTTCGTCCATTTCCAGCAGGCGCACCTTGTCCTTGACCAGGGTCAGAAAATCCATCGCGTCGACTTCCGGCTGGCCGTGATGCTTGCGGATGGCGTTCAGCGCCGCTTTCAGCAAGTAAATATTGCTGACGCCGGGAATTTCGACCGGATATTGGAAAGCCAGAAACACACCTTCGCGCGCGCGGATTTCTGGCGCCATGTCCACCAGATTCTTGTTCTGATACGTGATGGAGCCTTCCGTCACGGTGTAGCCGCTCTTGCCTGACAATACATGCGATAACGTGCTTTTGCCGGAGCCGTTCGGCCCCATGATGGCATGAATCTCGCCGGCATTGATCTGCAGATTGATGCCTTTAAGAATGGGCTTGTCGCCTACGTTGACGTGAAGATTTTCTATGCTGAGCATATTTGTTTTACCTAACTATAAAAATTATTTGAATGGTTTACGCCAAAGCTATGCAAATCATTGATTCGCGCTGATTACGCATACAATAAGCGCCCTTTCGGTTCCGGAATAGAACGCCCTAACTCCCTGGCCGTTTCTATCCATTCATTGATCACTTGTTCAGCATTCCGGACGGCCTCTTGGTAACTATTGCCGTCCGCCATACAGCCCGGCAATTCAGGAACCTCAACAAGATAAGACTGATCTTGCTCACTCCAGTAGATAATCATTTCGTACTTACTGGTCATATTCCAATCCCAAATGATAATTCACAATAATTTGCCTCACTTGTTTGACCTGATAGGCTTTCGCCATTGCGCCTCTAGGTTGTAAATTCAGAATTTCAGCAATACCGTCACGAGTAAATATATGATGATCGCCGTGTATCCTGACATCAAACTGTAACCGTTGCAGCAACTGCGTAAGTTCCAAAAACGAGATATTATTATCGGAACGTCCGTTCAATATCCTGGTGAGTAATTTATCGTATTTACCCACTAGCCAACCGAGCCTTCCAGACTCAACCCCAGCAAAGCTTGCGCCTCAACCGCAAACTCCATCGGCAGTTCCTTGAACACTTCCTTACAAAAACCGTTCACTATCATGGACACGGCGTCTTCCGCCGATAGGCCGCGCTGCTGACAGAAGAACAGCTGATCTTCGCTGATCTTGGACGTCGTCGCTTCATGCTCGACCTGCGCCGAAGGCTGTTTGACCTCGACATACGGGAACGTATGCGCGCCGCATTTATCGCCGATCAGCAAGGAGTCGCACTGGGTGTAGTTGCGCGCGTTCTCGGCGCTTTTCAACACCTTGACCAGGCCGCGATAGGTATTCTGCGCGCGGCCTGCCGAAATGCCCTTCGAAACAATCGTGCTGCGGGTGTTTTTGCCGATATGGATCATCTTGGTGCCGGTATCGGCCTGCTGGAAATTATTGGTCAGCGCCACCGAGTAAAACTCGCCGACGGAATTGTCGCCGCTCAGAATGCAGCTCGGGTATTTCCAGGTGATCGCCGAACCGGTCTCCACCTGCGTCCAGGACACTTTGGCATTTTCGCCGCGGCAGTCGGCCCGCTTGGTGACGAAATTGTAGATGCCGCCTTTGCCTTCCTTGTCGCCCGGATACCAGTTCTGCACGGTGGAATATTTAATCGTCGCGTCCTTCAAGGCGACCAGCTCGACCACGGCCGCATGCAGCTGGTTTTCGTCGCGCATGGGCGCCGTACAGCCTTCCAGATAGCTGACATGGCTGCCTTCGTCGGCAATGATCAGCGTTCTTTCAAACTGCCCGGTATTGGCGGCATTGATGCGGAAATAGGTCGACAATTCCATCGGGCAGCGCACGCCTTTCGGAATGTAGACGAATGAGCCGTCGGTAAACACGGCCGCATTGAGCGCGGCAAAGAAATTGTCGGTATGCGGCACGACCGAGCCCAGATATTGCTGGACCAGTTCCGGATAGTCGCGCAAGGCTTCCGAAATCGGACAAAAAATAATACCGGCCTCTTTCAACTTGCCCTTAAACGTCGTCGCCACCGATACGCTGTCAAACACCGCATCGACCGCCACACCGGCCAGCCGTTCCTGTTCGTCCAGCGGAATGCCCAGCTTTTTGTAGGCTTCCAGCACTTGCGGATCGACTTCGTCCAGGCTTTTCGGACCGTCTTCCTTGCGTTTGGGCGCCGAATAGTAGCTGATCGACTGATAGTCAACCGGCTCAAACTTGACGAACGCCCAGGTCGGCGACTGCATGGTCTGCCAGTGGCGAAACGCTTTCAGCCGATATTCGAGCATAAACTCGGGCTCGTTCTTGACCTTGGACAGCTTGTGAATAACATCTTCATTCAATCCGGGCGGAAACGTGGTGGCTTCCAGTTCGGTCACAAAGCCCTGCTTGTATTCACGACTGATCAGGTTCTCGATTTCTTTCGCACTTGTTGACATAAACAACTCTAATTTAACGATATAAACTGGCAACCGGAATAAAAACCTCTTCCGGCACGACGGCAGGTCTGATCATATCCGCCAGAGTCACGGACTCCAGGGCGTTATGAATCGTCCGGTTAATCAAGCTCCAATTACCGCGAATATCGCAGCCCGAAGCCTGTTCACAGCCCTGATGGGAAATACTGCATTCGGTCAGCGCAATCGGCCCTTCCAAAGCGCTGATAACCGTCGCCACACTGATTTTCTCAGGCACCCGGGCTAATGCATAACCGCCCTTGGCGCCGCGCGTGGATATCAGCACCCCCGCTTTCACCAGCGACTTCAGGATTTTGCTGACCGTAGGCAAAGCTATTCCTGTGGCTGCCGCTATTTCCATAGCCGCATGCACATGCGTTTCATCCTTCGCCATAAAACTCAGAATGACCGTTGCATAATCAGTTAATTTGCTCAACCGTAACATACCTACCTCTTTAATTGAGGACCATTTTAGTCCTATTTAATTCCGTAGTAAAGAACTTGGTTATTACTAAAACGAAAATCTTGCATCAGCGACTGTTCCAATATCGGCTTTCGCGCCCCCGCATGGTTTGCACGGCCAGCGAATCGGTTTCGGCATCGACAAAAATCGCGCCTTGCTCGGCAATATTCAGCCATTGCGCAATGACAGCCTGATAGCGCTGCAACACGGACTGATGAGGAAATCCAAACTGATTGCGGTAGCCGGCCGGAATCAGCACATAATCAGGCTGAACGTTTTGCAGAAACGGCCGGGTCGATGAAGTTTTGCTGCCATGATGAGGCGCAATCAGCACATCCGCCTTCAGTTGCCCGCCATAAGCCTCGACCAGCCAGGTTTCGGCCGAAGCCTCTATATCGCCGACCAATAACACAACCCCTTTTTCAGACTGAATTTTTAACACACAGGAATTGTCGTTTTCCGAAACAAAACCCGACGGGGCTGGCGACAACATTGTGAACATCACGCCATCCCAACGCCATGACTGCCCTGCCATGCAAGCGACCGGCGCATGACTGCTCAGCTGTTGCGGCACGCTGGTAAGCACCTGCCCGGTCTCGATGCCTTTCATCAATGATTCAGCGCCGCCGATATGGTCGTTGTCGCCATGACTGATGATCAGACTGTCAATCTTGTCGATGCCCTGCTTACGCAAAAAAGGCAGCACCACGCTACGGCCCATATCGCTTTGCTGGGAAAATTTCGCGCCAGTGTCGTACACAAGCACATGACCGGATGTTTGCACGACCGCCGACAAGCCTTGGCCGACGTCCAGCAAGGTCATCCTGAAGCCGCCCGGCTCAGGCCGGTTCGGTTCCGTAAAGGCCAGCGGCAAAAACATCACCAGCCCCAGCCAGCGAGCCGGCATGCCGACAGGTGCCAGCATGATCAAGATGCCCGGTATGGCGAAACATAATGCCCAGCCCGGAGGCTGCGCATGATTTATCACGGATAACGGCGTGTCCGCCAGCGCACTCAATAGCCACCACAACCCCTGCAGCACGACATCGACGAGAACAAACAGATTCCCGGCCAGGGCCGGCGAGACCCACATCACCAGCACCGACAGCAATGATAACGGCACAACCAGAAAACTGACAACAGGCACCGCAATAAGATTAGCCAGCGGAGCAATCAATGAAACTTGCTGGAAAAAGAACAGCAACAATGGCGACAAAGCTATGGTCGTGGCCCAATTGATCTTCAGGGTTCCTTCAAGATAGCCGGGCTTGCCAAAGCGTCCGGCAACGGCATAAACAATCACCGCCACCGCCAGAAAAGAAAGCCAGAATCCTGCCGACAGGACCGCCAAAGGGTCCAGTAACAGCACCGCGAACATGGCAGTAGCCAAGGTATGAAAGGAACGGGTATTACGCTGCAGAATAATGGCGACCATGACAACAGCCAGCATAATGACCGAGCGTTGCGTCGGAATGGAAAAACCGGCCAATGCCGAATACAGGATGGCGACGGCTAACGCCGATAATGCAGCAACTTTTTGAGGAGACCAGGTCAACAGCCCTGTCCATGCCCACAATCTGAGTACGGCAAAATAGACCAGTCCGGCGACCAATCCGATATGCGCCCCGGAAATCACCATCAGGTGAAGCGTGCCGGTTTTACGAAAAACCTCCCATTGTTCCTGACGGATTTCATTGCCGTCACCAATCGTAATTGCTTTTACAAGCGGAAGGCTCTTGCCATCGCCCAGCAATTGCGACAACTGATCGGCTATACGCTGCCGCCCCGCCGAAATACTGTACCAGGCCGGATCATCCGACAGCATGACAGGCGCCGGATGATTGCGCACATAGCCTGTCGCCCCGATACCTTCCGTGAACAGCCAGCGTTCATAGTCGAATCCGCCGGGATTCATATTACCGTGCGGCCGCTTCAATTTGACGGTAACCGACCACTGCTGACCCGCCCTGACCTCATGCTTGGGATAATACCAGCTTAACCGTATTTTCGAAGGCAGGCCTCCACCGGATTCAGAAACAACCAAATCAAAGCGTACACGCTTTTCGTCCTGTTCCGGCAAACCGACCACAACGCCTTTGACTGGGATATTGATCCCTTCCAGCGACTCGGGCAGCCTGTCCGTCAGTCTGTTCATTGCGAACAGGATCGCCCACAACGCGCCCAATAGAAAAAACAACACCCGCCATAACCGCAACCCGGCCACCAAACCGGCAATGAGGCCGCCCGCCATCAGCCATTCGCCGGCAGGCAATGCCGGCAACTGCTGAGCCAGCAGAGCTCCAGCTAAAAATAACAGTGTAAAAACCAGCATTCGACTTCCGGTATTTTGAGGTCAACAAAAACCTGATAGACTTAGGTGATTAAGTGACTTTTGATATAACCACAATGCCTAAAAAACTGATACAAAAATACCTGCCCAAATCTGAAGCGATTAAAAACCACAAGAATCTTCAGTTTCTCGGCGACAAACTGCATGACCCCAATCTCTGGCATTTAAATCGCCGATCAGTCTCCATGGCCGCCGCCGTAGGTCTTTTTGTAGCCTGGATTCCAACACCTGGACAAATGGCGATTGCAGCCGTGCTGGCGCTGTATCTCAGATCCAACCTGCCTATTTCCGTCGCCCTGGTCTGGATAACCAACCCTCTGACCATGCCCCCGATGTTTTATTTTGCCTATTTGGTTGGGCTTCGGGCGCTAAATCAGCCTTTACCCAGCGAAGGCTTTGAGTTTTCGATGGATAGCGTCATGTCGGGGCTCAGTCAGGCCTGGGAACCTTTTCTTCTGGGCTGCCTGATGATCGGCATTATTACTTCCGTCGTCGGCTATTTCGGCGTCAAGGAATTATGGCGCCATCATGTCGCCAAGAAATGGGCCGCAAGAAAGGCAAGATAAAACGCGAGCGCCAGGGTTAAACAGCATGCGCTGTCTAACCCTGGCGGGGACTCACCCGACAATCACTCCGTCTTCCATATGCAGCACCTTGCCCATCCTTGACGCCAGATCATGATCGTGCGTCACCACCAGAAAACTGACATTCAGCTCCTGATTCAGCTCCAGCATTAACTGGTAAACCTGGTCAGCCGTTTTACTGTCCAGGTTACCGGTCGGCTCGTCGGCCAAAACGCATTTGGGATTATTGATCAGCGCCCTGGCTATGGCCGCGCGCTGCCTTTCTCCGCCTGACAACTCGCCCGGCTTGTGTTCGATACGATGTCCCAGCCCCACCCGCTGCAATAAATCTATGGCACGGATACGCGCCTGTTTTACCGAAAGACCGGCAATCAGCAATGGCATCGCCGTATTCTCCAACACGGTAAATTCACCCAGTAAATGATGCGATTGATAGATAAAGCCCAGGGAACTGTTTCTTAACCTGGCCAGTCTCGTTGCGCTGACTTTATTCAAATTGACATTATCCAGCACCACTTCTCCGCCGCTGGATTTTTCCAGTCCGCCCAGCAAATGCAGCAACGTGCTTTTGCCCGACCCCGAGGCGCCCATAATGGCGACGCGCTCGCCGATCCCGATCGTTAAATTAACGCCCTTGAGGACCTCAACGTCCAGCCCGCCCTGATTATAACGCTTGGTTAATTGCCGGCATTCCAGAATGCTAGATTTATTCATATCTCAGAACTTCCGCTGGATTTACTTTGGACGCCTGCCAGGCAGGATAAATTGTCGCGGCCAGCGACAGAAAGAAGGCCATGCCCGCGATCGCATAAACATCCGACCATACGAGCTTGGAAGGCAGTTGACTGATGTAGTAGACATCGGCCGCCATGAACTGAACCTGAAATAATTTCTCAATCGCCGGCACGATGGTTTCGACATTTAACGCCAGCACGATGCCGCCCATGGTACCCAGAAGCGTACCTACAGCGCCAATGACAGTGCCTAACACCATAAAAATACCCATGACCGAACGTGCCGTCAGTCCCTGGGTTTTCAGGATAGCGATATCGCCGCGCTTGTCCGTGACCACCATGACTAGCGTCGAAACGATATTAAAGGCCGCCACGGCCACTATCAGCAGCAGGATAATGAACATGACCCGTTTTTCAGTCTGAATCGCGCGGAAGAAGTTGCTGTGCGCCAGCGTCCAGTCACTGACCCGGTATTCATGAGAAAAATCGGCCGCCATAGCATGCGTGATCCGCGGCGCATTAAACAGATCATCCAACTTGATCCTGAGCCCCGAAACGGCGTCCCCCAATCGGAATAATTTAGCCGCATCATCGATATGAATGATGGCCATATTACGATCATATTCATACATGCCGACCTGGAAAATACCGATCACGGTAAAACGCCGCATCCGGGGCATGATACCGGCGGGTGTCGAATTGACCTGCGGACTGATGACAGTGACCTTGTCGCCGACGATAACGCCCAGGTGACCCGCCAGCTCCGCGCCCAGGACAATGCCGAATTCACCGGGAACCAACTGGGACAGCCGCCCTACCTGCATTTTGTTAACGACATCCGAAACAGAGGACTCGTATTCAGGCAGAATTCCGCTCAGCAAGGTACCGCTGACGCGTCTGCCGGCATTAATCATGACCTGTCCGTCGATGAAAGGAGCAGCCGCCTCTACATGCGGATAGTCTTTGACGCGCGGATGCAACTCCCGCCAATTATTCAACTGGCCCTGGTTGCCGGTAATCGTGGCATGCGATGTCATGCCGAGAATCCGCTCGCGCAACTCGGCTTCAAAACCGTTCATGACCGACAGGACCGTAATCAGCGCCGTGACCCCCAGGGCTATCCCCAGAACCGAAGTTAAAGTAATGAAAGAAATGAACTGCGTACGGCGTTTAGCTCGCGTATAACGCAAGCCAATATAAAAAATAAGAGGCTTAAACATGAAGTCTGTAAGTTAGGGGGAATCAGGATTTTCTGCAGGCAGAACAATAGCCATATAAATAAAGGCTGTGATCGGTTAACTCATAACCGAGTTTTTCCGCGATTTCTCGCTGCCGCGCTTCAATGAGCTCATCGGTGAATTCATCCACTTTGCCGCATTTCATGCAGAGAATGTGATCATGGTGATCACCTTTAGCCAGTTCAAAAACAGAGTTCCCTCCCTCAAAGTGATGCCGCGTTACCAGTCCCGCTGCTTCAAATTGGGTCAGAACCCGATAAACCGTGGCCAAACCGATATCCTCATCCTCGCTCAACAGGATTTTATAAACCTTTTCAGCCGTTAAATGATGCTCATCAATCTGGTTTTCTAAAATTTGCAGAATCTTGACCCGAGGCAACGTGACCTTCAGTCCTGCATTCTTTAAATCTTGCGTTTCCAACATAAATCTCCGCTTTTGCCGATTAACTGTCGGCTATCTATAGGGTATCGCACATTGTAGCTTTTTTTTAGCATGAAGCGCATGACTGTTTAATAGGATAATCGCTTAACATCGGGTATGATTTTATCTTTTTTCAAACTATTCCGTCGCCTCAAATGGGAAAGCCGCTTTTTTCTTTGACTTTGCTGGCAAGCCTGACGCTTGCCTCATGCTCCACCATTCTCAATAATTTACCCGGCGTCTACAGCATAGACATTCAGCAAGGCAACATGATCGATCAGTCCATGATCGATCAGATCCGCCCCAACATGAACAAGCGCCAGGTGCTGTATATCATGGGCTCCCCCATGCTGACGGATGCTTTTCACCCAAACCGCTGGGATTACCTTTACTCCAATCAACCCGGCGGCGAACCCAGAATGCAGAAAAAAGTCTCGCTGTTCTTCGACGGTGATCGAGTCATCGGCATTCAAGGCGATTTTAAACCCAGCGCCTTGCCCGTGATCAAAGAATCGGAAGAAACAACGGTGGATTTGCCGCCGCGGGATCTCGAAAAAACCATGTGGGAAAAAATCACCAACCTGTTCGGCATCGATGACATTGATCGTTCGACTGAATCCGATCGCTTGACGGAACCTGGCCCGGCAACTTCGGAACCCACGATAAACTATCCCGACGACTCGATGCCTCGCTGAATTAAGTCCGCCCTGCATCTCCCCACACTAATGGCGCTGCAAATTTTAACCTCTTGCCGCCCTTCGCCGCCTCGCATCCTTGGGATCAATCAGCAAAGGCCGATAAATTTCTATTCTATCGGCCTGCTTTAACACCTGATCCATCCCGCAGACGTTGCCAAAAATACCGACTTTGTTGCTCCCGGACAGATCAATTTCCGGAAACCGGGCCAACACTCCGGAAGCTTTTATCGCCTGCTCGACGGACGAGCCTTCAGGCAGTTTAAGCACCAAAATCACTTGCTCTTCCGGCTTGGCATAGGCAACTTCGATATCAATCAGCACATCAGCCATAGATTTCCTTGGCCCGCTGAGTAAAAGAACTGACCATGGTGTTGCATATCTGGTTAAATACCGCGCCAAATGCCAGATTCGCCAGTACGCCCGGCATCTCGAATTCCAGATTCAGGGAAATTTTGCTGGCATCCTCGCGCAACGGCATGAAATCCCATGTTCCTTCCAGATAGGAAAAAGGCCCTTCCAACAAGGACACCGTAATCCTGCCGCCTTCATCAATTTTATTTCTTGTCGAAAAGGATTTTTTGAATCCGCCTTTGGAAATCACCAGCTCCGCTTCAACCATATCGTCTTCGCGCTTGAGGATTCGACTGCCGCTGCACCACGGCAAAAAGCGCGGATAGGCTTCGATATCATTGACCAGATCGAACATCTGCTGGGCGGAAAACTTCACCAATGCGCTTTTTTCTACAACGGTCATTCAGATAACCCCAACCACATTCAGAAAAACCAAAAAAACAGCCGCGGGAGAAACGTAACAGACTAAAAATTTCCATACCTGATAACCCTGTGTGCCAGGTATTTGCAGTTCTTGCTCGCTGTGTTGCTGCTTCATGATCCATCCGGCAAACACCGCGACCAAAAAACCGCCGATAGGCAATAATAGATTGGCCGTCAGATAGTCCATTAATTGAAAAATATTTCTGCCGAAAATCGTAAAATCAGACCATAAATTAAATGAAAACACGGTCCCTAAACCCAACAGCCATGTCACCAAGCCTGCCCAGATACAGGCCTGTTCCCTGTCTAAATCCCTATTCTCCACCAGCCACGTAACAGCCGGCTCAATCAGGGAAATGGACGACGTCAAAGCCGCGAACACCAACATCACAAAAAAAAGAATACCGAACAGCCAGCCGCCGCTCATATTGCCGAAAGCGATCGGCAACGTTTGGAAAATAAGGCCGGGGCCGGAACCCGCTTCCAATCCGTTAGCGAAAACGATAGGGAAAATGGCAATGCCGGCCAATAAGGCCACAATCGTATCGGAACCGGCAATTAAAAACACCGTTTTCGTAATAGACACATCCTTGGGCAAATAAGATCCATATACCATTATGGCTCCCATGCCCAGGCTCAGAGTGAAAAACGCGTGGCCCATCGCGGTCAACACGGAATCGCCGGTAATCTTGCTAAAATCCGGACTAAACAAAAATTCAAGACCTTGTTCATAAGCGCCCGTCGTCATGGCATAGCCGACCAGCAAAATCATCAGCACAAACAGCCCCGGCATTAAAAATTGCACGGCTTTTTCCAACCCGCTCCTGACGCCGCGCGCCACAATCAGCATCGTGGCCAGCATAAACAAAGTATGCCAGAAGATCAGTTGCGCGGGACTGGCGACGAAACCGTCAAAAAGCGCTTTTATTTCGGTCGCGCCCGTACCTGAAAAACTGCCGGTAAACGCTTTCAGGACATAAGCCGAAGCCCAGCCGGCGATAACGCTGTAATAAGAAAGAATCAGGAAACCGGCGATAACGCCCATCCAGCCCACATAGTGCCAATTGGTATCCGCCTCAGCCTCGGCGGCCAGCGTTTCCATGGTGTTGATAGGGCTCTGCCTGCCCCGGCGCCCGAGCATCGTTTCCGCAATCATAATAGGGATACCGATGAAGGCTATGCACAGTAAATAAACGAGAACAAATGCTCCGCCGCCGTTTTCGCCTGTGATATAAGGGAACTTCCAGATATTCCCCAGGCCAACCGCCGAACCCGTAGCTGCAAGGATAAATGCCAAGCGTGATGACCATTCACCATGAATCGATTTTTTTGTATCCGTCATTTGAGTGCCTGTTATCTCTATTAAAAAACTCAATTTTTTCAGTAAATCGAGTAAAATAGCAAAATTATACCCTTCCGTCAGTCTAAAAATCTCAACCAGCACACTATGGCCGATAAAAAGTCCAAGAAAAATAAGAAGCAGCAAAACAACACAATTGCCCAGAATCGCCAGGCCACTCATGAATATTTTATTGAGGAGCGGTTTGAGGCCGGTCTTGTTTTGGAAGGCTGGGAAGTAAAAAGTCTGCGCGACGGTCGCGTACAACTGAAAGAAAGCTATGTCACATTAAAGCGCGGCGAAGCCTGGCTGTTCGGCGCGCATATTTCCGCCCTGAACTCGGCATCGACCCATGTCAAACCGGAAGCCATCCGTTCAAGAAAGCTGTTATTGAACCGTCATGAACTCAACAAGCTGATCGGCGCCGTGGAACGTAAGGGTTACACGATCATCCCGCTGTCCATGTACTGGAAAAAGGGCCGCGCCAAACTGGAAATCGGCCTGGCCAAAGGTAAACAACTGCACGATAAACGCGCCTCTTCAAAGGACCGCGACTGGCAGCGGGAAAAAGCACGCATTATGAAGCACGCCTGAGGTAACAATGTCCACACACCCTGATCTCCTGTCGACGGACAACAGCCTGCTGGTCGTTGTCGACCTGCAAGCCAAATTATCGGCCGCCATGCCTGAACCGGATGCGGAACTGATGACCGCTAATGCCGGCAAACTGATTGAAGCCGCTGGCCGGCTGAACATTCCCGTACTGGTCACCGAGCAATATCCCAAAGGCTTGGGCCCGACCCATGCGTCCGTCGTGGAAAAACTGCCCGAAACCGCACAGGTCTTCGAAAAAACCGGCTTCTCCTGCTGCGCCGCCAACGGCTTTAACCAGGCACTGCGGGACAGCCAGCGTCAGCAAATCATACTGGTTGGCCAGGAGACCCATGTCTGCGTTCTGCAGACCGCCCTTGAACTGCTGCACCAAGGCTATCAGGTCCATGTAGCCGCCGATGGTGTCTGTTCCCGCAAAGCCGAGCACAAGCTCTACGCCTTGCAGCGCATGCAACAGCACGGCGCCGCGATTACCAATTACGAATCGGTCCTGTTCGAATGGCTTAGAGACGCCGCGCACCCCGATTTCAAAAGCCTGTCAAGCCTTCTTCGTTAACTAAATAAATATTGACCATGTCACTGACTACATTTATTGAAAAAATCACCAGCAACAGCCCCGTCAGTTTTGACGAAACCATCGCCGTCATTACCGAAAACTACCATTACCAACCGACGGAATTCAGCAACGGCCAGAATGGCGACGCCTTAACCAATGCCGCCGGCACCAACGAAGGCTCCTGCAAGATTTTCGCCTTCGCCCGGCTTCACGGGCTTGACCAGCAGCAGACGCTGAACCTGTTCGGTGACTACTACCGTGTTGATGTTCTGAACGACCCTGACGGCACAGGACATCAAAACATCAGAAATTTCATGAAATACAGCTGGGGCGGCATTAGTTTCAATGGCGAAGCGCTGACCGCGAAATAACACTTGCCTGGCAATCGGCGATAACCCTCTCCGCTGTTTTGCGGATTGACAGCAATGCTGTCAATCCCTATAGTAAAAATTTCCTACTATCGAAAAAATAGCCATGCCGACACTAACGATACGCAATTTGCCCGAAAACGTCCATGCGGCATTACGCATTCGCGCTGCCCAAGACGGACTGAGCGTGGAAGCCGAAGTGCGCAATATTCTGACCGAAGTTTGCCTGAACACTAAAAAACCTGTCACCAGCCTGCAACAATTGGTTGACAAGCTTTATCACGGAAAAAAGCCGGATAATGTCGTTGAGCAATTGATTCAGGACCGAAGAAAGGCAGCGGAAAGAGAATGATTGTACTCGATGCTTCGGCATTGTTAGCCTTCCTGTTCCGTGAAACAGGACATGAGATGGTAGAACAGTATATTGAAGACTCCTGCATTTCCACCGTGAACTTAAGCGAAGTGGCGGGCAGATTGATTCGTGACGGCATTGATGCCGCACCGCTAATGGAGCAAATAAAGGAAACTTCAATAGAAATCATCCCATTTACTCAAGCCCATGCCCTGCATGCGGCTAACTTTATTCCCCGAACCCGGCGCTACGGACTTTCGCTAGGCGACCGGGCTTGCCTGGGATTGGCGCGCGAACAGCGCCTGCCCGCTTTAACCGCGGATATTGCCTGGTCCGACTTGACGAATATTGATGTCGAAATCATTCAAATACGCTAAACAGACACGCTATTTGAAACAACTCAAGACCAGCATTAACAAAGATCATCGGCCTTAATCGCATCATGAATATCGACTTTCTGATCATCGGCCAGGGACTGGCCGGCAGCCTGCTCGCCTGGGAACTGATACAGCAAGGCCGCACAGTCGTCATTATCGATAACGGCCGGGAGAATGCCTCGCAGGTGGCCGCGGGACTCATCAATCCCGTTACTGGCCTGCGCTTCGTAAAATCCGCCGATGTCGACAGCTTATTGCCGGCAGCGAAACAGTATTACTCGAATTTATCCGATTTTTTTCATCAGCCTTTTTATATTGAAAAGGCCATGCTGCGGCTTTTTCGTAATGAAGCCGAGTTAAATCACGGACGGAAGCGGCTTGACGATCCCGAGTATGAGAATTACTTAGGCGCCATCACAACATCCGACAACGCCATATCCTCTCTGAAAACGCCTTTCGGTTTTATAGAGCAAAAACAGACCGGTTATTTATTGACCCGACCGTTATTGCGTTGCCTGAAAGAGTTTTTTATCGCCAGCGACTGTTACAGATTGGCGGAATTCGATGACCACGATATTCAACTCGAACCGTCCTTGCGCTGGCAGGATATTTCGGCCAGACAAATCATCTTCTGTACCGGTTATCACGCAAGCCGGGGCCCCTGGTTTTCCTGGCTGCCCTTTCAACCGGCAAAAGGCGAGATACTAACGCTGTCGCATACCGGCCAACTGCCCGCTAAGATCCTTAATTACGGCAACTGGCTGATCCCGCTCAATGACAGCCAGATCCGTATCGGCGCCACCTTCGAACGCGACTCTTTAAACACCGACATCACCGATACGGCCCGAAACGCTTTATTGGCCGCACTGCAACAACGGGCCCCCGTGCTTAAAACCACGTTAATCAATCAGCAAGCCGGCATCCGGCCTTGCACCAGAGACCGCTATCCGTTTATCGGCCATCATCCCCGGTATCCGCGCATCGCCATTTTCAATGGTTTCGGCGCCAAAGGCAGCTTACAGATTCCCTGGTACAGCCAGCGCTTTGCCGATTGCCTGCTGAATAACACGCCCTTGCCCTTATCCTGCGACATCCAACGCTATCATGAAACGCATTTCCCTGGTTAAAGAAGCCCATAATCTTATTAAAGACAAACTCCAGCCCGGCAATATCGCCATTGACGCAACGGTAGGCAACGGCCACGACACCTTGTTTTTGCTTGAACACATAACGCCGACCGGCCGGGTTTACGGTTTCGACATTCAACAGGCGGCGCTGGATTGTGCCCGGGCAAGATGCGAGCAATTCAGCCGTCCCGACTGCCTGACATTAATTCATGCCAGTCATGCGCGCATGACTGAAAAAATCCCCGGCCAACAGCATGGAAAAATCAGCGTCATTATGTTCAACCTGGGCTATCTGCCGGGCGGCGACAAGAGCATTATCACCCAAACCGATTCGACATTACAGGCCTTGCACGGCGCGAGCAGGCTATTGGCGCCCGGAGGGCTTATCACGATCCTCGCCTATCCGGGCCATGCGGGCGGCGACCGGGAAACCGAACAGGTCGAGCACTGGTGCGGGCAACTGGGCAAACAGGCATTCAAAGTCGATACGATTTACGGCGCGGAACACAAGGACTCGGCCCCAAGGCTTTTTGCCGTCCGCAAGACGTAATAAAACCCGCTTATCGATATGGCAAAAAACTACGGCTCGAATTTTATCGCTATGCCGCGCACTCTATTTAACGGGACGGCCCGGTAACTGCGGGAAGCGCCATTGATGGCCGAATCGATGGGCACATGCACCTGGCTATGTTGGAAGGCTGGCCCGATGACTATCGCATCCGCCCCCATTTCCCTGGCCTTCTCCACCAGAGCATCATTGGCATGATCGCCCGCGCTAACCTCAAGTTCCGCTATTTGCCGGTACTTGCGATCGCGCGGCCAGGTATCCAAAACCTCGACGTTAGCCGTCGGCTCGAACGTATCCCTGGTATATCGCACCTCCTGCACTGTGGGAGGGCCGCAAGCCGCCAGTGAAAAAAACACAACCAACAGGACTGATGCATACTTCATGGCCAGGCCTCCATAGAGTGTCTGGCTGAAACTACACCCTTTTCCCGCCTGACGCCATAGGCACAAACACTGACCGCGAGCCATGCAAACAACGCAAGCCCGGACGCGTATCCAGAGACCCGGACCTGAAACATACGCGAAATCAAAACAACGGCGAGACAATCTGTTATCATTGCGGTCTTTTTTTATCTTTATCCAGTATCAACTTTAAGGACAGAAAATGTCAGAATTCAATAATGTATCGGTTGTTAAAAAAGCCAATGTCTACTTCGGCGGCAATGTCAGCAGCCGTACCATTCGTTTTGCCGACGGCTCGACAAAGACCCTGGGCTTCATACTGCCGGGCGAATACACGTTTAATACCGCCGACAAGGAAGTGATGGAAATCCTTGATGGTGATCTGGATGTACTGCTGCCCGGAACCGATGAATGGCAAACCGTTAAAGGCGGTCAATCATTCGATGTGCCGGCTAACGCGCAATTCAGCATAAAGGTTAAAACACCCACCGACTACTGCTGTGCGTATATAAAATAGCGATATGGAAAAAGTCGCCATCTTTGTCGATGTGCAGAATATCTATTACACCGTCAAGCAAAGCTATCAGCGCCATTTCGACTACCATGCATTCTGGAATCGCGCCACGGCCGACAGAGACGTGGTTGCAGCGTTCGCTTATGCCATAGACAAAGGCGACAGCAAACAGCAGGGGTTTCAGCAAATACTCAGAAATATCGGTTTTGAAGTCAAACTGAAACCCTACATTCAGCGCAGCGACGGTTCAGCCAAAGGTGACTGGGACGTTGGCATTACGCTCGATGTCATCGAATATGCGCCCAAAGTCGATGTCATCATTTTATTATCGGGCGATGGTGACTTTGACCTGCTGCTCAATAAAGTCCGCGGCAGTTATCCGGTAACCACGGAAGTCTATGGCGTGCCGGCACTGACGGCGCCATCGCTGATTTACTCGGCCGACCGCTTTATAGCCATTAATGACAAACTGCTGTTGTAAACAAGCAGTCGCTCGATAAAAAGCGGCCGACCGGCCACCCTACTCTTTAGTCCATACACATTCTCGGAACAAAATCTTGATCTCTACAGCTAACATCACCATGCAGTTCGGGGCCAAACCCCTGTTTGAAAATATTTCCATCAAGTTCGGCGACGGCAACCGCTACGGCCTGATCGGCGCCAACGGCTGCGGCAAATCCACCTTCATGAAAATATTGAGCGGCGAACTGGAACCCAGCTCCGGCACCGTCTCGATCACGCCCAACGAACGGGTGGGCAATCTGCGCCAGGATCAATTCGCGTTCGAGGAATTCAGCGTCATCGACACCGTCATCATGGGCCATAAAGAGCTCTGGCGCGTCAAACAGGAACGTGACCGCATCTATTCGCTGCCGGAAATGTCCGAGGAAGAAGGCATGCAGGTCGCCGAACTGGAAGTCGAGTTTGCCGAAATGGACGGCTACAGCGCCGAGGCCAGGGCCGGCGAATTGCTGCTCGGACTCGACATCCCGCTGGAACAGCATTACGGCCTCATGAGCGCCGTCGCGCCGGGCTGGAAACTGCGCGTCCTGCTGGCCCAGGCCCTGTTTGCCAATCCCGACATCATGCTGCTTGATGAACCGACCAACAACCTCGACATCAACACGATCCGCTGGCTGGAAGGCGTGTTGAACGAGCGCGACTGCACCATGATCATCATCTCCCATGACCGCCATTTCCTGAACAGCGTCTGTACGCACATGGCTGATCTCGATTACGGCGAACTGCGCCTTTACCCCGGCAACTACGACGAATACATGACCGCCGTGACCCAGGTGCGCGAGCGCCTGCTGGCCGACAACGCCAAGAAAAAAGCCCAGATTGCCGAACTGCAAACCTTCGTCAGTCGTTTTTCGGCTAACGCCTCGAAAGCCAAGCAGGCCACCTCGCGCGCCCGGCAGCTTGAGAAGATCAAGCTGGACGAAGTCAAGCCGTCGAGCCGGGTCAATCCGTTTATCCGTTTCGACCAGACCAAGAAACTGCACCGCCTGGCACTGGAAGTCGAAAACCTGAGCAAGGGCTATGGCGAACAACCGCTGTTCAAAAACCTGAATCTGATGGTCGCCGCCGGCGAACGCGTGGCCGTCATCGGTCCTAACGGCATCGGTAAATCGACGCTGCTGCGCACGCTGGTCGGCGACCTGACGCCCGACACGGGCGAAGTCAAATGGGCGGAAAACGCCGAGGTCGGCTACTTTGCCCAGGACCATGCCGACGATTTCGCAGAGGACATGGGCCTGATCGACTGGATGGGCCAGTGGCGCAAGGAAACCGACGACGACCAGACCATACGCGGCACACTGGGCCGCTTGCTGTTCTCTCAGGACGAAATCAAGAAATCGGTCAAAGTCATTTCCGGCGGCGAGCAGGGTCGCATGCTGTTCGGCAAGCTGATCCTGCAGAAAAACAACATCATGGTCATGGACGAACCGACCAACCATCTTGACATGGAATCGATCGAATCGCTGAACCTGGCCCTGGAGAATTATCCCGGCACGCTGATCTTCGTCAGCCACGACCGCGAGTTCGTCTCCTCCCTGGCGACACGCATTATCGAACTGACGCCGAACGGCATCGTCGATTTCAACGGCAATTATGAAGATTATCTAAACAGTCAGACTGTTTAAAAACTCGGAGCAGGACAGCAAAAGCGGTTCTGCTCCGGTTAACCGAGGCGGCGCAAGCAGTTCCAATGCGGGGATTTTGTTATTTTTAATACAAATTAACGGTTTCCTGTATTTCTGTCTCGCTTTTGGTTAAAATAGCGCCCTTTCGAATCTGGACGAGTGAGCGGTGACAGTGACTTTAACAACGCTACCTCACTTGGCCTTGAGCAATCTGTAAATATCCTGCGCGTTTTATCCAAACCAATGGTTTTTCTGCGGCTGCGGAGTAAATTGAACATCTGCGGCAGGTCGCTCTTGCGCCCCGGTACGAACCCTCTTGAGTAATTTATTTAAGAGTAGTCACGGCAAAAGTTTTTTATACAACTAGAGTACAAACATGACTGATTTATCGCTTTACAGAAATATCGGCATCTTCGCACACGTTGATGCTGGTAAGACAACCACTACAGAACGTATTTTAAAGCTCACAGGAAAGATCCATAAACTGGGTGAGGTTCACGAAGGCGAATCAACCATGGACTTCATGGATCAAGAAGCCGAACGCGGTATCACCATTCAGTCCGCTGCGACTACCTGTTTCTGGCCAGGTAGCAAGAACCAGTTTCAACCCCACCGCTTTAACGTCATCGACACCCCGGGGCACGTTGACTTTACGATCGAAGTTTACCGTTCATTGAAAGTACTCGACGGCGGCATCGGTGTATTCTGCGGTTCTGGCGGCGTAGAGCCCCAATCGGAAACCAACTGGCGTTATGCCAACGACTCCAAAGTAGCGCGTCTGGTCTACGTCAACAAGCTGGATAGGCTAGGCGCCGATTTTTTCCGTGTTGTCAAACAAGTCCAAGACGTGTTGGGTGCCGTGCCAGTCGTGATGACCCTGCCTATCGGGCGCGAAGACCAATTCTGCGGCGTGGTTGATCTGTTAACCCGCAAGGCTTGGATTTGGGATAATTCCGGAGACCCGCTGAAATACGAAATTACGGACGTGCCTGCCGATATGGAAGCAGATGTGGAAGAATGGCGTGCCAAGCTGATCGACCAGGTTGCCGATCAGGATGACGAAATCATGGAAAAATATCTGGAAGGCGAAGAGCCCAGTATTGAGGAGATCAAGCACTGCATCCGCAAGGGCACCATTAACATGGATTTCTTCCCGACTTTCGGCGGTTCTTCATTCAAAAACAAAGGCGTGCAGCTGGTACTGGACGGCGTTGTTGATTATCTGCCCAGCCCTACTGAAGTCAATCCACAGCCCGAAGTCGATCTGGAAGGCAACCCGACCGGCGAACACGCGATCGTCGATGCCGACCGTCCATTGCGCGCATTGGTCTTTAAAATCATGGACGACCGCTTTGGCGCTTTGAACTTCATCCGGATCTATTCAGGCCGTCTGAAAAAAGGCGATACCTTGTTGAATACCTATACCGGCAAAACCGAGCGAGTCGGCCGGATGGTGGAAATGCACGCCGATACCCGTACCGAAATTGAAACGGCACAAGCCGGCGACATCGTCGCGTTGATCGGCTTGAAAAACGTTCAGACCGGGCATACTTTGTGCGATCCTGATAAACCGGCTACTCTGGAGCCGATGGTATTCCCTGATCCCGTTATCTCTATCGCCATTTCGCCTAAAGACAAGGGCAGCAACGAGAAAATGGGCATTGCCTTGGGCAAGATGATGCAGGAAGACCCTTCATTCCGCGTCGAAACCGATGAGGAAAGCGGTGAAACCATCATCAAAGGCATGGGCGAGTTGCACCTGGATATTAAGGTGGACATCCTGAAGCGTACTCATGGCGTTGAAGTGAACGTCGGCAAGCCGCAAGTGGCTTACCGCGAAACCATCACCAAACGCGTGGAAGACGAATACACCCACAAGAAGCAGTCCGGTGGTTCTGGCCAGTACGCGAAAATTAACTACATCATCGAGCCGGGCGAGCCAGGCAGCGGTTTTGTATTCGAATCGACCGTGACCGGCGGTAACGTACCGCGCGAATACTGGCCAGCTGTTGAAAAAGGCTTCAAAGGCAGTATCGAGAAAGGTGTGCTGGCAGGTTTCCCATGTCTGGATTTCAAAGTAAACCTGACCGACGGTGGTTTCCACGCAGTTGACTCGTCAGCTATCGCTTTCGAAATCGCCGCTCGCGCAGCGTATCGTCAGTCCATTCCTAAAGCGGCTCCGCAATTATTGGAACCGATCATGAAAGTGGACGTGTTTACGCCTGAAGCGAACGTTGGCGACGTGATCGGCGACTTGAACCGTCGCCGCGGCATGATTAAATCGCAAGATGCCGGTGTTACCGGGGTGCGTATCAAAGCCGACGTGCCGCTGAGCGATATGTTCGGCTATATCGGCGACTTGCGTACCATGACTTCCGGTCGCGGCCAGTTCTCGATGGAATTCTCACATTACATGCCATGCCCTAAAAACGTGGCAGATGAAGTGATTAAAGAAGTCAACGAACGCAACAAAAATAAATAATATTTTCTTTTAGGAACGAAAATGAAACAGGACCCGCGTGAGGCAGGATTTCGGTTCCTGTTCAATGACTGCATGGACAGGAAATGATCCCGTCATTTCTCTGCATTCACCCCATCCACGGGGTGAATGCAGGAGGTAGGTAGAAAATTCACGTTCCTAAGGCACGATGTTATGCGGTCGACTTGCCCATGCTTCGTGCCCGCAGGGTCGAACTGATTCGACCCAAGGCAGTATGTCTGTAGAGTGAGTTCCAAAGGC
This sequence comes from Methylobacter sp. BBA5.1, assembly GCF_000746145.1. Classification (NCBI taxonomy): domain Bacteria; kingdom Pseudomonadati; phylum Pseudomonadota; class Gammaproteobacteria; order Methylococcales; family Methylococcaceae; genus Methylobacter; species Methylobacter sp. BBA5.1. The sequence goes on from NZ_JQKS01000007.1 coordinate 151,040, forward strand.
CCGCTCTACTGACATTGCTTTGCGTAGACCTTGTTTGTAGCCGGGTGGATAGGCTTGCCCGGCTACATTTCCTTTCAATAATCCAATCAGTTTCCCCACCCTGATCGGGACAGGCTTTCCGATCCCAAACCGCGTTAAATGCACCAAATTAGTCCATTAGCACCATATCGGTGCAAACAAGCTCCCGTCAAACCCGGCTATTTCATAACACCCCAGCGATCGCGAAGAATACGAAGAAAATCAAGGTATTGTCATTTGCTTCCCGTCAGTTCATGAATTGCCTACGGAAACATTAACAAGCATTTGAATTTCAAAGCCTTCGTGCCCTTCGTGGTGAAATACCCAGGTAAACCTCTCCATCCCCTTATTAAGCCGCATTCCCACTCCTTACCGCTTATGGCATGACTTATGCTTCAGCGCGAAGATGAGCCTAAAAGCACTCTTGATTGAAGACAAAGTCACCGAACCGTCACTAGCGGAAACGCTCGTGCGGCATGGATATTCGGTAATTAACAGGGGCTCGGGCGACCCTATCCCTACCCTGGCGGCCATCAGCCAACCCGACCTGGCTATTTTCAATATATACAGCCCTCAAAAGTATTTTCAGACCATCGAACAACTTGGCGCCCTGCCCGTCATTATTTTTGCGGATGATGACAGCGTTCATGCGATCGACCAAATCATGAAAGCCGGCGTCAGCGCTTATGTGGTGAACGGCTTTGAAACCAGCCGCATTAACAGCATCATCACTATCGCCATCGCCCGCTTCAGGGAACAACAAAGGCTTAAAAAGCAATTACTGGAAACAAAATGCAGGCTTGAAGAACGTAAATTGGTAGACCGGGCAAAAAGACTCTTAACCCAACACCAGGGACTGACAGAAGATGATGCTTATCACACCCTTAGGAAACTGGCTATGAACAGCAACATAACGATAGGCGACGTGGCAAAAAATGTTATCTCAATGGCAGAACTCATTAAATAAATTCAGCCAAGTGAATCCGGAAAAAATACTGTTCCCTTATTTTCAACCCATTTTCTGCATCGCCAGCGGGCTGATTGTCGGCTATGAAGCATTAGCCCGACAATATGATGAACAGGGTCAGGTTATTTCCGCCGGCAAATTGTTTTCCTCCCCCTCCATACCTGAAGAGCAATTGATAGCCTGGGATCGCATGGTTCGCCATCAGGCACTAACACAATTCAGCCAATTAAATTACAAAGGCTATCTGGCGATCAACATCTCGGCGTCATGGATCGATCACGTCACGGACCTGAAGGCATTGCCCACCCTGCAAATGCTGGACAAACTCAATATAGACAGAAGCCGGATTATCATTGAGATTACTGAATCCCATTGCGACCTGGATAAGATAGCCGCCGTGGTCAGGGAATATCGCAAGCATGACCTGAAAGTCGCCATCGATGATTTCGGCGCCGGCTTCTCGCAATTGGAAAGGATCATGGCTATCCGGCCCGATATTCTCAAGCTGGACATGCGTCTGTTCAAACAGGCCGTCAAGGGCGGCATTGCCAATGAGGTGGTGCACTTGCTGAACCGCTTGAGCATGCGTACCGCGTGCCGCATCGTCTGCGAAGGCGTGGAAACCGACAATGAATTCTTTTATGCATTGAGCTGCGGCACCCAATATGTGCAGGGCCACTTGTTTTCGCCGGCCGAAGCCGTGTTCAAGGCCCCGGACCACCATCGGCGGCATATCGAATCGCTCAGGCAGAAATTCCTGAAAAAGACATTGCTCAGGGAACGCCAGAAAATGCAATCCACCCGCAAAATCAAGGCGCTGGTGGAAATCCTCCGGCAGGCATTGGTCAGCGACTTCAACCTGGACGAATTGTCGGCACATCCATTCGAAGAAAGCGGCGTGCTCCGGTTTTACTTATGCAATAACGAAGGCAACCAGATTTCATCGAATTTTAATTTCGCCGGCGGCAAATGGTTTGAAGAACCCAGGGAAATCGGCTTCAACTGGTCCTGGCGGCCTTATTTCTACCATTTGTTGGCACTCGAACATGCCAGCACCAATAACCGTCTGGTCGCGTCCGAACACTACAGGGATTTTCATACCGACCAGCTGTGCAGAACGCTGTCTCTCAGGCTCGACGAAAACCGTATTCTATCCATCGATATTGTCGCGGAACCGTCATAGCGCATCACTTTACGAACGGAATAAAAGCCAAAGCCCGGGATGATGCCTGAAATAAGCCTCTTGCTTTAACAAGTTCGCGAAACACGCTGGCCGGATGCATCACGGCGGCCGCCAGCTGTTCCGAGGCCCACGCGAATGTCTCATCACTTCCCTGCCATGAAATCAAAGCGCTAATGAAGGCAATGGCTTGCGGCGCCCTGAACGATAATCACCCTTAAAATTTAACACAAGAAGTCATTTATCACCGCGGCCGTACCGGTACCGCTTAATAAGAAAAATATCACTCGCAGAAGGAGAGCCCTCATAATGTTTAAAAATATCGCAGGCTTGAACCAGTTAACCCTTAAAATGCGCTTCACGGTCATTGTCACCGCCCTGGTTATCGGCTTTGCCGTGTTCGGTATTTGTACATTCCAGGCCATGACCACGCTCAATGTCAATGGCCCTGTCTATGAGCGCATCGTTCAGGGCAAGGATATTATTGCCGATGTCCTGCCGCCGCCCGAATACATCATTGAATCCTATATGGTGGCGTTGCAATTATCCCAGGCCGTCTCCCCCACTGAAACCGATGCCTTGACAGCGCGTTTTCAAACCTTGAAGGCCGACTATGAAACCCGTCACCGCTTCTGGCAGGACCAGCATCTGGAGCCGGAATTGACCGTTCCCTTACTCGAGCGCTCTTATCAGGCCGCGCAAAACTTTTACCACGAAGCCGAACAGCGCTTTTTGCCGGCCATCAAAACAGGCCAGCGCGATCTTGCCACAGCCAGTCTCCGGAATCTGCGGCACGCATACGAACAGCACCGCCTGGCCATTGATGACGTAGTGCGTTACGCGAATTCGCGCAATCTGGCGGACGAAGCACAGGCGAAAACCACCATCCGCCACTACAGCATCGGCCTGATCAGCATTTTTGTCTTCAGCGTGGCGCTGGCCCTCGCCTTGACGCTGGTAATCAGCCGGGGCATTTTGCGCTCGATCAACACCGCGCAACAAGTGGCGAACGCCATTGCGGTCGGCGACCTGAGTTCAACGATTGAAACCGATCAAAAGGATGAGATCGGCGCGTTGTTACTCGCCATGAAAACCATGCAGGACGCCATCAATGCCTTTGTGACCGCTCAAGGCATCATGGCGCAAAAACACGCGGAAGGCTGGGTCAAGGAGCAACTCGACGCGTCCCTTTTTCCCGGCACTTTCGGCAGGATGGCGCAAGAAGTCAATGAACTGATTCAATCCCGGATAGCGATCAATAGGCGACTGATCCATATTATGACCCAGTATGCCAAGGGCGACTTTTCCATCGACATGGATGTCCTGCCCGGCGAAACGATCATCATCACTGAGACGATGAATAACGTTAAAAGCACGCTGCTTGAAATCAACGGAGAAATAAAACGACTGGTCGAAGCCGGGGTAAAAGGCGATTTCTCACAGCGCGGCAATGCCGACCGATTCGAATTCATGTTCAAGGACATATTGACCAATCTTAACGGCCTGATGGAAACCTGCGACACCGGCTTCAATGATGTACTGCGCGTTTCCAACGCTTTATCCAAAGGCGACCTGACTCAAACCATCAACCGGGACTACCTCGGCACCTTTAATCAGATGAAAATTGGCGTCAACGACACCGTCACCCATCTCAGGAGCCTGGTGAGCGAAGTCCAGGAAGCATCCGGCATCATGGACACGGCGGCCAAGGAAATCGCCAGCGGCAACAACAACCTGTCGCAACGCGCCGAACAGCAAGCCGCGAGCCTGGAACAGACGGCCTCCAGCATGGAGGAACTGACCTGCACCGTCAAGCAAAACGCCGACAATGCCAGACAGGCCCACCAGGTGGCCGATTCAGCGCGGCAACTGGCCGAAAAAGGCGGCAGCGTCGTTGAAGCCGCGATCACGGCCATGCGGGAAATCAACGACAGCAGCACCCGGATTGCCGAAATTATCGGCGTCATTGACGAAATCGCCTTCCAGACCAATCTTCTGGCCTTGAATGCCTCCGTGGAAGCCGCCAGAGCCGGCGAGCAAGGCCGGGGATTCTCGGTCGTGGCGACGGAAGTCCGCAATCTGGCACAGCGCAGCGCCACTGCCGCCAGACAAAGCAGAGAGATGATCCAGACCAGCATTCAAAAAGTGCGGGCCGGATCGGCATTCGTCAATGAAACGGGCGACGCGCTCAGCGAAATCGTCAACAGCGTCAAGCAGGTCAGCGATATCGTCGCCGGAATTTCCACAGCCAGCACCGAACAGTCTGCCGGCATCGAGCAGGTCAACCAGGCGGTCGCGCAAATGGATGACATTACCCAGCAAAATGCCGCCCTGGCCGAACAAGTCTCGGCCGCCAGCATTTCCATGAGCGAACAGTCGACCGCCATGACCCATCTGCTCGCCATGTTTAATGTGGCCCACGCGGAAACCGCCACAGCCAGGCGACCGATCGATAACCCTGGCCTACAGGCGTCGGCATTCATCAAAGCCATGACTTCGCAACCGGTACCCGCCGCATCGGCGGTCCATGACCACGAATGGGAAGAGTTTTAAACCGAATCCGCCTTATAATAGGCATCGCGGCAATGCATTATCTTGTCATGCCTGCAACAGGCGCAGTTATCCGCCTTGTGCGCCAATGCGCCGGCATGACGATAACATCGACCATTGCTGCCTATACCTATAATTATTACTTTCAAACAGCCAATGAATATCACCATCACCACCCCGGCGCTTTTATTTCCTGCCATTTCGGTCCTGTTTCTGGCATACGCGAACCGTTTCCTGGCCATCGCCAGCCGCATTCGCGAACAGCATAACCTGTTTAACAAAACCCAAAGTCCAGTAGCCAAAAAACAAATTGAAAGCCTGAGAAAACGCATACGCTTTATTATCGCCATGCAATTGCTGGCGGTGATCGGCATAATCAGCTGCATAATCGCCATGGGATTGATTTTTTTCGGATTGCAAACCTACGGCAACATAATGTTTGGCCTCAGCATGGTATTCATAATCCTGTCGCTGCTGGCATCGGTCAGCGAGCTGCTGATCTCGACCAAAGCGCTCAATATTGAACTGGAAGATATGGAAGCGCGTTAGCCTGAATATTTCACCACGAATGACTACAGGGACAGATATTTGCTCCTCGACAACTGCTGAATTACAGGGATGTAATGAATGCAGAAAATGCATAACGCCATGGATGGCGTGTAGTAGAGTAATGCAGGAGCAATTACCGAGGAGCATTTTTCTGCCCTGCGTCGCCTAAAACGCCTACTGTTGGTGCTAAGCCACAGTAGCAGGTAGGCTGGGTTGGAGCCTTGCGGAAACCCGGCATAAGGCTGGAAATTCATCCGCGCACTTGAGGAAATTATTTTATGCGTGTTCATAAGACATTGACTATTAATCTGTTTATTCACATTAATCAGTTGCAATGCGATGATTTTGCCAAATTATTCCAGAGCATCGACAATTGTTTGCACTCGGACTGAGCATCCTCCCTGCGATATTGCGTAATGTTGCCCCTGCCGGCGTTTAGTCGTTATAATCCGCCCCCATAGGTTGAATGTTAATCGGCCCCGGTTCTCCGGCAAAGGAGTTTCAGCCAATAAGTTCACGCTTATCCCGGGCGCAACAAATAGATCAACCTGACGCCCGATTGCGCAGGTCATTGAGGATTTAGGAAATATCAATGAAAAGGTTTTTCATTCAGGCATTCTGGATTGCCGCGTTTACAATCATCTTGAACCTAATCGCCGGATGGCTCTTCACCGTCTTTTTCCCTGATGCTGATCACCGGGCATTAGGGCAGCTTATGTTCATGCCAACCCTCATCATATCCGTTTTAATGGTCGTCATTTACTCGCGAATGGGCAAGGCGTCACTAACGCCGCCATAGCAGGAGATTGTTAGCCTCTTGGAGCCCGTTACCGCCACGCCGGTCAATCAGGACGCGCTATCGCGCAGCTCACACGTCAGGTCTAATTCATCACGCTGGATTTTTATTGAATCAAGGAGAAGAGAAATGAGTGAAATCTTATTGTGCAATCAGCCATTGGATGCAAATCATATACGGAATACCTGCGACATTCCCATCGACACCCTGACCGGTCAGGGCTGCTCCAACCCCGACACGCTGCAGGCTTATACACCGTACCTGATGGGCGGAAGCACATTGGCTGGCCAAAGCCTGTTATCCCAGCTCGCGCCCAGGCCGGTCGCCAAGGAACTGACCGATCTTTCATTATCGTTCGGTGAAGACAATGTTCTCGTGCTTTCTGAAATCACCAAAAAGCTGCAGGAATACAATATTGGCTTAATGGGCGCCGCAACCAGCGTATATGCTGACCGCATTGGCGGTTTTGCGGGAGCAGTGAAAAATTATCAGGATGCACTCATGGAATATCGGGCGGCGATAAAGTCGAATTCAGCCACAAAGGCTTTGGCCAGACAGAAGGCGCATGCCGCCTTTGAAAGACTGCAGATACAATTTCGTCATGAGCTTAACGCCGTAACAGCGAAGATCAAGTCGAATAGAGGCACGCCCTTGACCAGTTCGCAAAGAGCCGTCAACATTGCCGGAAGCAGCCGGAACGTCGCCAGGCTCAAAGTTACCAGCCAGATACAGGCCAGTGATCTGGTCAGGTTCTCTAAACATGCCAGTTTTTTGGGCAATGGCCTTGCCGTAATCGATTTCACCAGCCGGGCGGGTAACATTCATAACAGTTATCAAGCAGGCGAGAAATGGGAGCGGGAGCTGTTTATTGAGTCCAGTAGTTTTGCGGCCAGTGCTGGAGTGGGTCTGGCTGTTACAAAAGTAGGATTAGTGCTTTTGCTGGCTGCCACGCCAGCAGGCTGGGTTGGACTCATTGTTGGAGGAGCGGCTGTTGCGGGTGCTGCAGCTGGATCATCGATGTTAATAAATAGTATATTCAAGGAGTTTAGCGGCGGCTGGTATGATTCAATAATGACTTCACTGGATATAAGATGAGTTTATTTTCAAAACTTTTAGCTTTGGGTGGCATTGGAATTTTCTTCTCCTGGATTTTATATGTGTTGTTTGGTCAATTGACGGTTCGCAAACTCAGGAAGATCCCAAACATGAAAGGGCGACTTGGTGTCGAGTTTGTAAGTGGCTATGACATTCTTAATGTAGCTAGCGCATTATCTGCTCCTAAATGGTTTAGAGAAAGAGCTAGCCGCTCTACCTTGTCATTCCTGGCCGCTGATTACCAAGCGCTATATCAAAATACTACCCTTTTTGATCGGATATTCGCTAGAGTTTTCTGGGGAAGTTTCCTGGCATCCAATTTATATACATTGTTACTCGTAATTTTATACAAAATAGGTGTATTTGACTGAGGCGTTTAATAAACGCATCCAGCCGATGCCTGGACTGATCCGGATATATCATCAGCCAACCATTCGGTTATCAGGCTGGTGGGAATTTGGAGCGTGAGTTGTTTATTGAGTCCAGTAGTTTTGCGGCCAGTGCCATCGCTGGTACAGCCGTAGTAAATATAGGTAGTGTTGCGCTGGGGCTTTTGGTAATCGCAACTCCAGTAGGATGGGTAGGATTGATAGTTGGTGGTGTTGCAGTGGCGGGCGTAGCGGCTGCTACTTCTACGTGGGCTAATAATGTTACAAAGGATAATGCCGGAAATGTTTATGATTCCATTGTGAACGGGATAGGCTCCTTATGAAGATAATGACACTGCTTGTTGGAATCCTGATTGGGATGTCGGTTATTGTAATGATACTTTATGTTGCGTTTGGACAAATAACTGTTTGCAAACTAAGAAGAAATCCTAAAACCAAGCATGCGCTTGGTATCGAGTTTGTGAGTGGCTGGGATATTATTAACGTTGCACAAGCTTTAGCATTACCAGAATTCATAACGAAAAAACTTAAACGCAGCTCATTATCCTCACTTTATGCGGATGCTGAATTGCTTCAATGTAATACCAGTAGATTCGATAGGTTGTTAGCAGGTTTTTTTTATTGGTTGCTTATGCTTACAGGGCTTTCTTTTCCGTTTCTTGCTCTTTTCGATAGTTTGGGACTATTGGAATAGTGTGATATTTCATAGTTATGACTTAATCAGGCAACCGGGATGTTTAACTTCTTGTTCCCATGCAGCCCTGAGCGCGGCTCATCTACCTAAGCGGTTCATTAAGTAATAGGCATGGAATAAATCAGGGAATTGTAGGTACGAATTCATTTATGCCCTATGGGTACTTGTGCCCTTCAGGGTACTCGCACTATGCGGATACCCTGAAGGGCACAAGTAAATCCGCAACTACACCGGAAATTCATCCGCGCACTTAAGGAAGTTATTTTATGCGCGTTCCTAATTCACTATTGGAACTGATTATCAGCAAAATCCCAGGGAGCCATCATGCGCCTTATTTTTTGCGCGGCAAGCCGAAGAACCGTGGCAAAGCCTTAAAGATAGCCTGTCGGCGACGGGATATCCTGCCGCCGACCTGACTCCAGACTGCACGCCGAGCATTTATTCCTCCAGCGCTGAACATCAATAATGGACAACCGGCACGCTTCTTGGTCCTGATCTTGCTTTATATCCCTGGTCCTGCCAAAATGCGCCACTAATATAAAAAGTGTCAATTAATAAGGAGGACATGGTTTTGATTTACGGAATAATAGCCACACTTAAACCTCTCCTGTGCTTCAATCGCGATAAAAAAATACCAGGCATTGAGTCCCCGTACTTTCATTAGAATCGGGGCGACTTGCCGTGGTTAATCCCCACCAGCTTTTCGCACACCTGCTCCGTCAGTTATACAGGCGCGCGGCGCCGGCTTTTGCCGTCCATTGCATCCATGTCACCCTGCTCGCCGTTTATCTCTGGCGCGAACTGCCTCTTACCCTTTTCCTTACCTGGCTCGGCATCGCCATGATCGGCGGCATCTGGCACTGGATTGCCAGCCGTCGGGCATCCCGGTATATCGCCGAGAACACCTTAAAAAGGGGCTCCATCATGCCGGATGTACTGGCTGCCGGCGCGGCGGGGCTAGGCTTTGGACTGACGGCATTGCTGTTCCCTTATTTATCGCTGACGACGCGTTTATTCGTCATCCTCATGCAGGGCGCCATCGCCACAAGCGGACTGACACGTCTTAGCGCACTGCCATTAGTCTACGCCGCCTTTCTATCCGGCATCGTGGTGCCGCTCGTGTCCGTGCTCATCGTGGTGGACGGCGAACCGGGCTGGAACGCTATCCCGGCCGTCTTGCTGACGGCCATCAGTCTGCTTTATTCGGCACAACTGCTGCACGCCGATTTGCTGGATAACTTGCTGTCGCGCTTTGGCCTTGAAAACGCCGCCGGGGAAGACAAACTCACGCATCTTGCCAACCGCCGGCGCTTCGACATAACCCTGGAACAGGAATGGTCGCGCGCGCGCCGTTCCGGAACGCCGATATCGCTGATCATGGTGGATGTTGATCTCTTTAAGAAATTCAATGACCGTTATGGCCATCAGGAAGGTGATCAATGCCTGGAGCAAGTAGCACGGGCCCTATCCCAGTCGGCCAGGCGATCCATTGATCTGGTCGCCCGCTACGGTGGCGAAGAGTTCGTGATATTGCTTAGCCAGACGACGCGGGACGACGCCTACGCACTCTGCGAGCGCACGCGCATGGCTGTCGAGAATCTGGATATTCCCCATCAGGATTCGGCATTAGGGCGCGTCACTATCAGCATGGGTGGCGTCACGCTGTATGCCGGTGAGGACATGAAAGCCGTGGAACTGGTAAGAACCGCGGACAAGGCCTTGTACCGCGCCAAAGCTACCGGACGCAACAAGGTCGCCTGGTACGATCCGAGCCTTGATGAAGAAGGCGAACAATGAGATTTACCGCTCATGAAGGCCGGGTTGCCAAACCCGGCCTAAAGCTAAGAATCAGGCTAAAAATGACTTCCTGAAACTGGAATCTTGCATAGGATGCGCTGAACAAAAGCAGGCGCTCCAGGCGGCGCAGTGAAGCGCATCGCTCGCGAACGATGCGCCTCCTGTCGTCGGCGCCTCCTATGTTTAAACGGTGAAATTATTGACGACCAAATCCTAAGCTTGAGTTTAAACCAGCAAGGTGGGGCGGTGGCTGTCGACATCCAGCATAAATAATTGAACATCCAGCTTGCCAACCTCGATTCCCAGCAGACGCAACAGGGGGTCGAGAATCGTGACGCTCAGTTGCGTCAGCAAAGGAGAAAGCAACTGATCCAGCAGACTGCCGACCAAATCGCCCAATAACACGTCCAGCAAAGGTCCCAAAATAAGGCGGTCAACCAGGCTTAATGAGAGCGGAATAACCCTGAGCTCCAGGCTGTCGGCAAGACCGCCGAGACCATTGCCAAGACTTCCGCCGGCGCTGCTTGATGCGGTCTGAAGCTGCGGCAACGGATTATCCGCATTAACCAGGTACTCCAGATCGGTCTCACCCGGTGACTCAAGAGGTAAATTCAAACCCACTTCCACATCGGCGACGTGAATACCTAACAACATGACGCTGATAGCCGCCGCGGAGGCGCTGGGGTTTGTCGCCTGTGTCAAGGCAATCGATGCAATCCCGGGCTGCGCGCCGATAGTAACGATGGAGCCGGCGTTTCCCTGATTGCGGCACTGGATGCTTTTCAGCCACGCCCGGCCCTGAGCCACCTCGACCTTTAAAGCGAGATCCACTTCAACGTCCAGCAAGATCGAAGGGCCTCCATGAACGGCGGCGTCCAGGCTCACCTGCGCGGTCTTTATCTGAGTACGCCATTCGCCCTCCTCGCTCTTCCCGGGCGGACCAATGGCAATTTGCGGCGGTTCAATCACTTTCAATATTGTATTCACTTCCAGTCCCAACAGGTTAAGTCCTGGAGACAATGTCAGCGCATTTTCACCATTGGCAACCAGGGCCGTGGTGGTGATCAAGTCGAGCAAATAGACGCTGGCGGAGGCGGCCTCATCCGGGCTGTCTGTCGCCACGGCCAGAATCTCGCCGAGCGTGACCGGCAAATCGGAAACATTAGCATTGATCAAAGTCTGCATTGCGGCAATCACATCAGCGTTTACCACCTCCTTGGCATTCACCGCGTCCGCATAGATTTGCAGCAATTCTCCCAGGGTCAACTCGGAACCCAGCAACTCGTCCACGGTACCTACGCCTGCCGCGGCCTCAACCAGGTCCGCAAGCGCCACATCGGTCGCGGCAATACCTTGATAGGAAACCAGGTCGAGAGCCACATTCGAACCGAGAACCCCGCCGAGCAACGAATTCAGAAGCGCCGAGTCCTCGCTGTTCAGCGACACCAGCCCGCTGCCGGCGGAGAAACCGGCCAACGCCTGCCGCTCCGCCACGGCTCTTGCCTGAAGCGTCGCCTGCTCACCGAGCATCCCGCCGGCGAACAGGCTTGCCGGCACCGTGTTGCCTGCAATGACCTCCACGGATGTGGCGGCTTCAGGGTCGCTCGCGGCAAATACCCTGACGCCATCCGCTCCCGTTGAAGTGTTCCCCAACGCCACGGCCAGAGTCCGCGTGCCGCCCACGGGATGATGATTACGCGCGGCGCTGGCTTCCGCTGCCGCTTGTGCTGTTGACAACTTACCATCGCCGCAACTGCCGGATTGGGAAGAGGCATCCAATGCGGCCATGTCCCCGACGGATTGCAAGCGCCGCTGCTCCAGCATCAGGCGCCCGGTATCCACGGCCAAGGCCGTGAAAAGCACCGAAAGCAGCAGCGTCACCGCGCCCAGAATGCCCAGGGCGCCGCGCTGGCAGGCCGGCGACTTTCTGGACAGGCCGCCACGCGCTTGCCGTCCAGCCCTCAAAGGATTGTTTTCAACCGTCATGCCCGCCCCTTTGGTAATACGCACAGCGTTACTGCGAGAAGCCGCCGCTGCCGCCGTTTTGCTCGCTTTTGTAGAATTCCGGAATCGGATGTTGGAAACTTTCAACATAGCGCTTGTATATGGCATCGGCAACCGGCCCCGAGACCGTCTGGCGGGTTTCCGAGGCGGCGGCGCCGCTGCGCTGCAATTCCAGCCAGCGCCGCGTTTCCTCGCCCACGGACTGCTCCAGGGAATCCGCCGCCGCGATCTCGGCGACAAACAGCAGGACCAGCGGCAATAGCGCCGCGATTGATTGATGAGACATGATTTGAGCTCCCATGGGATTATGTTGAAAATTCGTTAATAACAAACACCTGCACAAGACTTCAGCCCCGCGTAGGTCGGGTTAGGCCCAAGCCGTAACCCGACATTGACGCCGGAAATGATCCGCTACGGTTTATGGCGCACCGAGCGCGGACCGCGCCCCTGCTTGTCGATCGCGGCCTTGATCTCCTCGGCCTGGGCGCGAAGCTGGGTTAGGGTTTCCGGATCCATGTTCATATGTAGGGCGAAAGCCTGCATTTCCCGCTCCTTTCCCGTTACCGCCAGCAATAGCGCCATGTTGGTCGCGGACAGCGGATCGCTGCCGTCCAGCTCAAGCGCCGTCAAAAACTCGTTGCGTGCCGCCTCGAATTGCCCATCCAGCAACAGCGCGTAGCCCAGATCGTTGCGCACCTTCACGTCGATCGGCAATTCAGCTTCGGCTTTATGCAAATACGCCAGCGCCTCGGGAATTTTGCCGTCCCGGCCGGCAATCAGCCCGAGTCCGTGATAGCCTTTACCCGCCAGACAGCCACCGAGCAATTCTCGGTACAACGGCTCGGCCTGTTCCGTCCGCTCCGTCTGGCGCAGGATTTCGGCACGCAGATAGGTCGACCGCGGGGACTTCGAGCGTGTGGCCTCCAGATGGGCCAAGGCCGCGTACAGCTTGCCGCTGTCCATGAGCTTGCGTATCAGGTCCAGCTTGACGTTTTGCTCGGGATCGGCATCGGCTTCACAGGCCGGCGCCTGACGCGGCGGCTCATTATTCAATCCCAGCAAATCCGTATGCCCCACCGTCCGGCTGCAACCGGTCAGAAGCGCGGCCGCCATAGCCAGCAAAACACACCGTGCAGCCAACCTAGCCATAAACACTGACCAAGCCCTTGGCAAGGGCAAGAAAACCCGGTCCGGCGAGAAAAATCAGCAGGGCCGGAAACAGAAAAATCATCATCACCACCGACATTTTGCCGGACAGCTGATTGACATATTCGCGTATGGCCGATTGCTGTCGCTCTTCCATCAACTGCGCGAATTTCGCCAGGGAATCGCGGATGCTGCCGCCGTGCCGGGTCACCTGCTTAAGAATGGCCACGGTATCGGTCAGTTCGGCGACTTCCAGGGGCGCGGCCATTTCATTCAGGGCATCGGCGCGGTCGTGCCCGGCGTCAATACGCTGCAGCGTGCCGGCGATTTCCTCGGACAGATTCGGCATCAGCACCCGCCCCTCCTCATGCATCACGCGCAAGGCGTGCTCAATGGACAGGCCCGCGTCGAACAGCATGCGCAGCAAATAAATCGCGGTGGGCATTTCCCGGGCCAGGGCATTACGGCGCGCGTTCGCCCGGTAACGCAAGACGTAGCGGGGAGCGAGAAAGCCCAGGGTGAACGCCACAAAAATCCCGGCCAGTTTTTGCGTGCCGGACACGTCGCCGGCACTGGCCATATAGGCGCCGCCGAGCGCCACCGCGACCAGCGGCGTCAACCATGAGCCCAGCATGAACAGCGTCCGCTTCCTGACCGCGTGCCAGCCGGCCTGCTTCAGCAACCGTGTCATCTCCTCCTGATCCGAACTCGAGAACAACTTGCCCATGCCGCTGCCGCTCATGCGCTCAATGGCTGAAATCAGCCAGCCCTCATCGGCGCCGCCCGTGGCCACGCCCGTTTTAAGCAGGTCGTGAAAACGGCGCTGCGTCGCATAAGCGGCGCCGTCCGAACGAAACGACGACCACAGCAACAAGCCGCCCGACAGGGCCAAAAGCAACGCCATGATCAAATACAGCCACAACATGATAACGATATCTCCTAAATACTTTTGATCATGCGCCAGAGCACGAAAGCGCCGGCTATCTGCAAAACCACGGCGATGACCAGCATGACCTGCCCCGACGGATCCTGCCACATGCTTTCCAGGTACTTGGGATTCATGGCCATGATATAGATCGCCATGCCCGGCGGCAGCAGGCCCAGCACCCAGGCGGTGACCCGGGTTTCGCCGGTGAGCGCGCGCAATTCCCGGCGCGCCGCCTCGCGATCATGGATCATTTTGACCACGTTCTGCAGCAAATCCCGGACGCTGCTGCCGTAGGTACGATTGATTTTTATCGCCAGCGCCAGCAGGTACAACTCGTTGATCCGATAGAGATCGGCCGTCTCCTGGATCGTCGCCCCCAGATCGGCGCCCAACTCGTTTGCGCGCAGCACCCGGTCGATAATTTCCTTGAGCGGCACCGGTGTTTCCTCGGCCGCCAGCCTCAACGCGCCCTCCATGCTGCGACCGGTGCCAAGCCCGCGCAACACCTGATCGAGAAACAAGGGCAGCTGGGCCAGAATCAGGACGATGCGCTTTTTGGCCTGGCGCAAAAGCCACAGGTAAATGACCGCCACGCCGATGACCGGCACGGACAATCCGAAGCCGAAACCTTTCCACAAGCCCCCGAGAATCGCCAGAAAAACCAGGCACAAAAAACCGATGGACAATTGCCAGCCGCTCACGTCGATACCGGCCCGCCAGAACAGATGCTCGATCATGGGCGCGGCATGCTGTTCATGGTGCAGCAGAATTTCGGACTTGATCCCGGATGATTCGGCCATGCGTCGGCTCACTTTTTCAATGAACGCTTCCCGCTGGCTGCGCAGGTATATCAGCAGCGCCACGGCCAGCAGGGCGACGGCCATGGCATAACTCAGAAACTCCTTGCTAACCAAGGGGTTTTCCTCCCTCGCCCAGATATAGCGGAACGGCGTCGGATTCGAATTTCTGCCCGGACGGGCGCGCGGTGCCGGCCACAAAAGACCGGCGGGCTTTATCGTAGCCGAATAATTCGTTCAGCATGAACTGGCCATCGCGCAATGCCGCCACCTCGACGATGGAGGTAATGCGGCGCGTGCCGTCGGAAAAGCGGGCGATCTGGACGATGATATCGATGGCGCAGCCGATCATTTGCCGCAGTATGTCGATGCCGCCCTGAAAGTTGGCCAGGGCCGACAACATCTCCAGGCGCACCAGGGCATCGCGGGCGCTGTTGGCATGCACCGTGCTCATCGAACCGTCGTGGCCGGTATTCATCGCCTGCAGGACATCCAGGACTTCCTCGCCGCGCACTTCCCCCAGAATGATCCGGTCCGGCCGCATACGCAAAGCATTGCGCACCAGATCGCGCGCCCTCACCTCGCCGGCACCCTCGACATTGGGCGGCCGGGTTTCAAGCCGTACCACATGGCTGTGCCCGAGCTGCAGTTCGGCCGCGTCCTCGATGGTGACAATCCGCTCCCGCTCCTCGATGAACCGGCTCAGAATATTCAGCAGTGTGGTCTTGCCGGAGCCGGTGCCGCCGCTGATCAGAATATTGCAGCGCACCGTCACGGCCCGCCTGAGAAACTCCAGCATGGCTTCACTGGCCGAGCCGTAAACCAGCAGATCCGACTCGCGCAGCGGGTCCTTGCGGAATTTGCGCACCGAAAGGCAGGGGCCGTCAATGGCCAGCGGCGGAATAATGGCATTGACCCGACTGCCATCGGGCAAGCGCGCGTCCACCATGGGGCTGGATTCGTCCAGCCGGCGCCCGAGCGGCGCGATAATCCGGCGAATCACGCGCAACACGTGATCGTCATCGATGAACCTCAGATCGGCTTGCTGCACTTTGCCGTTGCGTTCGAGAAAAATATGCCGGGCGCCATTCACCATGATGTCGCTGATCTGATCGTCGGCCAGCAGGGACTGGAGCGGACCGTAGCCCGTGAGCTCATTGACCATCTCCTCCGCCAGGTCGTCAAGGTCGTAGCTGGTCACCGCCAGTTGCCGGTGGCTGGCGTAGCGCGTGACATGCTCATGCACGTAGCGCTGAATCTGCTCGGGCGTCCATTCGCTGAGCGGAATGTTGTCCTCCTCGACGCGATCGATCAAGTAATGGTGCAGGGAATATTTGAGATCCTGATAAGTTTCCGTGTGCTTCAGGCTGTAGTCGTAGTGAGGAAATTTCAGTCCCATGGCCTTACCCCTCACGACCGCCGAACCAGGCGGCGATAGCCTTGAACAGCCCCTTCTTGGCGCTCGCGCCTTGGGCATGATCGGCGTCGTTGTCCAGTATCCTTTTCGCCAGCTTCCGGATCGCCAGCGTGTAAGGATCGCGCGGCGCGCACTGAAACAGGCTTTCTCCGGAATTCATCATGCTCAGGCGGGCCATGCCGGAAGGCGGCAACGTCGCCTGAAGCGGCAGGCCGAATCCCCTCGAAAGGCTCTCGGCATCCGGGGGCAACTGCGGAAGATAACGGTCGACGACCAGTTCTACCTTATCCATCACGATTTTATGCTCGATCATTTTTCGCACCATTTGCATGTTTTGCTTACAACTCGGAACGCTTTGCTCGACCACCACCAGGGTATTGTCGGCATTGCTCAGCAATAAATACAGAAAATCCGACTGCGGCACGCCGCCCAGATTGATGACGATACGGGAAAAATAACGCCGCAGCATGCCCAGCAGCACATAAATATCGGCGGAGGTGATGTCATTCATCGCCCCCTGCTCTTCCGGCAATGCCAGCAGGCTGAGTCCGCTTTCATGCTTGGCGAAAGCGCTGTCGATCAGCATGGAATCCAGGCGGCGCAGGCTTCTTACCGCATCGATAAAACTGTAAGGGGAATTGAGCCCGAGATAGGTCAAGGTGTCGCCGGCCGGATTGCCCAGATCGAGCAGCAGCGTGTTCCGTTCCTTGTTCTCGCCTTGCATGGCCAAAGCCAGATGCAGGGCCAGCATGGGCGTATCCGAACCGGGGCGGGCGCTGACCAGCGCCGTGATTTTGCCGACCGATGCGGAGGAGATATTGGGAGCGGGCGCGCGGCTCTGCAAGCGCTGGACCAGACTGATGACTTCGCCGGGCCGGCTGCCGGCGGTGATGAAATCGCGCGCGCCGGCCCGCATCGCAAAAAGCAGCATTTCATTATCGATCTGATCCGCCATGGCGATCACCGACAGCAAGGGCTTGACGGTTACCAGGCCCTCGATCAGGGCGGTATCCTGCCGCAGCGTCTGCGTCGTCAGTGCCACGAACACGACCTGAGCGCCGGTCAGGTCAAGTATTTGGCGCACACGCTCAAGCGTGGGCAAATCGGCGATAACCAGCTCGCCCTCATCCTTGAATACCGCATTCAGCCAGCGTATGTGCTCCTGATTGCTGGTGATGGCAACAACACTTTGCTTGCGTGTAATAGTCATGTCATTATTTCGAAAATCCTGATTGGGTAGAGGGGCCGGAGCGAAACTTGCCGGTTTCGAGAAAGAAGGCCCGGAAGAAATTCGGATCGTAGCGCCGGTAATTTTCCCCCGGCATGGGCGGCAAAGGCGTGCCCTTGGCCAGCGGCCGGACCAGGTGCGGCGTCACCACCATGATCAGTTCCCTGTTGTTGCGGTCGATGTGCGTGGAACGGAAAAAGGCGCCGAGAATCGGAATATCGCCGAGCCCCGGCAACTTATCCACGCTGGCCAGGGTGTCCTGGCTCACCAGCCCGCTGATCACGAAGCTCTCGCCGTCGCCCAGGGCAATGCTGGTATCGGTGCGGCGAATGCGCAATGCCGGCACGGCGGTACCGCCGCTTTGCGTACCGGCGGTAAAATCCAGTTCACTGACCTCGGGGGCGACTTTCAAGGCAATCCGGTTCTGGTCCAGCACGGTCGGCGTCAGCGATACGCGCACGCCGAATTCCTTGAATTTGATGGTAATGCCGCCGGTCTGCGCGCCGCCCTGCGGCACCGGAATTGGAAATTCGCCGCCGGCCAGGAAACTCGCGCTTTGCCCGCTCATGGCCACCAGGGAAGGTTCCGCCAGCGTGTAGGCGAAACCGTTGTTCTCAAGCACGGAGATTACGCCAAGAATACCTTCGCTGGCGTTGCCGTAGATAAAATTGAACGCCTGGGCATGGGGAAAGAAGCCGCTGCTGAGCAGCGAGAAAGCACCCGCTCCAGCGGATTCAACTCCCGTCAGATTACCCGGCGTGGAAAGCCCCAGCGTGGTGTTGGCGCTGTTTTTCCCCAGAAACAGACCGGCGTTCTGTAGCCGTGTCCGGTTGATCTCGACAATTTTGATGTCGATCTGGACCTGCGAGTCGAAGCCCAGTTGACTGGCATCCACCACCGTGGCTTTATTTTGCTCGTCAGTGGCCTTGCCGGCCTGGTCATGGCTTTCCAGCGAAGCACTTTGTCCGGAAAGCTTGAGTTTGTCGCCGGCCGCCGAAACCTGGAGCTGATCATCATCCAGGCTTTTGACGGCATGCCGCTTCAGGCTTTCGCCCGCCGTGATCAGCAAATCGGCATGAAAATCGGGCGCTCCGACATCGGAACCGCTCCAGACCAGCAGACTCGTCGCGCCGGTTTTTTTGGGGGTGATCAGCACCTGCCGGTCACCGATCATGGAAACATCGGCGATTTCCGGATCGCCGACGGCGACCCGTTTAATGGCATTGCCGTACCGGTAGCTGAATTGTTTGCCCATCTCGATGCTGATGGAGTCCTCGTATGCGTTTGCGCAAAAAGTTGTCGCAAAAAGAGCGCAGAGCAACAGCGCTTTAAAGTAATTCATATTAATGCTTGTCAGGTCTATCGTTATTATTGTTGATGGCTTCCCGTGAAAGCCGCCACAGGATGGCTGGCGAGATACGATGCGCATCGTTCGCAATCGATGCATCGCCTCCATCCTGCGCCAGTTTCATTTTCCAGGTATTAACACCCTCTTCACGATCATCGGAATGACGGCTCAAGTCAGCGCCCCATCGTCGAGATTTCAGTTGAACTTCCCCTATGTATAATGACCTGCCGGACCAACTCTTTTTTTTCCATGTAGTGTTTATCCTGGCCGCCCTCCTTTGATTCAAGAGGGGAGAAAGCGGCCGGCATCACGTGCGCCTCGCCGGTTTCCAGGATGTTCTCCGGCCGCTCGGCGCCGTGGAGCGCGAGCCTGAGCTTGCCGCTGGACTCGGCCAGCATGAGCTTCGAGGTATCGGCTTCGGCAATGGCCAGCACGGCGGTTTTGCTTTTTTTTCCGCTGGCTTCCTCCGGATTCTTGCGTTTACCCGATGCCTTGGTCCCGCCGGTTTTGGCCTTTTCCAGCAAGTCCGTCCGCCCGTCGTCGGCCGCCTGTTCATCCGGCGCTTCCAGCATATTGCCGAAGGCCAGCACCCGCACTTGCGATAAAACCACCTGGGCCGAACTGTCCCTGCCTATTTCCTGATCGGCCTTCAAGTAAAGCAGCACATCCACCCGATCGCCGGGCTCGATAAAACCGCCGGCGCCGATGACTTCGTCCACTCTGACCGCCATCGCCCGCTCGCCGGGACGGAGACTTAACGCTAACTGGCTGGAGGACGGAAAATGGCTGGACAATATCATTTCCCCGCTGGCGATACCGATTCCGGGCTTGCGGCCGATGAGTTCGGCGCTGACCGCGTAGGAACGGGCCGGCCGGGCAGGAACGAATCCGGTGACCAGATCTTCTTGGGCGATAACCCGGCCGGCCGGGATATCGTGCACGGCAAACACTACCGGGTCGCCTTTCGGAGTAGGCGCCTCCTCGACATGCGCCGGTTCCGGCATGGGCGGCTGTTGACTTGCCTTATAACCGAGATAACCGATCGCCATGGCGCCTATTGCGAGTACTACCGCGAATATGCGCAGAACTGAACTACTCATTGCTCCCCCTTGCCCCTGAGTATATTTATTATAAGTATAGGTGCTTAATATTTAGGATTTGGCTGAAAATGACTTCCTGGAATCAGAGTCCTGCATGGGATGTGCCGGCTAAAAGCAGGTGTTCCAGACGACGCAGGGAAGTGCATCGCTCGCGAACGATACCCTAAAGGGCACAAGTGCGCCTCCTGTCGTCGGCACATCCTATGTTTAAACAGGAAAATTATTTATGGCCAAATCCCTGATATTATAGTTACCCAAAGACTTTTTGTCGTTGTCTCAATACCTTATCGCAAAGATATCGATAAATTCTCTTGAATGCCTTGTAAACGCCATTGCGCCGGCAGTCCTTGTCCTCTCACCGACTCGGAAGTGATTATTCCATGTTGCGCCCTGTTTCGGCTGCACAACGGGTTATCGGAGAACCGCTGGCCAAAGGCGAACCGCTGGCCAAAGGCGAACCGCTGGGCAAGGGCGAACACACAGGTTCGCCCCTACGTGTTGCGGTATCTAGGCATCGATCCGTAGGAATTGCCAGATTAAAACGCCTGGGAATCAAGGAAAATGAGCATGGAATAAATCAGAAAATTGCAGGTGCGAATTTATTTATGTCCTATGGGTATTTATGCCCATAGGTTATTGGCGCGGACCTTAAGCCGCGTCCTGCTTGAGTCCAAGGCTTATAATTGTACGACAGCGCGGGCAATGAGGTCTGGGGGCAGCTTCGGCACATCGCCCACCAGGGGGAATTTCAAAATCGGTATCAGTGGATTCGTCGTGTATCCAGGGAACTGGACGGTCACAGTCAGCATGCCGGAGCTTGGCTGGTCGAATTGCACCAGCACTTTTGCATTCCCTTCTCCCAGCACGGCACTATGGGCGGCCGGGGGCAGCCAGTCCAGCAATTCGCCTACAACCATGCGCACCCTGCCTGCCACGGCACCTTCATAATCAGCCGTGTCAGGATCAACCCCCACCGCCGCTCTTGCTCCCGATGACGCCGCATGGTGAAACGCCTGCATCATCAAAAGCGGCATCGAATAACTGACGATGGCGTAGAACAATGTGAAAAAAATGACGAACAAAAGCGCGGCCTCTATGGCCGCCGCCCCGCTTTGTTTGCGTAAGCCGTGCGATAATCGGCGGCGCGCGCCGAATGAAGACTGTCTAAGGTTATTTGCCATGCCTTTGCCCTTGAAGATGAGAAATAAATTTCACAGGACTTACGCAAGCCTGTGGGGGCGACTTCAGTCGCCCCCACAGGTTTTAAACCCGCTTGTTTCGGCGGATGAACAGGCAAACTGCGTAAGTCCTATTTCATTGCCATCATTCAAGCTAGCTGGATAAAAGCGGAGCGTTAACACTGATTAGCACCAGCGCAACGACAAAACCGATGGCGAGTCCCAGTCCGAAAGACAGTATCCTGCCCTTCGGTTCCGATATCGCCGGCGCATCGATGCCGATTCGCGCCAGTTGCGGAGCCAACACCGGCTGCCAGCGATACGCCATCAGCCAGATGACCGCCGTGCCGCCCACCAAAAGGCCGGCAGTGGCATACGCGATCAGCATCGCTTCCATGCCGCCCGCCAGCCCCATGGCGGCGAGCAATTTTACATCCCCCGCCCCCAGGCGCCTCATCGCATAGCCGGGTACCGTTAAAACCAGCGCCAATGCCCAGGCGGCGAAACACGAGGATGGCGGTGCGCCCAGCCAGCCCTGGCCGCTCACCGCGAGCATCGCCAGTGCACCGGCGTGAGCGCCCAGTGACAGAATATTGGGAATGCGGCGGACCGCCAGGTCATAACCGCCGCAGGCAGTGGCCCAGCATCCCAGGGCCCAATACTGGATGGGGATGGTCGTCAGGATATCCATTTTTCATGCGTTCTTGACTAAGGAATGACAATAACCCGAATTAACCGTATTGATACCTAATTGGACTATGCTACCGCCTCGCCGCCTAATGCGACCACAATTTGATTAAATATGGTCTTAATTGCTCCACTGATCGCCGGCACGAAAGCAACCAGAGCAATCGCAACCATCGCGGCAACCAATGCATACTCGATGCCGCTCGCGCCTTCCTCATCCCTTATAAACGCGGATAACCATTTCTTCATTTTGCTACCTTCCATCTTCTTATTATTCATATTATTTATGCTCCTTAGGGTAAACAATCTCATTACCCGATAAATCATTATATTAGCGCCCACGCATCTTTGTGCGCCGCCGCCCAGGAATGTGATCCATTTCCCGGGCAAGCCAACACTAACAACACGTTACAGGTGTGTCAATCACTTTTCCGACGCCTGATAAAAGCCCTGGTTTTAATTGATTTATGAACTAAACTTAAAGGTTTTTCGCAAGTTTTTTGCAGAGCGGATTTTTCTGAAGTTCAACAAATCGGGTCAGCCATGGCATAACCCGACGATCGAAGCCGCAAATACCCGCGGGCTGCAAGTCAATCCGACCCTACAGCCCAGATGTGAACGGCAACGCTATTTATCGAACAGCCCCTTAAGCCATGGCCAGCCATGCTGCAGCCATTTATCCTTCAGAATAGCCATCCCGCGTTTGAAAGCGCAGTAGGCTTTATTCACCCCGCTTTCCTCGCCTCCGCAAGCCAAGCTTTCCAGCCACGCCTGCACTTTCATGCCCGGGCCTTCGATAAACACCGGTCTGAACAGCCACATTTCCAGGATGGATGTGACCCACATAAACGCGAATGAAACGCCCATGCCGGTACCGGCCAGAATGACCAGCCAGGCGAACATCGGATGGATTTTGGTCAGCCACCAGGACAGAATGTCGGCCAGCAGGAACGCGTAAGGCATGCCGATAGCGACGGATTTATAAGGCGTGGGAGTGGTTTCGGAAAAGGCGAAGATCAGCCCGACGAACATGAAAATAAAGCTGATGCCGAATAAATGGATATGGGAAACCCGCGTCAGCGAGCTGAAGGTCGCGCCTTCGTCCTGCGTGGTCAAGGCTTTCAGCTGCTCGAAATCGGAGAAATTCGGAATACCCGAGGCGCCTTCGTTATGGCACAGAACGCAACGCGTCTCGATGATGTTGGCGACGCCGGACGGCTTATAGTCGTTGATCTGCGCGCCGTCCCGGACCCACTGTATGATCTGGAAGCGCTCCGCCTCGGGCGCCATCTCCTTCATCGAGCCGTTCAGTTTCGTTTCCACCACCGTGCCCGAGCGGTTGCCGTAGTAACTGTAGACGATATCATCGATGGACAAGCCGAATTTACCGTCGGCCATGCCGTGCGTAAACAAAATCTGGATCAATGCAACAACATAACCGATACCTACTGTGCAGAGGTAACCGGTAAACAATACCTTGACGGGTGTATCGTGGTCTTTTAAAGGTGTGTATTTAATCATGTCAGTCCTTTACGGGTTAGTTTGAAAGAGAGACGGATTCAACCTGAAACCGATAAATGTCCGGGGCCGGTCAGGTCCTTGATTCCAATGTTTATTGTGGCTAGCCATCTTATACCGCGTTTATGCCGCCATTATTTCAAAACTTGTTGTTTGAGAGAAAAATTTCTTTGTTCGTTCCGCGGCGTCCGTTACCGACTCAAGCACAGTTTGAACAGTATGGCACAATCAGGCTTTTTTCTTAAATTGACCGCGATGGCTCAGCAGTATGCCTTCCGCCTTGCTGCCCAGATACACATAAACGCCCAGCGACAGCAACAGCAGCGCCGCGGCGATAATAATCCAGACGGCCTCGATAATGTGCTCGCCGCCGCCCTTCAACGCGAACTTGAATATCATCAGCAGGGCTTCGATCGATACGGCGATGATGATAGCCGCGATGAAGCGCGTGATGGTGCGCCGGGTCGAGCTGTGCCGGAGGATATCCTTGTATAACAGCACCTCTTCTTCCAGCGTCGTCTTGCCCAGATCGAATATGGCCAATGCCAGGGTCAGATAAATGACAATGCCGAACGGTATCTCGATCATCGTCCGGGGATCAATGATCGAACTCAGTACTTTTACGCATTCGACGCCGGCCGCGTACAGCAGCACCAGGGCGACCGTGAACAAGCCGAGCACGATCAGGCTGTATATGATTTTAAAATAAGGCTCGAAATGAACGCGTTTGCTGTCGCCCGTCAGAAATGCCAGCGTCGATCCCAGGTCAATGTCCATCACAATAAAGCCTCTTACCGAGCCGTCCTGGTTAAAAACCTTCATGCTGGTGGACAGGCATAATTCCTGTCTGACACTGGACAAATAGGGCTCGGTCACAACCACATTGTCTGTTTTCGACGCCAGCAGGTAATACGGCCGTTTGCTGCGGTCCGTTCCCAGGCCGGTTTTAGGATGGTGCTTAAAATAGCTGCCCGGCACATTCATGCAGACCTGCCGGCCGTCGGCGTCAAGCAGGTACAGCAGACTGAGAAACGGATAATAAGCGCATAAAGAGTTAAGCCGTTCGGTCAGTTCCTCCTGGCTTTGCTCGAACATTTTTTCATCGGCAAAGCAGCTCAAAATGGAAGAAAGCAGATTATGAATGGCTAATCGATGTTCTTCATATTTATCGATTACATTGATATGGCTCATTTTAGACATGAATAAAACTCTCCCTAAATTGATTTTATAAGGCAGGTTTCATGCCGTTTCGCCCGTTTTCTCATGACCTTGCCGATTAATGGTTCGGGATGATGAGAAAGCGCGGGGTGGATTGATTAATACGCCATGTTCGCGCGAACATACCGGGACTACCCGCCCGATACCTGGCGTTCACGCCGAAACCTCCGGCACTCAATGAATTAAAAAATCCCAATTGGTGCAATTATCAAAACGGCCGCACAAAAATAATGCGCTGCCCCGCCCTGTTAATGCTACCGGCGTTGCCAAAACTGAAACAATAGATAAAACCATTCCCTTAAGGCCTTGTTCTGGTTAAACATAATTTGTTTTGTACCGGTTTTTTACAACTATGGCACAAGGCTTGCGTTATACGAAACAAAGGCTCCAACGGCGGAGCGCTGACAATTTTGGCTCAACGGCGAGCCAGACCGGACAAAGGCGTCTTTCAGATCGAATGCAAACCCATTCGGTTTGCAGACGCCTTTTTTTTCGCAATTTTTTACTTAATGAGGTCCGCATGAGACAACCTGGAACAATAATTATAAGAAAATGGGCTGCGGCAATGATCGCCGTGGCTTTCGCATCCGGCGCCGGTGCAGTTGAAAATCTGGAAAAAGAAAATCTCAAATTCGGCTTCATCAAGTTGACGGATATGGCCCCTTTGGCGGTTGCTTATGAAAAGGGATTCTTCGAAGACGAAGGACTGTATGTGCAAATCGAAGCCCAGGCAAACTGGAAAGTCCTGTTAGACCGCGTCATCAGCGGCGAACTGGACGGCGCCCACATGCTGGCCGGCCAGCCTTTGGGGGCCACCATCGGTTTCGGCACGAAAGCCGATGTCATTACCGCCTTCAGCATGGACTTAAACGGCAACGCCATTACCGTATCGAATGCTGTCTGGAATCAAATGAAACCCCATGTGCCGATGCAAGACGGCAAACCGATGCATCCGATTAAAGCGGATGCACTAAAACCGGTCATCGACAAGTATAAAGCCGAAGGCAAGCCTTTTAATATGGGCATGGTGTTCCCGGTTTCCACTCATAACTATGAATTGCGTTACTGGCTGGCGGCCGGCGGCATCAAGCCGGGCTATTATGCGCCCCCTCAGGAAAATTCCGGACAAATTAACGCAGACGCACTGCTATCGGTAACGCCGCCGCCGCAAATGCCGGCGACCATGGAAGCAGGCACTATTTCCGGCTACTGCGTGGGCGAACCGTGGAACCAGCAAGCCGTATTCAAAGGCATAGGCATCCCTGTCGTCACCGATTATGAAATCTGGAAAAACAACCCCGAAAAAGTCTTCGGCGTCAGCAAGGCATGGGCCGACAAAAACCCCAATACCCATATCGCGGTCGTTAAGGCCCTGATCCGCGCCGCCATGTGGCTGGATGAAGACAACAACAAAAACCGCAAGGAAGCCGTTGAAATGCTGTCGCAAACACAATATGTCGGCGCCGACTTCGATGTGATCGCCAACAGCATGACCGGTACATTCGAGTACGAAAAAGGCGATAAACGGCCATTACCGGATTTCAATGTCTTCTTCCGCAACCATGCCACTTATCCTTATTACAGCGATGCCATCTGGTACCTGACCCAAATGCGCCGTTGGGGACAGATCAACGAATACAAACCGGACGACTGGTTCATGGAAATCGCTAAAAAAGTCTATCGCCCCGATATCTACAAAGCCGCGGCCAAGGAATTGATAGCCGAAGGCAAAGCCACCGCCAGCGATTTCCCCGCCGACACTGAAACCGGCATCAAACCGCCCCAGGCCGACTTTATCGACGGCATTGTTTACGAGGGCGGCAAACCCAATGAATACCTGGCCAAATTTGCTATCGGCCTTAAAGGCAAGCAAAAAGTCGTGGGCGGCCAAATAGTCGACTAAACAGTTCAGCAACTCGGTCATGAGCCTCTCCTGGATAGACATGGGACGTTAATTTGGTGCAGGGACGCGCCTTTTTTTAACTGCCGCCGACAGGCAGCGGACGCCATGCGAGAGCCCCTATCCCTTCTGATAAAGGTGTCCTATGCATAATAAACTGATCAATTTTTTTAACATTACCGGCCTGACCTGGTTCGTACCGGTCATTAAAATGGCGGCCGGCGAAAATCCCGCGCGGCAAGCCCGTGAATTATGGCTGATCATGGGCGTTCCGATTATCGCGTTTATGCTGTTCCTGGGGCTCTGGAGTTTTTCGGCATCCAAGGTCAATACCAGCCTGGGGGCCATTCCCGGCCCTGTTGCGGTATGGCGGGAAATTGGCGGACTGGTGGAAGCCCATTATGCGGAACGTCAGAAAGAAGCCGCCTTTTATCAACGCCAGCAGGCGCGCAATGAGAAACTGCTGACCGAGAATCCTGATGCGCGCGTCAAAGAACGGATTTATACCGGCAAGCCCACTTACCTGGACCAGATCATCACCAGCCTCTACACCGTTTTCGCGGGCTTCGTGATTGCCACAATTGTTGCCATACCGCTCGGCATTTTATGCGGCATGAGCCCGCTGTTCAACACCGCGCTGAATCCGCTCATCCAGATCTTCAAGCCGGTGTCGCCGCTGGCCTGGCTGCCTATCGTAACCTTGATCGTCAGCTCCGTTTACGTCACGACGGACGATTCCTGGTTTGAAAAATCATTTTTGACCTCGGCGATCACGGTCACACTGTGCTCGTTATGGCCTACGCTGATCAACACGGCGGTCGGCGTCTCGTCCGTCGACAAGGATCTGGTCAACGTCGGCAAAGTCCTGCGCCTGGATTGGTCCACGCAGGTCAGAAAAATCATTCTGCCGTCCGCCCTGCCCTATATTTTCACCGGCATGCGCCTGTCACTGGGCGTGGGCTGGATGGTATTGATCGCCGCGGAAATGCTGGCGCAAAACCCGGGACTTGGAAAATTCGTCTGGGATGAGTTTCAGAACGGCAGTTCCAATTCACTGGGCCGCATCATGGTGGCTGTTTTTACGATCGGCCTTATCGGTTTCATGCTTGATCGCATTATGCAGGCATTCCAGCAAGCATTTTCTTTCGGCAAGACACTTTAACCGGGAGCCTGACATGTCCGCTATCAAACTCAATATTATTGCCGAAGCCGACGCCATCCGGCCGCCCGCGCCGTCCAATGACGCACGCGCGCCGCTGCTGGAACTGAAACAGGTCAGTAAATCCTACGGTTCGGGTAAGGATAAAATCTCTGTTCTGAAAGACATCAACCTCGATATCAAAGCCGGTGAATTTATCGCCATCGTCGGTTTTTCCGGCAGCGGCAAGACCACGCTCGTATCGATGATAGCCGGTTTAATCGAAGCCGACTGCGGCGATGTATTGAAGCATGGCCGCCCCATCACGGCGCCGGGACCGGACCGTGGCGTCGTGTTTCAAAACTATTCGCTGATGCCGTGGCTGACGGTGTTCGAGAACGTGGCCCTGGCGGTCGATCAGATTTTTAAAGACTGGTCGTTGGAACAACGCCGCGCCCATGCCGAAAAATACGTGCGCATGGTCAATCTGGGCGCCGCCATGGATAAAAAACCGGCTGAACTGTCGGGCGGCATGCGCCAGCGCGTCAATGTCGCCAGGGCCCTGGCCGCCAATCCCGACATTCTGTTACTGGATGAACCGCTCAGCGCCCTTGATGCATTGACGCGCGGAAACCTGCAGGATGAAATCCTGCAAATCTGGGAGCAGGACAAGAAAACCGTAATCCTGATCACCAATGATGTCGATGAGGCCATTTACATGGCTGATCGCGTTATCCCGCTTACCCCGGGCCCTGGCGCCACGTTCGGCCCGGACTTCATTATCGACATCGAACGTCCGAGAGACCGGACGGCCTTAAACCATAACGAGAAATTCAAAAAACTGCGCGCCGAAATCACGCAATATCTGATGGGCATCGGCATCGATAAGAAGCAGGCCGCAAGCTGCGACAACATCACGCTGCCTGATGTGCGGCCCAATACCAGCCATGACTGGAACAGGGACAACCCGGCCTTGAAACCCGGCCTCAATGATTTGGGCAGGCCGCGCTATCTGGAGTTTTCGCGGCTGTCGAAAATTTACCCGACACCCGACGGCAACAGTCGCGTTAAAGTCGTGGACGGTTTCGATCTGAAAGTCAAAAAAGGCGAATTCATCTCGATTATCGGCCATTCGGGCTGCGGCAAGTCGACCGTTTTATCGATGACGGCCGGTCTGAACAGCATCTCCGAAGGCGGCATCATCCTAGATAATAAAGAGATAGACAGCGCCGGACCGGACCGCGGCGTGGTCTTTCAGTCGCCCAGCCTGTTCCCGTGGCTGAGCGCTTTTGAAAATGTCTCATTGGGCGTCGATAAAGTCTATCCGCACGCCTCACGCTCAGAACGCAACGATATCGTCGAGTACTATCTGACCCGCGTCGGCCTGGCCGATTCGCTTTATAAAAAAGCCGCCGACCTGTCCAACGGCATGCGCCAGCGTGTCGGCATCGCGCGCGCCTTTGCCCTGTCACCCAAATTGCTATTGCTGGATGAACCGTTCGGCATGCTGGACTCCTTGACGCGGTGGGAACTGCAGGAAGTGCTGATGGAAGTCTGGGAACGGACACAGGTGACAGCGATCGTGGTCACGCATGATGTTGATGAAGCCATCCTGCTGGCCGACCGCGTGGTGATGATGACCAATGGACCGCATGCCAGAATCGGCAAGATTCAAGACATTAACCTGCCCCGGCCGCGCTCCCGTAAAGCCCTCCTCGAACATGCCAATTACTACCGATACCGGGAAAGCATCCTGACCTTTCTGACCGACTGCGATCACACACACTAATAAAATAAGAGGAACTTATGAGACAAAACATACCCTTCGGTTACGCCTCGGCCGCACTGTTGGCATTATCGGCGATTGCCGGCCCGGCTTCGGCCGCCAGCCTGAACGAGTCGATCGAAAATGCGCTGAACTTTTATCAGGACGGCAAAAAAGGTTCAGTCAAGTTTGACCTGAACTACCGTTATGAAAACGTCAACCAGGACAAAGGCCCCGGCAACCCGAAAACCGCCAATGCCAATACGGTGCGCCTGCGCCTGGGACTGCTGTCGCCGGTCTTTCATGGCCTGCAAGGCTATGTCGAATACGAAGGCAACTATGTCCTGCAAAGTGATTACAACAATGGATTGGGCAACAAGCCGGGTTTCTCGACTGTTGCCGATCCC
The DNA here is from genome assembly GCF_000746145.1 of Methylobacter sp. BBA5.1. NCBI lineage: Bacteria > Pseudomonadati > Pseudomonadota > Gammaproteobacteria > Methylococcales > Methylococcaceae > Methylobacter > Methylobacter sp. BBA5.1. Next base: position 180,854 of record NZ_JQKS01000007.1, read on the forward strand.
GATGAAAACGAGCTGAATCAGCTCTGGATCAGTTATGCCGGCATTCCCGACACGCTGATCAAGGGCGGCCGGCAGCGCATCAAGCTCGATGACGACCGTTTTATCGGCAACGTCGGCTGGCGGCAGCTGGAAACGACGTTCGACTCGGTGCTGATCACGTATAACAGTTCGCTGCTATCCGGCCTGACCGTCAACGCCGGCTATATCGGCAACGTCAACACGTTCTTGGGCACGACCGAGAACATCAATGCCCCTATCCTGAATATCAACTACAAAGTCGGCGATTACGGCAATCTGATCGGCTACGGCTACTGGCTGGATTACACGGAACGGGAAAATTACGCCAAATCAAACCAGACTTACGGCCTGCGTTTCAACGGCAAGACGGCCATTAACGACAAGCTGAGCGCGCTCTATACCGCCGAATGGAGTTTTCAAAAAGATTACCAGCACAGCCCGACCGATTACGAAGCCCATCGCTTCAATCTGATGGGCGGCCTGAGCGCGTTCAATATGATTACTGTTCAGGGCGCCATGGAACAAATGAATGGCCTGGGCGCCAATAAACGCTTTCTTACGCCGCTGGGAACCAATCATGCCTTCCAGGGCTGGGCGGATCAATTTCTGGTGACGCCCAATGACGGTATTCGCGATGTGTTCGGCACCCTGAGCGCTTCCCTGGACAACGGCAGCCTGACCCTGAGCGGCGTATTCCATGATTTTAGCGACGACACCGGCCGGATTCATTACGGCAAGGAATGGGATTTCCTGGCGCTCAAGAAATTCGGCAAGCATTATGCGCTATTGGCCAAGTATGCTTATTACGATGCCGACCAGTTTTCAACGGATACCCAGAAAATCTGGCTGCAGGGGAATATCAGTTTTTAACGTGAGTACCGTGATTTAAGAATATGGCTAAAATTCACGTTCCTTACCAATACCGGTAGCGGGAGCGATGCCTTTATGTCCTTTGGGTATATATCGCGATTTGAAATCGCCCGGCCAGTCGCGATGTGGGCATCGCTCCCACGGAAACAGCCTTAACCTGCAGGGTCAGAAGCGGTCGTTTCAGGAGGTGCGGATCGCGAACGATGAACCATGATATGTCCACTGGACTTTCCTTCGTGAGCTTCGTGTCCTTCGTGGTTTTATAATGATGTTAAGCGGGCGAGCCTTACAAGCAGGGGCCTTAAGGAACGCGCATAAAATAACTTCCTCAAGTGCGCGGATGGAATTTCCGGTTTAGGTGCGAATGAATTCGCACCTACAATTCCCTGATTTATTCCATGCCCATTACTAAGCAAAAACCCGCCCGCATATTTTTTCAATGTCGACTATGGCTGGCCGGAACCGCCAGATTGTGCTTATCGATCATGGCTATTTTAGGTACCGGCAAATTGCCCGGTTCATTGGGCGCCCGGTTCAGCAAAGGCGAAAGCGTGGGTTCCAGAAACTTGACTATCTGTACCGGCAATGAACTGGTGAAATGGTATTGTTCGGCTTCAGGCCCTTCCACATAAGCGGTGATAACGCCAAAGAACCGGTCGCCGAGAAAAAAAGCAAACGTGGCGGCGCGGCTGATGAATATCGATTCGATCAGGCGGCCTTTCTCTCCCCAGACCTGACGGCGATGATCGCCGGTGCCGGTTTTACCGCCTACCGCCAGCGCCTTGCCGTCCAAATCGGTATACGTGCCTCTAAGCCGCGTGGCGGTCCCGCCTTCGACGACGCCGATCAGCGCGCCGCGAGCCACGCGGGCGACTTCCGCCGGCATCACACGCTGGCCTTGAGAAACCGATCTGTTCAGCAACGTTTCATACGGTGTCGCCTCGGCATAATGCAAGCTCTCAAACCGGACCAGCGGCTGTCTGACGCCGTCATTCAGCAAAATCCCCATCAGTTCCGCCAAAGCCGCGGGCCGGTCGCCGGAGGCGCCGATCGATGTCGCGTAAGAAGGTGTCAAGTAACGGAACGGATAACCGACGCGTGCCCAGGCGCTATGGATCTCCTTAAACGCCTCGGCTTCCAGCAAGGTCATGATCCGCCGTTGCCGGGCCTGCTTTCTCTTGCTTTTAAACAGCCACCGATAAACGGCCTGCCGTTGCTCGACACTGGCGGCGATAACCTCTTCGCGCGTGGCATCAGGATGCCTGGCCAGATAGCCGACCAGCCACAGTTCGAGCGGGTGAATCTTGGTGATATAGCCCTGATCCTGCAAGTCGAATTTCGCCGTTGAGTATTTCTGGTGCAAGCGTCCTATGTCTTCCTTCGCCAGAACCGCCGATGGTAGATTCGCTTTCAGATACGCGTTGAGATCATACTCGTCACGATCCGGATAAATGGCCTGATACAGCATGGTCAGCCGCGATGCTTTGGCCTTGACCCGCTGGGTCAGTAAAGCCAGCGCCTGTTCCTCGCTTTTGCCTTTATATTTGGCATAAAAGCGGCGCAGATAAACCTGCCCTTCACGGTCCGCGAATCGCTGCAGATAAAGTTGGTGACGCGGATCGTCTTCATTTTCAAGCCAGCGGGCAACGCCGTCCGGCCTGTAGAGATGATGATAAACCACATCGCGCATCAGACGGATGAAGACCAGATTCACGGAATCGCGCAAGGCATGGCGCACCGACATGATTTTTTTGTTTTCATCACGGGTGAAATTCTCGAAATGATGAATGCCGCCGCCGGTATAGAAATTTTCGTAAGGGCTGGCGGAATAGCGCCGGTCCAGGGCCAGATTCAGCAACTCCTCCAGGTTTATGCCCGGCCGCGCCCGAAACTGTCCGATGACCCAGGCCGATAAATAATCGCGCGGATGCAGTTCGAGCTTGGCCAGTTCCTGGGCCGGTCGGCCTTTATACTCCTGGTACAGGTCGCTGATCAGTTCCAGATAATGCACCATTGTCCGCAGCTTGGCGGTCGAACCCAGATCCAGGCGAATGCCTTCATTAATATCCAGAGGCTGATCGTAATTATCGGTTTGGACGCGCAGCAGATTGCCCGTTTTGCTGCGTTCGAACAGCATCAGGCTGTAAATGACGGGGGATAAATCCTGATTTTCACCCAATAGCCGAAAACCTACCGCGCCGGCGGCACGGGCCGTAGCCGGATCGCTCAGGCGCCGCAGGGCTTTCGAGACCGCCTGTTGCGTCTGGTAGTCAATCGTGGTCGTGACGGTTAAATCCTGGCGGTCGAGATCGTAAATGGACCTGACGCCGGTCGCCCTGGCCAGACGCGTTCTCAGCACCGACTGGGTCTTTTTCTCCGCCATGAATTTGGCGAAAGATATATTCGACCGTTTAGCGCGGCTAGCGGGCGCGGCTAAAGCCTCATCACGCAACGATGCCGAAATAATGCCCTGGCTCGCCATCAGCCGCAGGTATTTGTCGGTCAGCGCCTGCAATGTCTCAAAACCGGAGCCCAAAAGATAGGACGGCCGGCGTTGCGACAACAGAATACTGAGGACCTGCCGGAAGGCTTGCCCTTGCTCCTGGCTGATATGTTCCGAATTAAGTGCGTCCCGGCTAAGCAGTCGGTTGACCTCGTTGAAGTCGGCGCCGAACCAGGCGGTCAGGCCATCGCCCAGGCCATGGATCTCTCCCAATCCCGGCGTGGCGGCCAGCGGCATGGAATTCAGGTAGGACAGCGCGATTTCCCGGCGCATTTCGCGCGTATCGGGCCCCAGCAGATAGGCGCGTACCGATGCGCTCCCCATCTGGCGGAACTTATCCAGCAACGATTTCGTATAGCCATCGGGCGAATGGCGGTATTTTTCCAATTGCGTGGCCAATGTACTGCCGCCCGGCACATTGATGTCGGCGCCCAGTTTTTTCGCCATCAGCTGCAGCCCGGCGAATCCCAGGCGATCCCATTCGACGGCGGGATTGACTGTCGTCTTCGTGTCGTCCAGCAATTCCCGGTTTTCGATAAAGAGCAGCGTGTTCAGCACCAGCGGCGGAATCGATTCGAAATTCGGATAGCCGTGGGCCGGATAAACCGCTCTGAACAGGACTTGATTGGACTGGTCAACGATACGAAGCCCGGCCTGGGTTTTCTCGCGATAAATGGGGAATAAACCGTAATCGACCAACTGCGTCAGCATGGGCGAAGACGTGGCCTGGGCGGAAATGCTGAAACCGTGTTTTTCCGCGCGCTGGATCATGTCCGGCAACGTCGCATAACCCAGCCTCAAGTCGTATGGACCGGAATCGGGATAACGGATCGATGAACTGGGGCCGGGCTCGAGCTTGAAACTCAGTTGTTTGCTGATCTCCGAAAGATATTGAGCTTGATATTTGGAGGTATTGACCTCTTCTTTTATAACATTTGCAAAAACGATAACGATTCCAGCCACGCCGGCCAGAACCACCAACACCAGAAACCGGTGAATTATCCGCCTATTCTTTTGCATCCCCTGTTATTTCCTTCAAAACATATTAAATGCAGGCTCTTTGCTGCGAGCCTGAGAAAGGAATAAAACCAGCATAAAGTTTTTACAATCGATATTATTGAGAGTCATTTTTGTTATTTTTTTTTGATTCGGTTTTTTTTACTGACAAAGTCCAAGCCACAGCTGAAGAATATACTATTAATATTCCCGTGTTAATAAGTGAAGTTACGCAGTGCCAAATTTATTTTTGCTTCACATTTAATTATTAATGAAGGTTTGTCGGCAGCCCAATATAGCCCTTATTGTTCATATTTCAGAATACCCCGCCACCCGCCTCCAACCAGGAACAACCCGCAAAAAAATTCGCTCTCGGGCGCCTTACTTGCGGTAATTGAAAAGCCAAAAAACACCTTCCCGGACAAACTTCTCCCGGGTTGCCTACAAGGGATGCAGGCGGTCGATAATTTTCTTCTTAGGATGTGCTTCGCTGAATTCAGCGCATCCTATGTTTAAACAGGGAAATTATTTACAGCCTCGGTATGCATTACCAAGCAGGAGCGTGGTAACGAGTAAACAAGCCATTCACCGACCGGCAGGGCGCCAGAGGTATTCATAAATTCGGTAGGGTACGCATTTATGCCCTTTAGGGTATCGCGTACCTTTTGGGATGGCATTCACCGAAACCGCTGGAAAAGGTACGAGACTGTGAAAGTATTCAATTTAAAGGGTTTAACCACGAAGGACACGAAGAGCACGAAGTTTTA